>JAHBWF010000129.1 GCA_019637105.1 Labilithrix sp.
GCGGACGCAGCGGCGGGCGCGGCGGTCAGGGGCTCCCCGGCCGCCTCTCCAAGTCGACGCCGATCCGCGAGGTCGTCAAGGAGGGTCAGGAGATCATCGTCCAGGTGACGAAGGATCCGATCGGCACCAAGGGCGCGCGCTGCTCGAGCCACATCTCGCTGCCCGGCCGCTACGTCGTCTACCTGCCGACGGTCGATCACGTCGGCATCTCGAAGCGCATCGGCAACGACAAGGAGCGCGCGCGTCTTCGCGAGGCGATCGAGGCGATGAAGCCGCCGAGCGGCGGGCTCATCGTGCGCACGGTCGCCGAGGGCCTCACCAAGAAGGGCCTCAAGCAGGACGTCGGCTACCTCGTCCGCCTCTGGGGCGAGATCGCGAAGAAGCGCGAAGGCGCGCGCGCGCCGTTCATGCTCTCGAGCGAGCTCGACCTCGTGCTCAAGGTCGCGCGCGATCTCTTCACCGACGAGGTCGACGAGGTCGTCATCGACGACAAGCAGCAGTACGAGCGCCTCTGCCGCTTCGTCGAGATGTTCGCCCCCGACCGCATCAAGGACGTGAAGCTCTACGACGAAGAGGAGCCGATCTTCGACGAGTACGGCATCGAGGACGAGATCCAGCGCGCGCTCTCGCGCAAGGTGCCCCTCCCGAGCGGCGGCTACCTCATCATCGATCAGGCCGAGGCGCTGACGGCGATCGACGTCAACACCGGCCGGTTCGTCGGCAAGGGCTCGAAGGACATGGAGGAGACGATCCTCAAGACGAACCTCGAGGCCGTCCACGAGATCGCCTACCAGCTCCGCTTCCGCAACATCGGCGGGCTCATCATCCTCGACCTCATCGACATGGAGCAGCACAAGAACCGCGAGAAGGTGCGCCGCACCCTCGAGGAGCTGCTCCACAAGGACAAGGCGAAGACGACGCTCAACCGCATCTCGGACCTCGGGCTCATCGAGATGACGCGCAAGCGCACGCGCGAGAGCCTCGGGCGCCTGCTCCACGAGCCGTGCTTCTATTGCGACGGCACGGGCCAGCTCCAGTCGAAGGACACGATCGCCTACGAGATCCTCCGCGAGATCCGCCGCAAGCGCTCGACGCTCCCGGGCTACTCCGTCGTCGTCAACGCGCACCCCGCCGTCGCCGACGTGCTGAACGGCCCGGAGAAGGCCGCCGTGCAGGACGCCGAGAACCGCTTCATGCGGAAGATCATGGTGGTTCCGCGCAAGGAGTACCACCTCGAGCAGTTCGACCTCCAAGGCAAGTGAGCGCCGCCGCCGGGCGCCCGCGACGCGCCCGGCGATCGCGCCGCGGTCGAGGCTGCGCTCGACCGGCCGAGCTCCGCGCCTCCCCGCCCGCGCGCCCCGCCTCCGAGGATCCGTCCGGCCCGCCGCCGACGGCCCTCGCGACGCGCGCGCGTTCGGTTATGCTCGTCATGCGATGAGCGAGAGCAAGCGCGCCGACGAGCGGATCACGATCAACAAGGAGTTCGAGTCGTTCGACGCCTTCATCCAGGAGTACGTGACGAACATCTCGCGCACCGGCGTCTTCATCCGCGCGCAGAGCCCGCTCCCGGTCGGCACGCAGGTGAACCTGCGGTTCACCGTCATCATGGACGACATGGAGACGATCGAAGGCGTCGGCGAGGTCGTCCGCGTCGAGAAGGACGGGCCCAACACCGGGATGGGCGTGGTCTTCCGCGAGCTCTCGGCCTACTCGAAGGGCCTGATCGACAAGCTCCTCACGCAGCGCTGACGAGCCGTCGCGCCCCGCCGACGAGCCGGCGTTTGCGTACCCCGTACGCGCGCGCACGCTTTGCGGGCGGAAGGGACCTTTTCGTCGCAACCTAGTTTGGTATGCTGCCTGGCCCTGTGAGGAACCCGATGCGAACGCCCATCATCGCCGCTGCTCTCGTCCTCGTCGCCTGTGGCAGCAGCATGCCGCCCCCGTCCGATCGTCTCGCCAGCGCGGAGGCCGCCGCGCGCAGCGCCCGTGAGCTCGGCGCCGAGAGGGAGCCGAAGGCCGCCCTCCACTTGAAGCTGGCGTCCGAGCAGATCGACCAAGCCAAGAAGCTGATGGCGGACGGCGACAACAAGCGCGCGGACCTCATCCTGCAGCGCGCCAACTCCGACGCCGAGCTCTCCGTGATGCTCGCGAAGGAGAACACCGCGAAGGCGGCCGCCGAAGAGGCGCAGGGGAAGGTCAAGAACCTCAAGGCCGGAAAGTGAGCTACCCGATGAGCGCCCGAACCACCCTCTCTCTCGTCTCGCTCTCGCTCCTCACCGCCGCCGTCGGCTGCGGGAGCACCCTCCCGCCGAAGGAGCTCGTCGACGCCCGCGCGGCCTACCAGGCCGCCTCCAAGGGCGCGGCCGCGCAGCAGGCGCCCGCCGAGCTCCACGTCGCGAAGCAGTCGCTCGATCAGGCGGAGCGCGCGTTCAACGACGAGGGCGACGCCCCGCAGACCAAGGACTACGCGTACATCGCGATCCGCAAGGCGCAGCTGGCGGAGGCCTCGGCCAACACCCTCCTCGCGCAGAAGGAGAAGGAGAACGCCGAGCGCGAGGCCGCCAACCTGACGTCCGACCAGCTCCGCAGCGCGCAGAAGGAGCTCTCGAGCACCAAGCAGAACCTCGAGAAGACGCAGGACCAGCTCGCGGCCGAGAAGGTCGCGCGCGAGGCCGCGGAGAAGAAGGCCGCCCAGGCGCTCGCCGATCTCCAGAAGATCGCCGCGGTGAAGCAGGAGTCGCGCGGCATGGTCATCACCCTCTCGGGGGCGGTGCTCTTCAGGTCGAACGAGTCCACGCTCCTCCCGGCCGCGATGGTGAAGCTGAACGAGGTCGCCGACGCGCTCATCAAGGGCAACCCCGACTCGAACATCACGGTCGAGGGACACACCGACTCGCAGGGCAAGCGCGACTACAACGTCGAGCTCGGCAAGAAGCGCGCGGACGCGGTGCGCGATCAGCTCGTCGCGCGCGGCGTCGCCGCGGACCGCATCAAGTCCGTGGGCGTCGGGCCGGACCGCCCGGTCGCCGACAACAAGACGGCCGAGGGGCGCGCGAACAACCGGCGCGTCGAGATCATCGTCGAGCCGGGCAAGACCTGAGAGAGGGTCCGCGCCGCGACCTGGCCGCGGACCCGCGCTCACGCCTTTCATGGCCCGGGGACCTCGAGGTGTCGGCGGCGGCGGGGCCGTCACGATGACCGTCTCGGGCCACGACGTCGCGGACGGCGCCGTTCGCCGAGGCCGACGGCGGGGGCCGTCTTCCTCGGCGAGCTCCCGCTCGACGTCCGGCCGAGCTCCTCCGCGCCCTGGCCGAGCGGCGCGTGAAGCGTGCGGCGAGCAACACGTACGAGGCCGTCGTCGCGCGTCGGCGCGGCGACGCGGCGCGATCTCGAGACCGCGAGGAACCTCGCGAGAGCGACGCTCGAGGCTACTTGCGCGCGGGGCGGCGGCGCTCGGAGAACCAGCCGCGGTACGTCTCCATGCGCGCGCGCTGCTCGGCGGGCGCCTGCGCGCGGCACGTCGACGCCTCGGCGCTGCCGGGCGCCGCCCCCCAGCGCGTCTCCGCGCAGTCGTTGGGGTTGTAGGTCATCTCGAACGAGCCGGCGCGCGCCAGGACCTCGGCGAGCGTCAGCGTGAACGGCGATCCGTCGGTCCGCGTGTACGTGACCTTGCGAGCCTCGAGCTCGCGCGCCAGGACCCTCCCGAGGTCGGCCTCGACGTCCCTCGGCGCCTTCCCCGGCGGCATCGCGTAGCGGCTCGGCCGACGGGCGACGCGCGCGGGGAAGTTCTTCACGACGTCGATCGCGATGAGGAGACGAAGGTCGCGCGACGGCGTCGAGAAGTCCTCCCACACGCCGGTCGTCTCGAAGATCTCGCCGCCCTCGGGCATCGCGACCGGGCCGGTCCCCTTCTCGAGCCACTTGCGGCCGTTGTCGATCGACTGGACGCGCGTGCGCACCTGCTCGTCGAGCGCGGCGATCGTCTCCATCATCGCGCGCTCGGGGTCCAGCGGACGCGGCGCGAGCACGTCGTCCATCGCGTCGTAGAACCCCTCGACGTCGAGCTTCGCGGCGTCGCGCGAGAGGTCGCCGTACTCGGGGCTCGCCTTGATGCCCTCGTCGTCGAGGCGTACGAGGGCGCCGGCGCGGCGCACCATCGGGCGGAACTGCTTGAAGCCCGGACCGCCGAGCTCGGGCTGCGTCGCGTAGAGGAAGTTCCCCCGCCAGAAGCGCTTGCGCGCGACCGTACCGTCGGGCTGGCCGTCGACGGCGTAGAGCACGCCGCCGCGCTCGGCGGTCTGCGGGAGGCGCTTGGCGATCACGAGGATGTGACCGTACGGATCCGCGTACACCGTGCCGGGGCGCAAGCTCTCCCAGGTCAGCTTCACCGGGTAGTAGTCGGCGCCCTCGTCCTCGAACGGCGTGCGCGCCGAGCCGGAGTGCGCCTTGTCGGCGAGCGTGCCTCGCAGGAAGGCGCCGAACATCGCCACCGCGCCGTCCTTCTTCTTGGCCTCGGCGCGCTCGTCGAGGTCCTCGTTCGTGATGAGCCCGCGACACGACGGCGGCGCGCCGCCGCCGCCGCGGTTGCACTCCGCGAGCCCGAACGGGAGCCGGAGCTTCCACGCGAAGTACGCGCGGAGGAAATACGGCAGGTCGGCGCAATCGGGGCGAACGACGGGCGCGGTCTTCCCGCTGTCCTCGCCGAGACCGAGGTGATCGTACAGCAGGTTCTGCTTCGGATCGCGCAGCACCTCGTGGAGCGCGCGCCAGCTCGGCTGCTCGCCCTCGGGGGCGTCGAAGAGCGCCTCTATCCATGCGGAATACACGCTCTCGAGCGCGCGGGACCACGCCCGCGTCACCGGCCAGAGGCCGCTCTTCGGCGGCGCGGGCGCGGCGGCGGCGACCTTGCGCACGGTGATCTTCGACGTCGACGCGCCGCGAGCGGCGTCGCACGCGCTCTGAGCGAACGTCGCCGCGAGCGATCCGGCGGGCGCCGACGGCAGCTCGACGCTCCAGAAGTACGGCGGACCGCCGCGGCGCGTGGCCTCGCGCGCCTCGCCGACGCGGAGCTCCCCGGTCAGCGGCTTGTCGCTCACCGCGAGGACGCGCAGCGGTCGACCGGCGGACGGGACGGCCGGAGACGAGAAGAAGAAGACGCCCGGCGCCTCTTCGCACGCCGGCGGAGGCTCGACCCACGCCTCGGCCGCGGCGACGGCGCCCGCCTCGGCGAGGCGGGCGGGCCCCGCGTCGGGAGACGACGCCTCGGCCGGGCGCGCCGCCGACGGAGGGGCCTCGCGCGCGCGCGAGCAGGACGCGGCGAGGATCGCCGCCCCGGCGACGACGAGCGGGGGGAACGAGCGGACGTTCACGGTCGGTGAATAACGCACGAGGCGCGATCCGTCATCCTCCGGCGCGAGCCCGACCGCACGCCGCGGGAGCGCGGCCGCGACGTCCGGAGCCCGTCAGAACGGCCAGACGAGGGGGATCACCAGCACGGCGGTGGCCAGCACGAGCAGCTGCAGCGGCAGGCCGACCTTCGTGTAGTCGCTGAAGCGGTACTTGCCGGGCGCCATCACGAGCACGTTGACCGGCGACGCGATCGGCGTCGCGAACGCGGCGCTCGACGCGAACGCGACGCCGAGGAGGAGCGGCTCCGGAGCGACGCCGAACGCGCTCGCGAGCCTCACGGCGACCGGCGCGAGCAGGACCGCGGTGGCCGTGTTGGAGAGCACCATGCCGATCGCCGACGTGATGGCGACGAGGAGCGCGAGCACGACCGTCGGGCTCGCCCCGTGCAGCTGCGTCTCCACGAAATCCGCGACGAGCTTCGTGCCGCCGGTGCGCTCGAGCGACGTCGCGAGCGGGATCATCCCCGCGATGAGCACGACGCTCTCCCAGTTCACCGCGCGGTAGACCTCGGCCGCGCGCACGCACCGCGTGAGCACGAGCAGGAGCGCCGCGAGCAGGACCGCGACGACGTTGGGCAACCAGCCGAACGCCATGACGACGAGCATGACGCACGTGATCGCGACCGCGCCGAGGGCGCGGCGCCGATCGAGCAAGACGCCGGGCGCGGCGTCCGGCTCGGCGACCGTGACGACGTTGGCGCGATCGTCGTGGAGGTTGTGCAGGTACTTGCGGCGCCCCTTGACGAGGAGCGCGTCGCCCGGGCGGATGGTGAGGTCTCGGAGCGCGGAGGACGTGTGGCACACCTGCTTGCCTCCCTCGACGCGCCGGACGGCGAGCACGTTCGCGCGGTAGCGGTCGCGGAACTTCGCCTCGCGGAGCGTCCTCCCGACGAGGCGAGAGCGGCGCGGGATGACGACCTCCGCGAGCGACTCCGACGCCGGCAAGGTGAAGCCGGGCGGCCCCGCGATCCGCTCGAGCGAGAAGCCGGAGACGAACGCCTCCAGGGCCTCCGCCGTGCCGATCACGCGGAGCTCGTCGCCCGGCTGGAAGACGACGTGCGGGATGACGCGGACCGCCTCCCCGTCGCGGACCACGGCGACGACGGAGATGCCGTGCGCGGCGCGGAGGTTCGCCGACGCGAGGGTCATCCCCGCGAGCTTCGAGCGCTCGCCGACGCGCACGCGCGAGAGCGCGTCGCCGAGCCCGTAGTCCGACGCGAGGTCGACCTGCGACAGGGTCTGTTGCTCTTGCTCGGACGGCTCCTCCCCCGCCGGCAAGAGCCGCCGTCCGAACAGCGCGAACCACCCGATGCCCACCACGAGGACGACGAGCCCCGGCGCCGTGAAGCTGAAGAAGCGGAACGGCTCGCGACCGGCCTCGCGGAGCGCGTCGCTGACGAGGAGGTTCGGCGGCGTGCTGATGAGCGTGAGGTTGCTCCCGAGGTGCGCCGCGAACGCGAGCGGCATGAAGAGGCGCGCCGGCGCGATGCGCCTCCGCGCGGCGATGGCGCTGATGACCGGGAGGAAGATCGCGACGGTCCCCGTCGAGCTCATGAACGCCGAGATGAACGCGGTGGCGAGCATCACCACGACGATCACCCGCGCCTCGGTCTTCCCCGCCACGCCCTCGAGGCGCTGCCCGAACCAGTCCGCGGCCCCCGTCTCCGTGATGGCGGCGCCGATGACGAACAGTCCGCCGATCATCAACACGGCGGGGTTGGAGAAGCCGGAGAGCGCGACGTCGAGGGGCGCCACGCCGGTGATCGCGAGCGCGAGGAGCGCGATCAACGCCACGACGTCGAGCCGGACGCGATCGGTCACGAAGAGGACGATGGAGACCGCCAGGATCACGAACGCGAGGAGGGCTTCGGTGCTCACGCGAACGTGAGCCTATCGGAAGATGCGCGGGGGCGCGTGACTGTCTCCGGTCGACGGCGGCGCTCCGCGCGCCGCGTCCACGACTCGAAGTCGGCGTTCGACGGAGGCTCACGCCCGCGACCGACCGCGGAGGATCGAGCCTCGACCGGCCACGCTCCGCGCCGGAGCGCGGCTCGGTCCGAACACGCCAGGCTGCGATCGATCCGCTCAGCGCGGAGGTCTCGAGGGTGGACACGCGGGCTCGAGGGCGCCGACGACCGCGGCCGCGCGGATGCGCTCGCGCGCCGGCGCGACCGGCGCTCGCGAGAGCGGTGAGCGCAACATGGCCACAGCGTGCGCCGCGAAGCTCCGTACGTCCGCGCAGCTGCGCCGTGCTCTCCCGCGCGGAGGCGCGGCGACGACTCGAGCGGCCTCGCCCGAGGACCGCTCGCGCCGGGCACCGATCTTGTTTGCCGAAGGGCATGAACCAGAGCGTACCGATCGACGCAAGACGTCCCCCTTTCCAGGAATCCCCGCAATCGACCCCCGGTCACGAGTCGGCGATGCAGACCAAGCCCGACTACGGCGAACGCTCGTACGTCGGTCACGGCCGCCTCCTCGACCGCGTCGCGCTCGTGACGGGCGGCGACAGCGGCATCGGCCGAGCGGTCGCGCTCGCCTACGCGCGCGAGGGCGCGGACGTGGCGATCGCCTACTTGAACGAGCACGACGACGCGGAGCAGACCAAGGCGCTCGTGGAGGACGCCGGACGGAGGGCCCTCCTGTTGCCGGGCGATCTCGCGGACGTCGCCACGTGCGACCGGACGATCGACGACGTCGTCGCCGCGTTCGGGCGGATCGACGTGCTCGTCAACAACGCGGCCTACCAGGGCAAGGCCGTGGATTCGTTCGCGGAGATCGACGCCGAGCGCGTCGAGCGCACGTTCCGCGTGAACGTGATGTCCATGTTCCACCTGATCCGGCGCGCGCTGCCCCACATGAAGGAAGGGAGCGCCATCATCAACGTCGCGTCGATCCAGGCCTATCAGCCGAACGCGTCGATCCTCGACTACGCCACGACGAAGGGCGCCATCGTCGCGTTCACGAAGGGCCTCTCCCAGGAGCTCGCCGACAAGGGCATCCGCGCCAACGTCGTCGCGCCCGGCCCCGTCTGGACGCCGCTGATCGTCCAGTCGTTCGACCGCGAGAAGATCGAGTGCTTCGGCGCGAACGCGCCGATGAAGCGGCCGGCGCAGCCGGCGGAGCTCGCGCCGGCGTTCGTCTTCCTCGCGTCGTCGGACTCGTCGTACGTCAACGGCGAGATCCTCGGGGTCACCGGCGGCCGCCTCATGGCGTGACCGCCGCACGCGCGCGGCGCGCGAGCGGCGCCGTCGAGCCGTCGAGCTCCACGCCGCGGCCTCGCCTCCGATCGCGGACGTCGCGGGTCACGCCGGCCTCGGCCGACGTCGCTCCTCGCTCGCGCTCACTTCACCGTGGGCGGCCTGGCGTCGTTGATCGGCCGGAGCCCGGTCCCGCCCACGTAGCCGTAGCTCGCGTCGATGCCCATGCCCCAGACGGTGACCGCGAACGGCCCGGCGCTGCGGGCCTCCTGACGACCGTAGCTGCACGTGGTCGCGCCGTTCGGCGAGATCTTCTGCGGGACGAAGCCGGACGTGAGTCGCACCCACGCGAACTCGTACCGCCCGCTCGTGCCGAGCGGCTGGAAGCTCGACACCTCGCCCCCGCACGCGAGCTCGACCGGCATGAACCCCTTCGCCGTCTTGCGGCGAACGACGGTGAGCGTGGTGTCGGGGAACGTGAAATCGGTGAAGAAGACGTAGCGATCGAGGTACTGGTCCGTCGGCGGCACGTTGACGAAGTCCGGATCGCCGGTCGTCCGCGCGCCCGTCCCCCCGCCGTACGTCGAGCCGGTCATGTAGACGTTGACGTGGAAGGGGTGCTTCGAGTCCTGGCTCTTCACGACGAAGATCTCGTCCGTGATGAAGCTCGCCGACTCGCCCGCGGCGAGGGTCTCCGGCGCGCCGCGCGGACGCGACGGCTCGTACGCGAGCGTCGTGCCGTCGACCGCGCCGACGAGCGTGTACGGGACCTGCTCGCGGACGGAGGCCGAGAAGCTCGCGACGCGCGGCTGGAAGGGGACGACCGCGTACTCCGTCCCCCACTGCTCGAACGGCGGGATCTGCTGCTGGAGCGTGTCGCAGTACGGCGTCGGGAGCTCGGTGCACTCGGCGCCGCCGAAGACGCCGACCGGGCGGCTCGTCTCGATCGGGCTCCCGGTCGTCGACGCCTGGAGGAACTGGAGCACCTGGCCCTTCGAGAGCTTCCACGTCTGAGCGACGCCCGCCGTCGCGCCGGCGACGCCCCCGCCCGCGGCGATCTCCACCGTCGGCTTGATGCTGACCTCGGTGTCGTCCTCGCTCGCGACGATCTGGAGCGAGCGCCGCCGCTGAGTGTTGCCGAAGTCGAACGGGCTGACGGCGACGTAGCTCTGCGTCCACGACGACACCGGCAGGAGCAGCGTCGCCGTGGGGACGTACGACTCGGCGCCGCCGTAGGGATAGATGGAGTACGCCGAGACCGGCGCGTCCGTCTTGATGTGGAAGGCCTTCGCGACGCCGGTGCCGTGCTTCGCGGGATCGACGAGCATCGCCGGCGTGACCGTCGGCGGACAACGCGCGGCGCGCTCGTCGTGGCTCGTGTCGTCGTGGGCGAGGAACACGATGGCCACCTGACCCGGCGCGAGCGGACCGTCGAGCCGCGTGTAGATCGGCTCCTGCCCGGAGCGCTCGACGGCGTACGTCGACTTCGAGATGTCGAAGGCGGCCGCGCCGAGCTCGGCCGAGATCGTCACGCCGCGATCCCACGTGTTCGCGATCATCGCGGCGAAGCAGCCGCCGCGTCCTTCGAACGGGCTGTCCGGCGGGACGGTCCAGAAGTCGCAACCGGCCGAGCCCTTCGTCAGGACGGCCGCGGTGCAGGCGTCGACGCACTTGCCGTCGCCGCAGCCCTGATCGGCGTCGCACCGCGCGACCACGGTCTCGGCGCCCTCGCAGCCGTCGAGCACCTCCTTCAGGTCGCGCGAGCAGTGGACGCCGCAGGTCGCCGCCGGAGGCTCCGGCGCGGTCGCGTCGGGCGGATCGAACGCCGGGGGCGTCGTGTCGGCGAAGGGCTGACGATCGGAGCACGCCGCGAGCGCGACCGTGACGGCGGCGGCGGCGCAGGCGATCGAAGCAGCGAGGGAGACCGAGCGGTCCGAGCGGTTCATGGTCGTTGACCTTTCTAGAAGCGAATCGAGACCGGCTCGGTGTGGGGGTCGGCGTCGACCGTCCCCTGCCCGAGCTCGCCGCGCTCGTTGCTCCCCCAGCAGACGACGCCGCCGCCCTGCACGAGGGCGCAGGCGGTCCCCACGGACGTCGCGATCCGCGCGGCGTGACCGGTGAACGACGGGACCGGCTCGAAGAACATCGAGAAAGGAGCGGCCTCGGGATCCTTGCCGAGCACGCCCGTCGTGTTGTCGCCGGCGCACTGCACGCTCCCGTCCGTCAGGCGGACGCACGAGATGTCGCCGGCGCACGCGACCTGCTGCGGCCACGCCTCCTCGCTCGTGACGAGCGCGGGGAGCGGCGTCGGCGCCGGATCGGGCAGGCCGGTGCCGAGCGCGCCCATCAGGCTGACGCCCCAGCAGTACACGTCGCCGGAGACGATCGCGCAGGCGTGCGCGACGCCTCGCAAGGGCGGCGGCGGGAAGCCGCCGGGCGGCCGGTAGAACCGCGTCGAGCCGACGGCGAAGCTCGAGACCGGCCCTCCGAGGATCGCGAGCGGGTGCGGGTCCGGGCTCACCGACGCCACGCGCGCGGCGACCGAGCCTTCGGGGCCGCCGAGCGCCCCCCACGAGACGAGGCCCGCGTCGGTGATCCCGAAGCTCGAGCCCGTGCCGGCCGCGGTTCGCCGGACGGCGAGCGCGCCGAGCTCCGCCTTCGCCGGTCCGCCGACGTCCTCCTCCGTCGTCCGCGCGAGCTGCTTCTGCGTGTTGTCGCCCCAGCAGAAGGCCTCGCCCGACGCGAGCGTCGCGCAGGCGGTCCGCGGCCCCACGTCGACGCGCAGCGCGCTCGCGGCGAGCGCCACCGGCGCGGGCGTCGCGTGAGGGTCGCCGTCGGCGGTCGGCGGCGCCACCGTCAGGCCGAGCTGGCCGTGGTCGTTCCCTCCCCAGCACACGACGCCGGCGTCGCCGGTGAGCGCGCACGTCGTCGCGCCGCCCGCGCTGAGCTGCGTCGCGCCCTCGAGGTCCGCCACGCGCGTCGCGAGCACGCCGGCGTCGGAGCCGTCGCTCGCCGGCGCGTCGTCCACGCCGAGCGAGCCGTACGCGTTGTCGCCCCAGCAGCGCACGGCGCCGTCGCTCATGCGCGCGCAGAAGTGGTGCTCTCCGGCGACGAGCTCGACCGCGCACGGCGTCCCCGCGCAGACGATCGCCTCGTCCGTCGGGTCGAACGGCGGCTTGGAGGGCCCCGCGTCCACCGGCGCGCTCGCCTCGGGCGACGGCGAGGCGTCGGGCAGGTTCGCTCCGCCGCCGTCCGGAGCGTCGAAGCTCGGACGCGTGTCGTCGGAGCCGCACGCGAGCGCGGCGGCGGCCGCGCACGTCGCCCCGGCGATCCAGAGCGTGAGTCGTCGGAGCGAGTGGATCATCCGCGGCGTCATGGCTTGCCCTGCGTGGTCTTGTGGAGCGCGATCTCGTCGCCGACGATCCAGAAGTCGTCGTCGCTCGTCCCCCAGATCGCCCAGAACGACTCGCCGACCGGGACCTCCGAGACGCGGATCACGGCTTGCGTCCACGCCGCGCCGTCCCAGCGCGCGACGAGGCCCGACTCGCCGACGGCCCACGTGGCGTCGGGGCCGAGGCCCCAGAAGGCGTACGCCGGACGATCCCAGAAGAACTGCCTCGTGAACGTCCAGTCGAAGGTGGCCCCGCCGGTCGAGGTCCGGCCGTGCCAGCGCGCCCGGTCGAAGTTCCCGGTCTGACCGCTGAGCCAGAGCGACGCGTCGGAGCTCAGCGCCGCCGCCGTGAACTCCTGAGGCTCCGGCCTCCAGCCGCCGCCCGGATCGGCGGGGACGGTGATCTCGGTCCACGCGGAGCTCCCCGCCGCGCGGCGGAGCACGCGCGCCGAGACGTCGCCGAGCTCGCCCGCGCTCGACCCGTGGACCCAGACGCCGCTCGTCACGCTGCCGAAGACCGCGCGGAACGCGACGCCGTCGTTTGACGCGTCGTCGAGCGTCCATCCCGCGCCGCCGTCGTCGATCGCGCCGGTCCAGTGAACGAGCCTGCCGGTGAAGCGCGGAGGCCACTCGGCGAACGACTCGACCCCGCCGGCCGCCCAGACGTCGCTCGGGCCCGTGCCCCACACCGATCGGATCGGGATCGACGCGTCGCCCGGGAGATCGACCGGCTCGAAGACGATCGTCGCGGAGGTCGCGCCGGTGCCGTGGAGCAAGCCCGCGCTCGAGGCGACCCACACGTCGGTCGGCCCGGCGCCCCACACCGAGAACATGCCCTCGTCGTCGACGACGCGCCTCGTGTGCACCTTCCACGCGGCGCCGTCCCATCGAAGGATGTTCCCTTCGAGGCTCACGGCCCACACGACGCCCTGTCCGTCGCCCCACACGCCGCGGAGGTGCTGGTTCGGCGGGAGCTCGGAGTGACAGAAGCCCTGATCGGAGCAGAGCTTCGGCGCCGCGTCGGCCCCCGCGTCCGCCGGCGCGGCGTCGGGCTCGCCGGCCGCGTCGTGCGCGGGGATCACCGCGCCGCCGTCGGGGTCCGGCGCCGGCGAAGCGTCGTCGCCGGCGTCCGAGCAGGCGCCGAGGGCGACGCCGCCGAGGGCCGCGGCGATCGCGAGCGCGCGCCGCGGCGCCCGGGAGCGCTCCGGCGGAGAGGGCCTCGCGTCCGGCCGCGCGATCACTTCGCGCCTCCCTTCCCGCTCTTCGGCCCGGCGTAGTGGAGGATGACGCCGTCGCCCACGATCCACACGTCGTCGGGACCGCTGCCCCAGACGCCGCGGAGGCTCGGCTTCTTCCCGAGCGGGAGCTGGGCGCTCGCGGGCTCGAAGGACGCGCCGTCGTAGTGGAGGATGGTGCCCGCCTCGCCGACCGCCCAGACGTCGTTCGGCCCCGAGCCCCAGACCGCGTGGAGATCGTTCGTCGTCTTCGCGTCGACCTTCTGCCAGCGCGCGTCCGCCGGCGTGATGTGGCGGATCGTGCCGAGCGGCCCGACCGCCCAGACGTCGCTCGACGAGCTCCCCCAGACGGACTCGAGGGTCAGGCTCGACTGGCTGTCGACCTCCGACCACGCCAGCGGATCCTCGACGCCGCCCGCGTCCGCCCACGCGGACGAGGGCGTCCCGTGGAGCGTCATCCCGCGCTGGTAGCCGACGTAGACGCTGTTGTCCGCCGTCATCCACACGTCTCCTGCGGAGCTCCCCCAGATGCTCGTCACCGTGTGCGTCCCGGGGAGCGGCCTCCACGCGACGCCGCCGTCCTCCGAGGGCGCGAGCACGTACTGATCGCCGGTCCCCGAGGGGGAGTCGGGGAGGTCGAAGGCCCGGCCGCCGATGCGCACGTCGGTGGGCGACGTGCCCCAGATCGCGCGGATGAACACCGAGTTGAACTCGGACTCCGCCGTCGGCAGGTTCTCCCAGACGGCGGCGCCGCCCTTGAATCCTGTAGTATGCAACAAAACGGTGCTGCTGCTCACCGCCCAGACGTCGTTCGGGCCGCTGCCCCAGACGTCGAAGAACGTGTTCTGGACGCCGGTCGGCGTGGCGGTCCACTTCGCCCCGTCGAAGTGGATGATCGTCCCGCCCGAGCCGACCGCCCAGACGTCCGTCTTGCTCGAGCCCCACACCTTCGTCAGCGTGAAGAACGGGCTGACGTCGAACGGCACCGAGCACCACTCGACGGCGTCGCACGGGACGACCTCCGTCACGCAGTCGGGATCGCCCGCGTCGCAGCCGGCTTCGATCGGCCCCGCCTCGACGTCCTCGGGCGGCGCGGCCTCGGGCAGCGTCACCGGCGCCTCCGGGAGCGGCGGTCCGGCCTCCTCGTTCGACGCGCAGCTCGCGAACGACGCGATCAGCGCCGCGGCGAACGCGCCGGAGAGGCCGACCCGCCGTGCCGTGACCGCGCGCGGGAAGGCGCCGCGACGCGCTCGAGCCGCGCGCGTCACTTGGTCACCACTCCCGCGTCGCACTCGACCATCAGGCATTTGCCCTCGATGCAGGGTTGTCCCGCGCCGTAGTTGCATTGGGCTCCGCACGCTCCGCAGTGGGCGGGGTGGACGTTGAGATCGACCTCGCAGCCGTCCGACGGATCGCCGTTGCAGTCGGCGAAGCCGGGCAGGCACTCCGTCGCGCACAGGCCCTTCTTGCAGGACACTTGCTCGTTCGCCCGCGGGTTCGGGCAGAAGTACCCGCACGCCCCGCAGTTGAATCGATCGCCGACGAGGTCGGCGCAGCCGAAGGCGCACGAGGTGAGGCCCGCCTTCTCGCACGTGTCGAGGCACTGCGGGCCGTTGCCGTCGTCGCGGCACTCCTGTCCGGGACCGCACTGGATCCCGCAGGCGCCGCAGTGGTTCGGATCCGTCGACGTGTTCGTCTCGCAGCCGTCCGACGCGCAGCCCTTGGAGAGGTCACCGTTGCAGTCGGCGAAGCCGCCGGAGCACTTCAGCTTCCCGCACTGGCCGAGCACGCATCCGTAGTACGTGTTCGGGATCGCCGGGTCGCACGCGTCCTCGGGCATCCACTCGCAGGGGCTGTCGCATCGGCTGCAGTGCGAGTCGTCGAAGCGCGGATCGACGCAGCGACCGTGGCAGTCGATCTTGCCGGAGGTGCAGCCGCATTTTCCGTTGATGCAGCGCTCGCCCTTCGCGCACGCGTTCCCGCACGCTCCGCAGTTCGCCGGGTCGGCGCTGGTGTTGACCTCACAGCCGTCGTCGAGGAGACCGTTGCAGTCGCGGAACTCGTAGGACTCCCCCATCGGCCCCGTCCGGACGAGGCACTCGAACGCGCAGGCTCCCTCGACGCAGCGGGATCCGAGGTTCAAGCCCTCGAAGCCCTGGCAGCTCACGCCGCACGCGCCGCAGTTCGCGGGATCGTTCTTCAGGTTCGTCCCGCAGAGGAACGACGGCGTCTTCGAGCAGGACGCGTACGGCTCGGGGCACTCCGTCCCGATGCACGCGAGGACCGGCGGCTCCGGCTCGGACGCTCCGCCTTCGCCGCCTTCCTCCCCGGCGTCGGACGCGGGCGTGAACGACGGCGGGTCCTCGCAGAAGCCGGTCGCGCAGTCGCTCCCGATCGAGACGTCGGTCCGGCTCACGCACGCGGCGACGACGCCGGCGACGGGCACGAGGGCGATGAGCCACGCGAGACGTGACGGGGCGGCCTTCATCATGGTCGTCTTCACCTCACTGCCCGCCGGCGCTCGATCCCGCGCAGCTCGTCTCGACGCGGCGCGTGAGCGGGCCCTTCGGGCGCCCGTCGAGGAACGCGGCGGCCTCGCGGACCGCCTCCTCGCGCCGCCCCAGACCGCAGAGGACGACGACGCGCTCCGCCGCGCGATCGCTCGCGAGCCATCCGTCCGGGAAGGTGCGCGCGTGCTCGTCGAGGAGCGAGAGCGCGCGTGACCCGTCGCCGGCCTGCCGCGCGCGCCGCGCGTCCGCCAGGAGCCGCGCTTCGCGCTCGAGCGTGTCGGCCGGCGGCGCGGACGCCGGCGCCGCCGGCGTCGGCTTCGCGGCGCCGTTCGTCGACGCGCGCGCGCTCGGCAGGGAGTCGACGGAGACCGACGGGATGGCGGGCGCGCCCTCGCCCTCGCCGCTCACCTCGGGCGCCGGCGGGAGCGCCGGGGCCGTGGCGGGCGAGACGTCCGGCGCCGCCGCGCCCTCCGCCCCGTCGCGGCTCCGGGTCATGACGAAGGCGCCGACCAGCGCGAGCGCGGCGCACGAGAGACCGACGACGAGCGCCTTCTTCCCCGTCCCGACGACGCCCGCCGGCCGCGCGCTCGACGACGCGGCGGGCTTCGCCGGCGCGGGCTCGTCGCCCGAGGGCGGCGCGCTCGGCGGGCCGAGCGAGGCCTGGATCCGCGCGAGGACGCGATCGGCGTCGGCCGCGGTCGGCTCGTACGCGTCCGCGAGCGGGCCCAAGAGCGACGATCCCTTCTTCGATCCGATGCTCACGGCAGCCTCCAACCGTCGCGCGCGCGGTGCCTCGCCATGGCCGCCTCGACGTGCTCGCGCGCCAGGCGGAGACGGCTCGACGCCGTGTTGACGTTGATCCCGAGGATCTCGGCGATCTCGGCGACGGGCTTCTCCTCGAGCTCCGCCAGGACGAGCACCGCGCGCTTCTCCGGATCGAGCGCGTCCAAGATGCCCTCGAGGACGCGGGCGGACTCGTTGGCCTCCGCCGTTCGGTCCGGCGCGCTCGTCGAGGGCCCGGGCAGCGCGTCGGGGTCCTCCTCGCCGTCCGTCAGGGCGGTCCGGCGCCGGTTCGTCCGGTGATGCCGCTGGACCACGCGAAACAGGATGGAGAAGAGCCACGAGCGCTCCGCTCCGTTCGCCTCGTACGCGTCGAGCAGGCGGTGGACCGTGAGGAACGTCTCCTGGACGACGTCGTCGGCCTCGGCCTGGGTCACGCCGAGGCGGCGCGCGCTCCTCCACACGTAGGCGAAGTGCGCGCGGTAGAGCTCGACGAAGTCCTTCGACGTCGCTCGCGGGGCGAGCGCCGACTCTTCACGCAGGGCCACGGTCTGAATGCCTGATGCCGGAGGTGGTGGACACCTTACCTCCAAGGTCTCCGGGCCCGATGCCGCGCGCGGCCCGCCGGCGTCGGCGCGGAAGCGAAGGACCATGGCCCACACACTCCCGGGGCGCCCGCGGATCGTCACGAAAAGTGATCACGGCATGGCGATTTCGAGCCCGAGGCTCAGCCGCAGCGACGGGAGGCTGGGCTCGTGGAGGCGCACGTTGTCCGACGACGTCGCGAGCGAGAACGCCGGGGCGGCGAGGGGGACGAGCGCGTCCGCGCGGGAGAAAAGGCCGAGTCGAGACGAGAGCTTGGCCTCCAGGCGGGCGCCGACGACGGCGGTCGGCCAGAAGGTCGTGGAGAGCTTCGGGTCGCGGATCCCGAACCCCCTCACGCGCACCTGGGTCACCTCGAGGTTCGCGGCCGGGCCGAGGGAGACGGGGCCGAGCGGGACGAGGTAGCTCCCGAACGCTCCGAGCTCGAGCTGATGAAAGGTCGCCCCGGCGGTCCGGTCGAAGCTCGCGCTCACGGGCAACGTGAACGAGCCCAGCAGTCCGACGCGGACGCGGTCGAGCCGGAGCGTCCCCGACGCGACGACCGCGCCGCTCGCCTCGGGCAGCGCCCCGAGGGCGAACGCTCCGCCGAGACCGAGCGCGACGCGGGAGACGTCCGACGGCGGGCGCGACGGCGGCGGCGGACGCTTGGGCTTCCGGCGTGGCGCCGGCGCGGACGGCGGCGGGGCCGGCTCCGGCGGCGGGGGCGGCTCCGGCGGCGCCGCGGGCTCGGGCGACGCGTCTTCTTTCGAGGGATCGATCGCGAGCGCCACGACGACCGCGGCGGCCTCGGCGAGCGCGGCGCACGACCCGGCGTCGATCGCGCGCGTCTCCTCGAGATCGCCCGTGCGGAGCGTCAGCGCGAGACGAAACGTGGCGCCGGCGCGCTCCACCTTCCCGCGCGCGACGACCGCGACCGGCGCCGCCGGCGGACCGCGCAGGATCGCCTCGACCCGCGCGGTGACGGACGCCGCGTCGGGGCATCCCGCGGGCGCCTCCCACGCGAGCTCGAGGGGGAGCGGCGGCGGCTCTTCGGCCCGCGCCACGGCCGTCACGCTCGTGACGACGCCGCCCACCGCTGCCGCGCGCGCCCACCGCACCCGGGCAGACTAACGCGCCGGTCACCGCGCGGTCACCGACCTGCTCGGGCGCACCCGCGACACGCGGTCGATGCAGGTCGTCGGCGCCCTCTCGCTCGGCGAGCTCCTCTCGCTCGGCGAGCTCCGCGACTCGGAGATCCAGCGCAACCTCGACGGCATCTCGCAGCGGATGCTCATGCTCAGCCTGAAGAGCCTCGAAGAAGACGGCCTGGTCGAGCGCACCGTCCGTTTGCGGGTGAGCCTCCTCGCGCAACGAGGAGCGCCGGCGCGCGACGAGGAGCGCCGGCGCGCGACGAGGAGATCGCGGACCGCAGTGGACGCGATGCCCTGAGCGCCCGTACGTTCCCCGTCCATGACGCCTCGCTTGCCGCTTCGCCTCGCCGCCGTCCTCGTCCCCCTCGCCGCCTGCGCAGGCGGCTCGACGCCGAAGGGGATCGCGAACGACGCGACGGTCGTCACGGAAGAGACGGACGCCGGCGCAGGCGGCGGCCGCTACACGCAAGGCGTCTACACGTGCTGCGCCGAAGGCGAGGAGCGCGCGTGTTGTCCCCCGGAGACCTTGCCCGATCCGGCGACCGGCCGATCGGCGACGTGTTTTCCGTACGGCGGCGCGCGCGGCCGCTGCGTCGCGGCCGGCGGCACCCTCGAAGCCAAGGACATCTGCTCCATCTGCTGCCCCGGCCTCGCGCGCCTCGCCACCGAAGCGCCCACCGGCGACGCAGGCGCGTGCGAGGATCAGGCGCCGCCGAGCGTCTTCCTCTGCGCCGCCTGCGGCGACGGCACCTGCGGCGCAGGCGAGAACGCGTGCAACTGTCCCGCCGACTGCACGTGAACGAGCCGCCCGCTCGACGGACACCCCGCCGCGGCTCGGGGCCACGTGTCGAGGAGCACGCGCCGTTCGGCGAAGCGCCAGCCGCGACGACCAAGGCGGCGGCCGCGACGTGCAAGCTGCACCGGCGCCCTGATCCGACCGTGGCAGGACGCCGGCCCCGATCGTTGATTTAGCGGCCTGAGCCCATGGTTCGTCGGGGAATCGCGAGGCCCCGCTTCGCCTGGGAGGGTCTCGCGATTGTCCGCCCCAAAGCCGAACGTCCGACTCGGGACACGTTACGTTTTCTCACCCCGTGCCCGGGTCCTGGCGGACTCGGGACGCGAGCACCTGCCGGAGGGTCGCGATCCAATGCTCCCGCGCCATGACGACGAAGCGCTCTCGGCGACCGTCGGCGAGACGAAGGCGGATGGCGTTGGGGATCACGCCCAGGGTCCTGGCCGGTTCGACCGACGCGATCGCCTCGATCGGATAGGACTCGTCGTGCGTCTGGACGTTGAAGCGATGGGATCGGAAACGAAGGCGACGATTCGTCAGGAAGAGCTTCCCGCCGACCGCTTCGATGCCTTTGAAGTGGTTCGCGGGCCCCCAGTGAACGACGCTCTCGCCGGGATCGAAGGACGCGTCGGGTTCGACGCCGAGCTTCGGCGCGGAGGTCGAGACCTTGAGGACTCGGCGGAGGACCCAGCCGAAGGCGAAGCCGCAGAAGAACCCGCCGTGGAACCCGTAGTACCAACTCCCCGTCATGACGCGGAAGAAGGCGCCCATGCCCACGCCGAACGCCAAACCGCCGAGGAACACGTAGCGGTGTATCTCTCGAGAATCCTTGGGCTCCTGCGACCGGTCCGCGTGCATGCTCCAAAGAGCCTCTCGGCGCAGCACCGTCGCACGAAATTCGAGGCTCGTCGACGAGGCGCTCCTGGCGGCCGCCGCCGCTCAACGCGCCAGGGCTCGGGCGCGCGCGGCGCCGGCGGACCTACGCGCTGCTCGCGCCACGCGCGGCGCACCGGACAGCCCCTACGGAGGAGCGTGCGGGCGCCGGAGCGGGGTCGCGACGAGGCCGCGCGTCCGACGGAATCGCACGAGCGAGGCGGCGACGGCGAGATCGTGCGAAAGCTCGCGCTTCGTTCGCTCGTAGACGTCCGGCTGCTCGATCCTACGAAGCAGCGCGGACGGGTGATACGTCGCGACGATGTGGCTCGCCCACGGCGCGCCGTCGAGCGGCTCTCCGCGGCTCCTCGTGACGCTGAACTTGCGCCCGAGGAAGGCCTGCGCGGCCGTCGCGCCCAGGCAGACGATGACGTCCGGGCGCACGAGCCGGATCTCGGCCTGGAGCCAGCCGTTGCACGCGTCGATCTCGGCCGCGTTCGGCTTGGCGTGAAGTCGTCGCTTGCCGCGCGGCTCCCACTTGAAGTGCTTCACCACGTTCGTGACGTAGACCTGATCCCGCGGGATGGAGGCGGCCTCGAGCGCGGCGTCGAGCACGCGACCTGCGGGACCGACGAACGGGTGGCCGCGCTTGTCCTCCTGGTCCCCGGGCTGCTCGC
>JAHBWF010000013.1 GCA_019637105.1 Labilithrix sp.
CGGCGGTCTTCCCGTTCGCCGAGGAGCGCATCTACCGCGGGCTGCTCCAGGACATCCTCGTGCGCAAGTACGGCCGCGCCTACGGCGTCTTCGCCGCGTCGATCGCCTTCGGCGTCGCGCACCTCGGCATCTACCAGGTCGCGCTGTACCAGACCGTGCTGCTCGGCGTCGGCTTCGGCGTCGCCTACGCCGAGGGCGGCCTGCTCGCCGCGTTCATCGTCCACGCCACGTGGAACCTGCTCCAGCTCGCGTGACGTCGACGGCGCGCCCTCGCGTCCCGAGCTGGGCGGGTCGCTCGCGCGCTGGGCGGGCCGCTCGCGCTAGGCGGGTTGCTTGACGGAGGTCGGCGAATCCGCGCCCTGCGCGCCCAGCCCCCCGCCGCGCGCCGGGCGCGTGTTGTCGATCCCGTGGCGCTTCAGCTTCGCGTAGAGCGTGCTCCGCGACATGCCGAGGCGCTCGGCGGTCGCCTTCACCTGGCCGAGCTCCGCGGCGAGCGCCACGCGGATGTGCTCCTTCTCGATCTCGTGTCGACTCGCGTTGCTCGCGCCGTTCGCGAGGAGCGGCGGGGGCTCTACGCGAGGCGGCGGAGGCGGCGCCGACTCGACGGCTCGCCTCGGCGGCGGACGGCGCACCGGGTCGAAGCTCAGGTCTTCGGCGCGGAGCTCGCGCCCTTGGCGGCGGAGGTGCGCGCGCTCGAGCACGTTGCCGAGCTCGCGCAGGTTCCCCGGCCAGGAGTGCGCGAGGAGCTTGTCGACGGCGCACGGCGCGAACTCGACGGGGTCACCGCCCGACAGCCGCGCGCACATCTGCGAGGCGATGAGCAAAAGGTCTTCCTCGCGCTCGCGCAGCGGCGGCAACGTCAGCGTGACCGTGCTGATTCGATAATAGAGGTCCTGCCGGAACGACCGGGCCGCGACCGCGTCGAGCAGGTCCGTGTGCGTCGCCGCGATGAGCCGCACGTCGACGCTCCGCTCCTGCACGCTGCCCATGCGACGGAAGCGCTTCTCCTCGAGGACCTTGAGCACCTTCGCCTGGACGCGCAGGTCCATGTCGCCGATCTCGTCGAGGAAGAGCGTCCCTCCGTGCGCGGCTTCGAGCAGACCGTTCTTCGGCGCGTAGGCGCCGGTGAACGAGCCGCGCTCGTGTCCGAAGAGCTCGCTCTCGACGAAATCGATCGAGAGCCCCGCGCAGTTCACGTCGACGAACGCGCCGCGCGCGCGCGCGCCGAGGGCGTGGATGCGCCGCGCGAGCACGCTCTTGCCGGTCCCGGTCTCGCCGAGGATCAAAACCGTGCAGTCCGCGTGGCGGAGGTTCTCGATCTCCTCTTCGATCGCGCGCATCGCGCGGGAACGATACGGCGCGGGAGTGGCGGTCGCGGGGAGCGTCGCATGGGGCCTCGGGGCCCGAGAAAGCGTCATGGGGGTCGATTTCTCCCTTATGAAGCCGAGGCCACGCGTCCCGCTCCCCGAGTCATTCCGCACGTGCCTCGCGCGCGAAAAGACAACTCCAAAAGCGCTTCAACGATAATCCATGGAGCGCGACCTCGGTACTGAATGGTCGACTCCGGACGCACGATTATTCGTGAGATCCGTCACGCGGTCGCGGTGGTGTAGCGTACACGCAGCACTCGACGGAGCGCGGCGCGCGCTCTCCGCTCGAGAGTCGACGCGCGACCGACGTCGATGCGCGGCGCAGTACGATCCGCGTGCGCCGGTGCAATGCGTAGTAAAATGGAGAACCTCCGTCGGTGGAGTCGTCGGTGATCCTCGTCGCGCCACGCTCGATCAGAACGGCCGCGCGCCGGGCGTCATCAGCCCCTACGACGCTCGTGGCCGAAACGGCGCTCGTGGTCGAGGGCTCGCGCGACCGTTCACGCCGCCGCGATGCGCCGGCGATTCCGAATCTGCCGGCCGAGGATCGCGCGGCCGTTCACGCGCCGCGGTGCGCCAGAGATCCGAGAGCCGCCGGCCGAGGGGCTGCGCGACCGTTCACGCCGCCGCGGTGCGCCAGAGATTCGAGAGCTGCCGGCCGAGCGACGTGAGGTAGCCCCAGCCGAGCCCCTTCGAGCACGCGCGATCGAGCGCGATCCACACGAACCGACCGCTGCCGTGGCGATCGAGCTCCGTCGCGAACAGCACGTAGTCCGCCTCCGCGCTCATCAACCGGCGCGGTGAGAGCTCCGTCGCCGACGCGTCGGGGTCGGCGGAGCGAACGCCGCTCGCGAGCGTGAGCGCGCTCCCGCGCACACCGACGCGCGCGTGAAGGGACTCGGCCGAGATCGACGCGCGGCCGATCCCGAGCACGGGCTTCGATTCGTCGGTCACGACCACGCCGTGGATCTCGGGGCAACGCTCCAGGAACTCTCGGGTCGGGGCCGCGAGCGAAGCGTCGACGCGCTCCGACGTCCAGAGCTCCCCGGCCGGGGCCGGCGCGAAGGTCGTCGGCTCCGTCGACGACGGCAGGAGCGCGGTGAGCGACGTGACGACGGCGCCGACGGTGGTCTCGGCGGCCACCTGGCACCACAGCGATTGCCCCGACGGGAGCTGCACGCCCGCGAGCGTCGCGCCGGCGAGGCGGAGGGCGACGAGCTGCGCGCCGTCGAGCAGCGTCCGCGCCGCGACGGCGGCCGGGATGCGTGACGCCGCGCCCGGGCTCGGCGGCGACGACTCGACGAGCGCCGTCCCGTCGAGCCGCTCGATCCACTCGAGGCCGTCGAGCGAGGCCCGGATCTCTTCGAGCTCGGTACGGCGAACGGCGGCGGGGGGGACGAGGCGCACCCCGGTGACGCGCTCGGGGCGCGGTTCGCGGTCGGCGCCGTCCTCGCAGCCCTCGACGCCCGCCTCCTTCTCCGCCAGGCCGACCAGGATGTCGTCGAGCTCGAAGGTGAGTCGCGTGTCGTACCCCTCGAACTGCGAGGGGCGCCTCAAGAAGAGCGTCTGCGCCGGTCCCGCGCTCCGAATGCTCCCCACGGCCATGTCGATCTGCCGGTGGAGCGCGTCGCGGACCTCGTCGAGCGAGGCCACGCCCCACGAGACGAGCGTCTCGCCGAGCGGACGCTTCTCGCGGCGGCAGGTCTCGAGGAGCTCGCGGTAGGTGTCGGCGTCGATGCGCGTGTGCTCGAGCAGGTGGCGCGTGAAGGCGAGAGGGCGAGACGCGTCGGTCGCCCAGGCGAGGCGACCGCGCTGAAAATAGACGTGGACCTCGAGCTCTTCGGACGCGCAGACGAACTCTCCACTCGCGCGATCACGGACCAGCGCGATCATCGTCGAAAGCGGCTCGGGATCGAGGGGCAAGGGGAGACTCTCGGGGCGAGGGACTCGATGGCGGGACGCCGAGTGGAGGGTGGAGAGCTACGCCGAAGGTATCACCGCGACGGAGGGGAACGGTGACGGACTCGACCACCTCGGCCCGGGCGCGTCTTCTCTTACGATGACGAGCCCGGGCGCGAGGTGGCGGGCGCAGCTCAGAGCTGGAGCTCCTTCTCGACGTCGGCGACCAGGAGGCGCGCCATGGCGAGGTTCGCCCGCGAACGGTCGAGCGCCACGTAGAAGAAGACCGTGCTGCGCGCGCGGAGCGGGCGGATCAGGTGGTACTGCTTGCCGAGGGAGATGAGGATGTCCTCGATGCTGTCCTTGAGGTTCAGGCTCGCCATCGCCTTCCGCTTCGCGCGGACGACCTCGGTGTTGCCCGCGGCCGCGACCTCGAGGTTGATGTTGCCTCCGCCCTCTTGCCCGAGGAGCATCCCGCTCTCGGAGTCGACGAGGCCGGCGCCCACGAAACCGTCGATCTGATTCAACTTGGTCAGCGCGTCTTTGACGTTCATGTCGGTCCTTTTCGTAGAGTTCGAAGAGTGGAGGCGCAGCCGCGCGCCTCGCCCGCGTTTCGGTCCTTCGAAGGCCGTCCGCAGCGACCGCGGAGTTGCACCGCGCATGCCACGAGGGAAGCGTCCTAGTTCCGAAAGCGTCCGCGCCCGCGTGATCGAAACTCGGACACGACACGCATCGAAACCAGACTCGTCGGATTTCAAGTCTGCACGGCGATACCCCACGAGTGGAGCGTCGGCTCGCTCGTTCGGCGCTCGGAGGCTCGTGGTACGAGCGTTGCTCGTCGCTCCCGTAGGACATGGCGCACCTGAACGTCCGAGAAAGGACCGTCGCGATTCGAATCGCGTACGTCGGCGGGGAGCGCGCAGGCAAGCAGAGCACGTTCTCTCGGCTCCTCGAGGCCGACGGCGCGAGCGCCGAGAGCTTCGTCGACGACGGTGAGACGCTCGCGCTGAACGTGCGCGCCTCCACCAGCGCCGCGGCCCCCGACTGCGGGATGGTCATCCGGCTCTTCGGCCACCGCGGCGGCGTGCGCGAAATGACCGCCGGGCCGCTCCTCCGCGACGCCGACGGCGTGGTCGTGCTGGTCGACGCCGACCCGGCGGCGGCCGAGCGGAACCGCCGCTCCGTCCGCGCCGTGCGCGAGCTGCTCGGGGCGCGGCGCGTCCCGGTCGTCGTCCAGGTCAACAAGGTCGACATGGCCGCCGGCGACGCTTCGAGGGACATCGTCCACGAGCTCGGCGTCGACGCATGGCCGAACGTCCCCACCTCCGCACGGAGCGGAGAGGGCGTCGAAGCAACCCTCAACCGAGTCGTGGATGACGTGATGCAAGCGATGACGCAACCGAAGCTCGAGGGCGAAGAGCACGAGACGATGCGCCCCAAACCGGCCGATCCCAACCCGCTCCTGTCGGCGCTGCGACGGATCCTCGAGGCCACGGTCGAGGAACACGTCGGCAAGCTGGGCGAGCGCCTCGACGTCCGCCTCGAACAGCGCTTCGAGGCCCTCGGGAAGCACCTCGAAGAGACGCGGGAGCTGGTGGCCCGCAACATCGAGGACCTCGACGCGCTGAACGCGGGCACCGTCGCCTTCCGTCGTCAGGCGCTGTCGAACGACGCCGAGCTCCTGCGCGCGGCCCGTCACGCGCCCACCCGCGAAGACCTCGCCACCACCGTGGGCGCCCTCCGCGCCGAGATCACGCGCGCGAGCGACGCGGCGCTCGCCGCCGTGAAGGAGTCCGGCCACGTCGCGAAGGCGCACACCGAGCGCGCGGCGACCGCCATCGTCAAGGACACGCGGCAGGTGACGACCGAGGGGCTGCTCGCTCCGCTCACCGCGCGGCTCGCCGAGCTCGAGCGACGCGTGGACGCGGTCGCCGAGATCACGCGCAAGCTGCCAGAGACGACGGCGCGGTCCGCGATGCTCGGTGAAGCGCTCACCCGAGACCTGCAGGCCGTCGACGCTCGCGCCGAACGGGTCGAGGTGCTCCTCGTCGAGCTCACGGAGGAGCTCAAGAAGTCGAAGAAGAGCTGGTTCGGCTGAGGCAGACGCCATGGCGGTGTTCGACCCCCGTGAACGTCGAATGTGCATCCGCATCGTCTACGACGGCGGTGCCGGGGCCGGAAAGACGACGAACCTCCACCAGCTCGCCCACCTCTTCGCGGCGCAGCGGACGGCGGACGTCTACTCGCCGAGAGAGATCGAGGGACGAACGCTCTACTTCGACTGGCTGCAGATCCGCGGCGGCCTGGTCGGCGGTTTTCCTCTCACGAGTCAGGTCGTCAGCGTCCCCGGGCAGGTCGTGCTCACGGAGCGCCGGCGCCACCTCCTCGCGAGCGCCGACGCCGTCGTCTACGTGGCCGAGAGCTCGCGCTCGGGCGTCGCGCGCGCGATCGAGGGGCTCGCGCTCCTCGACGAGCTCGCGCGGTCGCGCCCCGAGCCGCCGGTCCTGGTGGTGCAAGCCAACAAGCAAGATCGCCCCGGCGCCCTCCGCGGTCCGGAGCTGCTCGAAGCCCTGGGTCACGAGGACGTCCCCTGCGTCGAGGCGATCGCGCGCGACGGCGTCGGCGTGGTGGAGACGATGGTCGCGACCGTGCGCGCCGTCGCGCAGAAGATGAGCGAACGACTCGAGCGCGAGGAGGTGTGCGTGCCGCTCGAGTGGATGGAGGACGCCGGGTCCGTGCTGCGCCGGCTCGAGCGGATCGAGATCGACCCCGAGTGGGCGGCGGAGATGGCGCTCGAGGAGGCGGCGTACTCGCTCCTGATCGACGAGGGCGCGCCTCCCGCTCCGACGGCGCGCGCGGACTGATCCGCGCCGGGAGCGCCGCCCGCGTCACCGCGCCGTCGCGCGTCTCGAGGCCGCCCGCCGCGCGCACGCGGGCTCCGCCCCGATCCGCCCGATACGCCGTCCTTCCGGGGAGTTGAGGCTCACGCCGCGCGCCGCGCGCGGCCGCTCCGCGAGGCGTCCTTCGGGGATCCGAGGCGCGCGCCCGCACGCCGCGTTTGTCGGCTCGGGCGAGGCGGGTTAGTGTCGCGAGGCCATGGTTCGTCGGGGATCCGCGAGGCCCGCTTCGCCTGGGAGGGCCTCGCGACGGTCCGACAAAGCCGAACGTCGGGCTCGGGACACGTTCTTTTTTCTCATCTCCCGTGCCCGAGTCCTCGCGGACTCGGGACGCTAGAGGCGGCTCGTGTCGCGGCGCGCTCTCGTCCTCGGTGCCACGGGCCTCGTCGGAGGTCGCGCCGTCGCGCACCTCGTCGACTCGCCGGCGTACGAGCGCGTGACCTGCCTCGTTCGGCGCGCGACGCTCGCGACGAGCGACGTGCTGCGCGAGCGCGTCGTGGACTTCGCGAAGCTGACCGCCGACGACGTCGAGCCGGCGGACGATCTCTACTGCGCGATCGGCTCGACGATGAAGAAGGCCGGGAGCCGCGAGGCGTTTCGACGCGTGGACCTCGAGCTGCCGCTCCGCGTCGCCGAGCTCGCCGTCGCGGCGGGCGTGAAGCGGATCGCGCTGGTCTCGAGCGTCGGCGCCTCCGCCGAGGCGAAGAGCTTCTACCTGCGGACGAAGGGAGAGCTCGAGGACGCGCTGGCGGCGCTCCCGCTCACGGCGTTGCACGTCATGCGCCCGAGCCTCTTGCTCGGCGACCGCGAGGAGTCGCGCCCGGGCGAGGCGATCGCGACCGTGCTCGCCCGCGCGGCGAACGGCCTCTTGGTCGGGGGCCTCCGGAGGTGGCGCGCGATCGACGTCGACGACGTCGGGCGCGCGATGGTCGCGGCGACGACGGGCCCCGATCCCGATCCGCCGCGACGGATCCACGAGCACGACGCGATCGTCGCGCTCTCGCGCGCGCTCCCGCCTCCGCGCGCGGTGTAAGCCCGGCCGGGCGCCCGCGTTGGAGCGGGCATGGTCCGCTCCTCCTTCGTCCTCGCGCTCGCCGCCCTCCACGTCGCCGGCTGCTGGGATGCGCCGCCGCCGCGCTCACCGGACCCGATCGCGTCGAGGCCGCTCGCCGTCGCGACCGACGCGTCCGCGCTCCGCCCGATGGCCGAGCGCGAGCGCGAGCGCCTCCGCGTGCTCATCGACCTCGCCGAGCAGCGCGAGCTCCGCGACGGCGGACCGCCGGCGCTGCGCGAGGCCAAGGAACGATCGCGCGAGCTCGATCGCATCGAGGCGCGCATCGACGAGGCGGCGCGGCTCGGCGCGTCGGACGACGAGCTCGACGCGATCCACGACGAGCTCCGGCGACTCTCGACCCGCCTGACGCTCCTCGCCGACACGCTGCAGTGACGGGCGCGCGGCGCGGCGCCGACACGTACCGTGACGTAGGCAAAGCGCCGACGGGGTCGAGGCCCCCGCTGACGGCGGCCGCCTGCGCTGGATCTTTTTTTCGCGCAGCGACGCGGACCAGGGGTGGGGCGTCGTCTCCGCCGCCGCCGGGCGCCGCGTTCTCCACAGGTCCGAGAGGTTTCGGGAGGTTGCCGGCGTCGGGACCGCACCGAATTGCGCAACCGCCTCCGCCGCTGCGCCGGCAGGCAACATGCATCACGAGCCCGCGTGAAGAAGCCGCCGCGCCGCCGCCGTAGCAAGAGGCTCGCAGGGCCCTGGATGCGCGTCCTCGCGCTCATGGCCGCCGAGGCGCGCTCCGACGGCGGAGCCGGCCTCCAGCTGCTGCTCAGCCACGCGAAGTTCAACGAGCGCCCGCACCTGTCGATCAACAAGCGCGAAGCCGCCTGAGCCGCGCCGCCGCGACGTCCGCGCCGCCGGCGCGTCACGCAGCGTGACCGCGTCGGTCCTTCCAACGCGCGCGCGGTCCTCCGACACGCGCGCGCGGGACCGCGTCAGTCCTTCCGGACCCGCCGCCGCTGCGTGCGCGGGAGCTTGCCCTCGAGCGGCTGACGCTGAGCCGTCGGCATCATGTGGAAGCGGCTCGACGGACGCGCCGCCTGATCCGCGACCTTCACCTTGTCGCGCGTCAGCTCCATGAAGCGCTGCTGCGCGCGGACGGGGACGGCGCCGGGCTTGGTCCGGGCGTAGGCGCCCTGCGGGCCGAGCGTCCACGACTTGACGTTGTCCGCCCACTGGATGTTGAGGATCTCGATGAGCCGCGCGCGGATCGCCGAATCGTCGATCGGGGTCATCACCTCGACGCGGCGGTGGAAGTTGCGCGGCATCCAGTCCGCGCTCGAGATGTAGACCTCGTCCTTCCCGGCGTTCGCGAAATGGAAGATGCGCCCGTGCTCGAGGTACCGATCGATGATCGCGCGGACCTCGATGTTCTCGCTCACCCCGGGGACGCCCGGGCGGAGACAGCAGATGCCGCGCACGATGAGCTGGATCGGCACGCCCGCCTGCGACGCCCGGTAGAGCGCCTCGATCACGTCCTCGTCCACGAGCGCGTTCATCTTCGCGACGACGCGCGCGGGCCGCCCCTGGCGCGCGTGCTCGGCCTCGCGCGCGATCAGGCCGAGCGTCGCCTCGTGCAGGCCGAGCGGCGCGACGATGAGCGAGTTCCACTTCGCCGGAGCGCTGTAGCCGGTGAGCAGGTTGAACAGCGACGAGGCGTCCGCGCCGATCGACGGCCGCGCCGTCAGGAGCCCGACGTCGCCGTAGAGGCGCGCGGTGCCGGAGTTGTAGTTGCCCGTCGCGAGGTGGACGTAGCGACGCAGGCCGCCGCGCTCGCGCCGGATGATGAGCAGGCACTTGGCGTGGGTCTTCAGCCCGAGGAGGCCGTAGACGACGTGGACGCCCGCCTGCTCGAGCGTGCGCGCCCACTGGATGTTCGACTCTTCGTCGAAGCGCGCCTTCAGCTCGACGATCGCCGTGACCTGCTTGCCGGTCTCGGCCGCGCGCGCGAGCGCCTTCACGATCGGCGAGTCGCCGCCCGCGCGATAGAGCGTCTGCTTGATGGCGAGGACGTCCGGGTCCTCGGCCGCGCGGGTGACGAGATCGACGATGGTGTCGAACGACTCGTAGGGGTGGTGCAAGAGGACGTCGCCCTCGCGGATGACCGCGAAGATGTCCTCGGTGTCGCGGAGCGGCGGGACCACGAGCGGGCTGTACGGATCGTCGCGCAGGTCGCGGCGCTCCTCGCGCGGCAGCCAGCCCATGAGGTCGGAGACGTTCAGCAGCGGGGACCGGTAGACGTCGCGCTCGGGATCGAGCTTCAGCGCGCGCACCAGCTTGTTGAGCGAGTTCGGCGTCGGCTCGCCGGCCACCTCGAGGCGCACCGCGGCGCCGCGCTCGCGCCGGCGGAGCTCCTGCTGGATCGTCTGCAGGAGGTCTTGCGCTTCCTCCTCGTCGATCTCGAGGTCGAAGTTGCGCGTGACGCGGAAGACGTAGACGCCCTTCAAGCGCACGCCCGGGAAGATCGTCCCGACGTGCCGCGCGATCAGGTCCTCCAGCAGGACGAACGAGTGCCGCGCCCTCTCCGCCGGCGACTTCAGGCCCTGCACCTCGAGCAGGCGCGGGAGCATCATCGGCACCTGGACGACGCCGAAGCCGGGCTCGCTCTCGCCTTCGCGCGAGAACATGACGCCGAGGTTGAGGCTCTTGTTGCGGACGTGCGGGAACGGGTGGCCGGGATCGATCGCGATCGGCGTGAGGATCGGGAAGACCTCGTTGTGGAACCGCTCGTCGAGCGCGGCGAGCGCCTCGGCGGGGAGCGTGTCGGGCTTCGTCAGCACGAACGTGCCGTCGGTGGCGAGCGCGGGCAGGAGGCCGCCCATGAGGGCCGCCATCTGCTGGCCGATGAGCTCGTGGACGCGCGCCGAGATCTTCACGAGCTGCTCGTGCGCCGTGAGGCCGTCGGCCGGGAGCTCGCCGACCTCGCCGGTGAGCTGCTGCTTGAGGCCCGCGACGCGGACCATGAAGAACTCGTCGAGGTTCGAGGCGACGATCGCGTGGAACTTCAGCCGCTCGAGCAGCGGGACCGACTCGTTCTCGGCCTCCGCGAGGACACGCGCGTTGAACTCGATCCAGGAGAGCTCGCGGTTCAAGTAGAGCGACGGCGCGCGCAGGTCGGGCGCCTCGCCCGCGGCCGCCGGGGGCGGGACGCTCGCGGACGTGATCGTCCCGGACGCCGGACCGCTGCTCGAGCTCGCCGGTCCCGCGGGCGACGGCGGCGCGGCGACGACCGCCGCGGGGACGCCCGACGGGACGACGCCGGGCGCGGCCGGCGTCGAGTGTGAGCTCGACGACGAGGCCGGCGGATGATCGTGTCCAGACGGGGGCATGACACTCACAGTCTACTCCAGTCCGGTGGGCTCCGTTCGTGACGACTCCGCGACGTCTCGCCCCAACGCATTTTTTTCGCGAGCTCGAGGGTCACTCGGTCGGGGCCGCGACCTCGGGCTCACGCGCGGCGAGATCGTCCCTCAGCCAGATCCGGATGCCCTCGAAGTCGGCCGTCTGGCGGTAGCGCGAGGAGAGCCAGAGCGCGACCTCGGGGCAGTGCGCCGCGAAGTCCGCGACCGCGTCGGCCGAGGTCATGAGCGGCGAGCGGTCCACGAACACGAAGGCGGCCGGCGGCGAACGCTCGAGGCGCGCCGCGAGATCGGCGGCGTGGGCGTCGCGGAGGGCGACGATCCGCTCGCGCTCGACGTCGGTGGGCACGAGGCCTCCGGGATCGAAGCTGCCGTGCAGCGCGGCGTCGGCGTTCAGGTCGTAGGCGTAGATGTACGGCGTCGCGCTGCGCCGGCGGGCCAAGAAGAGCAGGTAGGCGTCCATCGCGTACGTCTGGACGCGGTCGTCGGGCGTCGTCCGCGCGGCGACGTACTCGGCGGCGTCGCGCATCGCGCGCGGGAAGTAGTCGATGCGGTCGAACGCCGAGAGGCGCGCGGCGCTCTCGAGCGACCCGGCGTCACGCGCGCTCGGCGCGGGGGCCGGCGGATAGGGCGCGGCCCAGGCGAGGTAGGCCGCGCGGCCGCCGACGACGAGCGCGGCGACGACGACGGCCAGGCGCCGCGCGACGACCGCGGTCGTGAGGGCCGGCGCCGCGAGCGCCCGCTCCCAGACCGCCGCGAGCGCGACGAGCCACGCGAACGAGACGCCCAGCGTCACCGGGTGAAAGTGGTACGGAAACCCCTTCGCCTGGACGACCACCGACACCAGGCCGAGCGCCGGCATCGCCGCGACGGGGAGGGTCCGACGCGGGAGACGTCGCGTCACGATGAGCGCGGCGAGCGCCAGGCTCGTGAGGACCGCCACGCGCGCGAGCGACGCGTACCCCGGCATCGAGAGGATCGCCGACGCCGGGCGAGGCCAGATGAAGCGGTACATCGCCGGCACGTCGACGAACGTGACGCGCGCCCACGCCCCGACGTCGCCGCGCGCGGCGACCCACGCGAGCGGGATCGCGAGGCCGATCGCCCCGCCGGCGAGGAAGAGGACGAGCCTCCGCGCGCGCGCGCGGAGGCCTCCAGGCTCGACGAGGAGCGCGACGATCTGCGACGCGGAGAAGAGCGCGAACGTCGGCTTGCCGAGCCACGGCACGAACGACGCGAGGCCCGCGGCGACGAGCGTGGCCGCCGTCGACTTCGAGCGCGGGTCGCCGCTGGCGCCGCGCGTCGCCTGGAGCGCGATCGACGCGAGGAGGAACCAGTCGAGGAAGCTCTCGCGCTGCGCCGTGTCCCAGAAGCCGTAGACCTCGTACTGCGCGCTGAGCGCGACCCACGCGGCCAGGGCCCAGGCCGCGCGGGCGAGCGACGTCGCGCGCCGATCGCCGTCGGCGATCGACGGGACGAGCGCGCCGGCGAACGCGAACGAGAGCCCCGTGCAGACGAGATCGAGGACGCGGAAGCGATGCTCGTCGGCGCCGCCGAGGAGCTGGAAGCCGGCGTGCACCATCGTGATGACGGGCCCGTTCACGTCGCGGACGTCGCGGTAGGCGACGTCGCCCTGGCCGACCGCCCAGGCGACGTACTGGAAGATCCCCTGGTCGCGCCCGAGCGACGACCACGACGCGCGCACCGTCGCGTCCCACACGCCGCCGAGCGCGGGCAGCGCCACGAGCAGCGCCGGAACCGCCGGCCCCAGCCACGCGCCGACCTTCGACGCGGTGAGGCGTGCGGTCGCGCGCGTCGGGCCCATCGACGCGACCTTAACATGACGCGTCGCCCCTTCCTTTTGGCTCCGCCGCCGTCGGGACCGGCGCTCGAGCCGGACGAAGGACGCACTTTCCTCCTCGAGATCGCCTCAGCGATCCGACGTCGCGCCGATGCTGTGCATCGGGCGTGCCATGGTCCGGCCCCGACCACGGCGCCGCGGGTAACGCTCGACCTCGAGCATGGAGTCGGGAGACAATCGCCCTTCGGACGCAGGTGCGTCCGTCCGTCGCCGATCCGACCGAGCTTGACTTGGATGCCTGACGAGCGACGCTAGGAGCGACCCATGAACGAACCGGTCCGTCGGTTGCCGTTGCCTCAACACGATCGCGCAGAACGAGCCCGCGGCTTCGCCGAAGCGCTCGGCGCGGCCAAGGGCAAGCACCTGCTCATCGCCCTCCGTGGGCATCCCGATCCCGACGGCATCGCGTCGGCGCTGGCGCAGGCGCACATTGCGCAGCGACTCGGCGTCGCGAAGACGACCATCAGCTACTGCCACGAGCTGAGCCACCGCGAGAACCGCGCCCTCGTGAAGCTTCTCAACGTCGAGATGAAGAAGCTCAAGAACGTCCACGATCTCAGCGAGCCGGCGGACTTCGTCGGCCTCGTGGACGCGCACGACGTCGATCCGGACATGGTGGGCGTCGACCAGATCGAGCCGCTCACGATCGTCGACCACCACCGCGCGCACGCCCCGCCGCGCGCGCGCTTCGTCGACATGCGAAACGACGTCGGCGCGACGGCGACGATCTTCGTGGAGTACCTCCAGGAGCTCTGTCCGCTCTCGGCCGACAGCGACGACGATCGCCGCATCGCCACCGCGCTGATGCACGGCCTCGCGACCGACACCGACGACTTCTCGCTCGCCCGGACCACGGACTTCCGCGCGGCCGCGCAGCTCGCGGACATCTGCGATCGCGATCTGCTCCAGGATCTCTCGCGCCGGCTGATCGCGCCGAGCGCGATGGACGTCATCGCGCGCGCGCTCGCCGCGCTCGTCGTCCGCCGCAACTTCGCGATGTCGGGCGTCGGCTTCGTGTCGGAGAGCGAGCGCGACACGATCGCGCAGGCGGCCGACTTCCTCATCCGCCGCGAGGACATCGACACCGTCGTCGTCTACGGCATCGTCGGCGACCGCTTCATCGAGGGCTCGCTCCGCACGCACTCGCCCAGCGTCGATCCCGCGGTGTGGCTCGAGCAGGCGTTCGGTCACGACGAGCGCGGCAAGGCCTACGGCGGCGGACGCAGCGACAAGGGCGGCTTCCGCATCCCGATCGGCTTCCTCGGACGGGCCACCGACCGCGCTCAGCTCTGGGCGCTCGTCGAGCACGCCGCGCGCCAGGCCCTCTTGAAGCAGCTCGGCGAGGAGCCCTCGCCCGCGCTCGGCACGACGGCCGCGAGCCACGCCGCGAACGCGAGCTGATCGACGACGCGACGCCCGACGCCATGCGCATCGCGTTCGTGGGCCTGCCGCTGGCGGCGCTCCTGCTCGCTCGAGACGGCCACACGATCGTGTGGGCCGGGCTCTGCCGGCGCGGCGCGATCGGCACGCGCCGGTTGACGAAGCTGCTCGGCGAGGAGCGCGTCGCGATCGTCCCGGACCTCGCGGAGAGCGCGCGGGCGATCCGCGCGGCCGAGCCGGACCTCGTCGTGAGCTGGTTCTGGACGAAGAACGTGCCGCGCGCCGTGCGCGAGGCCGCGCCCCTCGGGGCCATCGGCGTCCATCCGTCGCTCCTGCCGCGCCACCGCGGGCCGGATCCGACGTTCTGGGCGATCGACGCGGGCGACCGCGAGACCGGCGTCACGGCCCACGTGCTCGACGACGACTACGACACCGGGGCGATCCTCGGGCAGCGACGGCTCGCGATCGATCCGGAGTGGAGCGCGTGGCGCCTCGCGAAGCGGCTCGATCGACCTTCGCTCGCGCTCCTCCGAGAGACGGCGCTCGCCTACGCGCGCGGAGAGCCGCCGGCGCCGCGCGCCCAGGACGAGGCGCTCGCGACGGACGCGCCGGCGCCGGAGGACGAGCTGCTCGAGATCCGCTGGTCCGAGCCGGCGGCGGCGATCGCGCGGCGCGTGCGCGCGGCGAGCCCGTGGCCCGGCGCGTTCACGGAGATCGCCGGGGCGGTGGTCACGCTGACGCGCGTCCGGACGACGAGCGACGTCCCGCGGGCGCTCGAGCCGGGCGAGGCCTGCGTGCGCGGCGACGGGGTCGCGATCGTGCGCGCCGGCGACGGCGGCGTGGAGCTCCTCGCCGGACGGATCGACGACGACGAGCGCGAGCTCGACGCGGACGCGCTCGCCGAGCTCGTCCGCGCGTCCGCGCGCTGAACCGCGCGGACGCGTCAGGGCATCATCAGCGCGAGCGGCAGGACGAACGCGACGTCGGCGTCCGAGGGATCGTCGTGGCGGATCGTGAGGCGGTTGTGGACGGCGCGGACGCCGGCCACGGCCGCGGTGACCTCCTCCGCCGCGCGCTTCGAGCGGGCGTCGGTCACGGTGCCCTCGAGCGTCACCTCGCGTCGCTCGACGCGGACGGCGACGTCCGACGCGTCGAGGTCGCGGCGCTCCCGCAGCGCGTCGTACACGTCGTCGAGGATGCGCGTGTCCGTGCGCTCTCCCTCCGCGCGCGGACCGACGTGAAGCGCGCTCGCGACGCCCGCCTTCAGGCGCTGCCACACGCTCGGCCGCGGGTGCTCGTGCGCGTGCAGGTGCGCGAAATACGGATCCGACTCCGGGTCTTTGTAGACCAGCCACGGCCAGGCCTCCTTCTCCGGGAGCGAGGCGTGGCTCGCGTCGACCGTGATGACGCCGGGGTGAGGCTCACGATGGTAGGCGAAGCTGCCCTCCTCCGGGTGGACGCTGGGACCGCAGCCGTAGCCGCGTTCGTCGATCTCGGCGTTGCGCGTGTACATGTCGCGCTGGTCGTACCAGGCCAGGCCGATCGCCCAAGGGCTCTGGTTGACCTCGCGCATCCGCTCCGCGAGTCGCTGCCGGTCACGGCGCTCGACGTCCGGGTCGCGCTCGATCCGGCGCGCGCCGAAGCGCTCGCGCTCACGGCGCGCCGCGCGATCCTGCCAGGTCGCCTCGTCCCATCGATGATCCATTCGTCGCCTCCAGCTCCAGCACCGCCGCAATGCGAACCGCATGCCGTCCGAGAGAGAAGATCAGGCGTCGCCTCCGGGCTCGAGGCCGGACACCGTCGAGACAATCGCGCGCGGCTGTCGCAAGGTGCCGCGCTCGAGCGGTTGGGCCGGCGGCCGCGGTCGGCCTCATCGTGCCTTTTCCTGCAGAAAGCGGTCCCCCCGAAGCGGAAAGTTTGTTTCGACGAGCGTCGGTTGGCGCTACGATGCGGTCGACGGCGCCAGAAGGCGCCCTCCCCCCAGCTTCGAGGCGATAGTGAGCGATCCCGTTTCGACGTCACGCACGGCACGCGAGTCGCTCGCGCGCGGACTCAACGCCCTGCAGGCCGACCCGAGCGTGCCGAGTCACCTCGTGGACCTCGCGGCGCCCATCGCGCAGGCGATGGGCGCGCTCCACCAGCTCGAGCGAACGAGCCAGCTCGCGCCCCACGCGGACGTCGCGCTGAACCACGTACGCGGCGCGCTCGCGCAGCTCCAGGCGGCCCCCAGCGATCACCCCGCCGTGACGGCCGCCCTCGAGGCCGTCGCGAAGTCGCTCACGCTCGTTCATTCCCTCAGCCGATGGCGAACGGCCCGCGCCGCAACCGCAGGCCCAGCCCGCGCCGCAGGCCCAGCCCGCGCCGCAGCCGCAGGCCCAGCCTGCGCCGCAGCCGCACGCGCAGCCCGCGCCGCAGCCGCAGGCGCAGCCTGCGCCGCAGCCCCAGCCCAGCCGCAGGCGCAGCCCGTGCCGCAGCCGCAGGCCGCCTTCGCCGCGGCCGGGATGCCCGCCGAACGCCGCCGGGGCGGCGCGCGGCGGGACCGCCGGGATGGCCGCGAAGGCGCCCGCGGTGAGCGGCGCGCAGCCGAGCTTCCCGCAGGCGCAGCACGCTCCGCAGGCGGGCCCGTCCGGCGGCTACCCCGCGCCGAACGTCGCGCGCGACCCGTTCGCGGCGCGCGATCCCTTCGCCTCGCCTGCTCCGCAGGCGCCTCCGGGAGCCCCGGCGGGGCCGCCCGCGACGCCCAGCATGCCCGTGCCCGCGCCGCCGGCGACGGGCAACATGCAGCTCATCACCGCGGACCTCGGCGCGCACAGCCCGACCAACTTCTACAAGGGCCTCTCCGGCAACGACATCATCGATCACGGCGGCCTCTTCGTCTCGACGTACGTCTCGCCGAAGATGGGCACGCCGATCCGGCTGAAGGTCTCGCTCCCCGGCGGCTACGAGTTCGAAGCCAACGCCGTCGTGAAGTGGACGCGTGAGCAGGGCGGCGACGCTCCTCCGGGCTTCGGGGCGCAGATCACCGCGATCACGCCCGAGGCGCGGCAGCTCGTCTACCGCTACGTCCGGAACCGCGAGCCGCTCTTCCACGACGACCTTTAGGCCCCTTCAGGGCGCCTTTCACGGCCCGCGGCGGGCCGGATCGGCCGCCCCCGCGGACCGAATTCGCGGGCGCCAACCTTGACACCAATAACTGTCACTGTCATAAGTGATTCACCGGCCCGCGGTGACGTCGCCCTGACGAGCAGGGTCCCCCGCCGGCCGCGGGAGGCATTTCCATGCACGCATTCGAGAGCGAGGCCGCGCGCCTCGAGAGCTTCGGCCGCGCCATCGACCGGATCAAGCACGACGTCGAAGCGCGCGTCGGCGACGACGACCTCCGGCGCGTTCGACGGCTCCGCGGCCTGTCGCGAGCCTGCGAGGTCGTCGGACGCGCGGCGATCCACTTCAGCTTCGAGCCGCTCGGCTTCACCGCCGGCGTGCTCGCGCTGTTCGTGCACAAGCAGCTCGAGGCGACCGAGATCGGGCACACCGCCCTCCACGGCGCCTACGACCGCTTCGGCAAGGACACCGGGTTTTACTCGTCGACCTTCCGATGGACCGTGCCGATCGACGAGCCGTCCTGGCGCTACGGCCACAACGTTCGTCACCACGGCAACACCAACGTCGCCGGGAAGGACCCCGACATCCATTTCGGACCGGTGCGCCTCACCGAGCACACGCCGTGGCGGCCGACGAACCGGCTGCAGCTGCCCTTCGCGCTCCTCGTCCTGTTCCCGAACTTCACCTTCTTGATGAACACGCACTTCACCGGCGTGAACGACGCCTGGTTCGACAACGGGCGCGGCGGCATGGACTTCCTCGAGGACCGCTCCGCGCGGACGAAGCTCCGCGCCCACGGCCGCGCGCTCCGCAAGTACGTCCCGTACTACGCGTACGAGTACCTCCTGTTCCCGATCCTGGCGGGCCCGTTCTGGTGGAAGGTGCTCCTCGGCAACTGGCTCGCCGGTCTGTTGCGCGACGTCTACTCCGCGGCGACGATCTTCTGCGGGCACGTCGGTCACGACGTCGCGGCCTACCCCGAAGGCGACAAGGCCGCCGGGCGCGGCGCCTGGTACGCGCGGCAGGTGGAGGCCGCGAACGACTTCGAGGTGGGCTACGTGCTCAGCGTGCTCTGCGGCGGGCTCGATCGGCAGATCGAGCACCACCTCTTCCCCAAGCTCGCGCCGGAGCGGCTCCGTGAGATCGCGCCTCTGGTCGAGCGCGCGTGCGAGGAGCACGGCGTCCGCTACAAGACCGCGAGCTGGCCGGCGACGCTCAAGAAGGCGCTCGCGCACGTCGCCGCGCTCTCGAAGGACGCCCCGGACACCACCACCGTCGTCCGCGGCGCGCTGCGGGGGATGAGTTGACGTCGCTCGCCGCGCTGCTCGGCGGCGTCCTCGGCGCCGCCCGCGACGTGCCCCCGGCGGTTGACGATGGTCCGCGCGCGGCCCCGATGCTAAGCCCCGCCGAGTCCTCAGCGGGACGAGAGGAGCCGATGCGCGAGGCGAAGCCCGAGACCGAAGACGAGACGAACGCGCGGGACGCCGGCGCCGAGCACACGATCGACGAGCTCGCGAGCCTCTCGCAGGTGCCGAGCCGCACCATTCGCTTCTACCAATCGAAGGGCGTGCTCCCGAAGCCGGTCATCCGCGGCCGGGTCGCGTTCTACGGGAAGGCGCACCTCGAACGCCTCGAGCTCATCGCCTCTCTCCAGGACCGCGGCCTCCGCATCGACGCGATCCGCGAGCTCGTCGCGCGCATCGACAAGGGCGAGCTCGACATCGGCGAGTGGCTCGGGCTCGACGCCGAGCTCCAGCAGCCGTGGGCGAACGACCAGCCGTGCACCGTGACGGAGGACGAGCTCTACGAGCTCGCCGGCCGCAAGCGCGCGGGCCTGTTGAACGACCTCGTCCGCGGCGAGCTCGTCGAGCGGCGGGGCAACGTCTTCTTCGTCCCGAGCCCGGCGCTCCTGTCGATCGGCGCGCGCCTCGAGGCCGCCGGGATCGATCTCGACGACGTCGTGCGCGCGAAGGCCATCCTCGAGAAGTACGTCGGACGCGCGGCGAAGGACCTGACCGAGCTCGTGCTCTCCCGCGCGGGCGGCGGCGCAGACGTGGACCTCGCCAAGGCGGTCGAGAGCCTCAGGCCGCTCGCCATGGAAGGCGTCCGCGTGATCTTCGCGCAGGCGATGCAGGCCGAGCTCCGCGAGCTCGCGCGCTCGGGCCGCTCCGCCAAGGTCGCGCGGCGGCGCGCGAAGCGCTGACCCCGACGAGCGGCCGAGCGGCTCAACCCGCGGCGACGCGCGCGCAGATCGTGCGAGGGTCGTCGGTCATCACGCCGTCCGCGCCCATCGCGAACAGACGGGTCGCCTCCTCCGGATCGTCGATCGTCCAGAAGTCGACGCGCAGCCCGAGGGCGTGGAGCCGGTCGATCGCCGGCTGGCTGGCGAACGCGACGCCGTAGGCGCGCCGCGGGACCTGCGCGGCGTGACCGCGCAGCCGGAGCCAGCGGAGCGCCGCGCGGGGCACGAACATCGCCCGCGCGATCTCCTTCGCCGAGAGGCCGGTCTCGCCGGGGTAGCCGAGGGCGCGCGCGCGCTCGAGGTTCTTCGACGAGAAGCTCGCGATCCGGACGCGGTCCTCCGCCCGCGCGCGCTTCACCGCGCGGACGAGCGCGGGCATCATGTCGGGCGCGGTCTGCTTCGCGTCGACGTTGAACAGGACGTTCGGGTATGCCTCGAGCGCCGCGTCCAAGGTCGGCATCCGGAACCGCGTCCCCGGCCGGAAGGCGCCGGGCCGGCGCGGGACGAAGCGGGCGCCGACGTCCCACGAGCGCACCTCGGTGAGCGTCACGTCGGAGATCGACCGCTTCACGCCCGCCGCGCGCTCGCCGGTCGGATCGTGCGAGAGGACGATGCACCCGTCGCGCGTCATGTGCGCGTCGGTCTCGATCGCGTCCGCGCCGAGCTCGAGCGCGAGGCCGAACGACTCGAGCGTGTTCTCCGGCAGCTCGAAGCTCGCGCCGCGATGGGAGTAGACGATGGGGCTCGCCCGGAACATCGACGAAGAAACTTACCTCGCCCCGATCCGCGGCGCCGCTCGAAACGCGCGCTGCGGCACGGCGCTCTCGTGCGGCCCGCGGCGCGACTCGAGCTCGAGCAGGCGTCGCTTGTTCTCGATCCCTCCGGCGTAGCCGGTGAGCGTGCCGTCACGGCCGATCACGCGGTGGCACGGCACGACGATCGACAGCGGGTTCTTGCCGTTCGCGGCGCCGACCGCGCGGACAGCCCGCGGCCTGCCGATCGCACGCGCGATCTCCGCGTAGGTCGTCGTCTCGCCGTAGGGGATGGCGGAGAGCTCGCGCCACACGGCGCGCTGGAACGTCGTCCCGCGCGGCGCGAGCCTCACGTCGAACGACGTCCGCGCACCGTCGAAGTACGCTCGGAGCTGCGCGACCACCTCGCCGAAGGCCGCCGCGTCCTCGCGCGCGCCCGACGGGACCGCGCCGGCGGCGTGCGGCGCCCCCTCGAAGTAGAGCCCTCGGAGCTCGAGGCCCCGCGGCCCTACGTCGCCCACGAGCACGAGCCGCCCGACCGGCGACGTCATGCGCGCGAAGCAGCTCCTCGATCCGTCGCCGTGCTCTTCGTCTCGCGTGTTCATCCCGTCTCCTCCGAGAGGCCCATCCACAGGTGCGCGGCGGCGTAGGCGCGCCACGGTCTCCATCGCTCGGCGCGAGCTTCGCACTCGGCCGTCGAGATCCCGCCGAGCGCCTTGCGCAGGCCGAGGTCGCCCGCGGGGAACGCGTCCGGCCAGCCGAGGGCGCGCATCTCGACGTACTCCGCCGTCCACGGCCCGATCCCCGGGAGCGCGAGGAGCGCCTCGCGGGTCGCCGTCGGATCGGCGCCGCGATCGAGCACGAGCGCCCCGCCGGCGACCGCGCGCGCGAGCTCGCGCACCGCGCGCGCGCGCGCGCGCGTGAGGCCGACCGACGCGATCGCGTCCTCGCTCGCCTCGGCGAGGCGCGCGGCGTCCGGCCACGCGAGGGTCGGCGCGCTCGCGCGCTCGGCGCGCTTCACCGGCGCGCCGAGCTTCGCGACGAGCCGCCCCGCGATCGTCATCGCGGCGCGGACGCTGACCTGCTGGCCCAAGACCGCGCGCACCGCCCACTCGAACGGCTCGAACGCGCCCATCACGCGCAGCCCCGGCCGCGAACGCACGCGCGCGCGCAGCAGCGGATCGCGCGCGAGGTGAGCGCCGATCACCCGCGGGTCGGCGTCCGAGTCGAACAGCCGGCGGACGCGCGCGACGATCGACATCAGCGACGGCGCGAGCGAGGACGACACCTCGACGACGACCGCGTCGCGGCCCTCGGCCGGCGTGACGGCGATCACGCCCGTCCGTCCGTCCATCGACGCCGCGCGGAGGTACGTCTCGCCCGCGAAGCACTCGGCCCCGGCGACCGCGCGCGCGCGGAGGAACGCGAACGCGAGCGAGGCGTCGAACGGGGGACGCGCGTCGAGCACGACGCGCAGCGCGTCGCGGCCCGCCCCCGCGGGCGCGCCGGGCCTCCGGACCTCGGAGGGCGTCATGCGCTGGCGCGCGCGGTAGGCGTCGTTGAAGCGGCGCACGCTCGCGAAGCCGCTGGCGAACGCGACCTCGGCGATCGGCAGCGACGTCCCCATCAGGAGCTCGCGCGCGAGCCCGATCCGCCTCGAGAGCGCCAGCTCGATCGGGCCGACGCCGAGCTCGTCCTGCATCGCGCGGCGGAGGTGGCGCGCGGAGGCGCCGAGCGCGGCCGCGAGGTCCTCGACGCCGCCCTCGTTCAGCGCCCCCTCGTCGATCCTCCGCGCGGCGACGGCGACGAGCCGCGAGACCGCGTCGACGCTGGCGTGGCCCGGGGCGCGCTCGGGCCGGCAGCGGAAGCACGCCCGGAAGCCCGCGCGCTCGGCCAGCGCCGCGCGCGCGAAGAACTCGCAGCGGTCGCGCCGCGGCGTCCGCGCCCGACACACCGGCCGGCAGTAGACGCCCGTCGTCTTCACGCCGACGAAGAACGCGCCGTCGAAGCGGGCGTCGTGCGCGACGAGCGCGCGGTAGCAAGCGTCCGGGTCGAGGGTCACTCCGTCACTCTTAGCGTCGGTCGCCCCCGACGTCTGGCCGTTTTCGGACATGGCAGCAACGGGGCCCGCCGCCCGAGGAGGCCGCGACGACCGGCGAACGAGCTCGAGCGTCCGGGGTCGTCCGGACGCGTCTCCGCGTCGGGAATCCGACGAGCGACGCGCCGGGCGCGGCGGGTTCCGGGTTATAGTCCCGGCGCGATGTCGTCCCTGTACGAGCGCATCTTTCCGCGCTTCCGGCCGAGGCGCGAGCTCAGACCGCAGGGGAGCGGCGCCGGCTGGGGGGCCCGCATCTCGTGGCTCGGCACCGCCGGGTTCGTCGTCGAGTCGCGCGAGGCGACCGTCCTCATCGACCCGTTCGTCACGCGGCCGGGGATCCGTCGCATCGCGAAGCCGTTCGTCCCGGACGATCTCGCCATCGCCCGGCACGTGCTCGCCCAGGGCCCGGGCGCGGCCCCTCCTCGACGGAAGATCGACGCGGTCCTGTGCGGGCACAGCCACTACGACCACATCGCCGACGCCCCGCGGATCGCGAAGCTCTCGGGCGCGAAGCTCGTCGGCTCCGCGTCGACGTGCGCCTGGGGCCGCGCCGAGGGGCTCGGCGAGGAACAGCTCGTACGGATCCCTCCGGCCGGCGCGGTCGTCCGCTTCGGCGACATCGAGATCCGCTTCGTCGCGAGCCGGCACGGGCGGATCGCGTTCGGCCGCGTCCCGTTCCCCGGCGAGGTGCGCGGCACGCCGAGCCCGCCGAAGCGCGTCTGGCACTACCGCATGGGCGGCGCGTACGGCCTGCTCGTCCGCGCGCCCGGCGTCAGCATCTACCACAACGGCAGCGCCGACCTCATCGACGCCGAGCTCGAGGGCGAGCGCGCGGACGTCCTCCTGGCGTGCCTCGCGGGTCGCAAGGGCACCGAGAACTACGTCGGCCGGCTCGTCTCCGCGCTCTCGCCGAGGCTCGTCGTCCCGACGCACCACGACGCCTTCTTCGCGCCGCTCGAGCGCGGCCTCCACTTGCTTCCCGGCATCGATCTCGAAGGCTTCGTCTCCGAGGTCTTCACGCGCGCCCCCGACGCGGCCGTGATCACGCCGGACTACGAAGAGCCGATCTGCGTCCCCGCCGAGGACGCGCGCGGCTCGGTCCTCGCCGCGGGCTGAGTCGATGCGACGAGCCGGAGCGCGGATCCTGCTCGCGGCGCTCGTCGTGCTCGTCGCGCTCGTCCTGCCGCGCGCGCGACGCGCCGAGGCGGCCTTCGATCCGGCGCTCCGCTTCTACACGATCGAGACCGAGCACTTCCGGATCACCTACCACACGGGCCTCGAGGAGATCGCGCAGCACGTCGCGAACACCTGCGAGAGCATTTACGGGCACATGACCGTGGCGATGGGCTACGCGCCGACGAAGGACAAGACCGAGGTCGTCCTCGTCGACAGCTCGGAGAGCGCGAACGGCTCCGCGTCGGCGCTCCCGTACAACGCCATCCGCCTCCTCGTCACCGCGCCGGAGGACCTCTCTCCGCTCGGGGACGTCGACGACTGGTACCTCGAGCTCGTCACGCACGAGTACACGCACGTCCTCCACACCGATCACATCCGGGGCCTCCCCGCGCTCGTGAACATGGTGCTCGGCAAGACGATGGCGCCGAACCAGGTGCAGCCGCGGTGGATCCTCGAGGGCTACGGCGTCTACTTCGAGAGCGCCCGCACGAGCGCAGGTCGCCTGCGGAACTCGATGTGGGACATGTACATGCGCACCGACGTCCTCGAGGACAACCTGGCGTCGCTCGATCAGGTCACCAACGTCGTCCGCCGCTGGCCGCAGGGGAACCTCTTCTATCTCTACGGCTCGCACTTCATCCAGTGGATCGCGCGGACGTACGGCGAGAAGGCGCTCCGCGACGTCGCCTACGACTACGGCGGGCAGCCCATCCCCTGGGGCATCCAGCGCTCGATCCGCCGCGCGACCGGCAAGACGTACGACGAGCTCTACCCGCTGTGGATCGACTCGATGAAGCGCGAGTACGGCGCCCAGGCCGCCGCGATCCGCAAGAAGGGGCTCCGCGAGGGCGTCCGCCTCACGCGCCACGGTCAGATCGCGCGCTACCCGCGCTGGATCCCGGACAACGCGTGGCCCGAGCACGCGGGCGGCCTCCTCTACTACCGCGACGACCAGCACTACCGCACCGGCCTCTTCGCGCTGGACGTCGACCGCGACGCCGACGGGAACGCGCGCGCGCGCCCGAAGGCCGAGGCCGACCTCGTCGCGCGCACGAACGTCGAGTCGTTCGCGAGCTTCCTCCCGGACGGCGGGCTCGTGTTCGGCTCCGCCGAGTTCTACCGGAACGTCTTCCTCTTCGGCGACCTCGAGCGCATGGAGCCGGGGCAGAAGAGCGCGTACGGACCGCCCGACGGCAAGCGCGTGCAGCTGACGGCGCCCGCCCAGCGCTGCTCCGATCCCGCGACGTCGCCGGACGGCCGCCGCGTCGTCTTCACCCGCAACGGCGCGGGGACGCGCTCGATCCACATCGGCGACCTCGAGCCCACGGGGATCGCGAACGCGAGGCCGCTCGTCCCGACGGCGTTCCTCGAGCAGTCCTTCACGCCGCGCTGGTCGCCGGACGGGAACCACGTGGCGTACAGCGTCTGGAAGCGCGGCGGCTACCGCGACGTCCGCCTCGTCGACGTGCGCGACGGCAGCTCGCGCGAGATCACGAACGACCGCGCCATCGATGGATCGCCCTCGTTCTCCGCCGACGGGAGGTGGCTCTACTTCCACTCGGACCGCACCGGCGTCATGAACGTCTACGCGTACGAGCTCGCGACCGGCGCGCTGAAGCAGGTCACGAACGTCCTCACCGGCGCGTACTCGCCGGAGCCGTCGCCCGACGGCAAGACCCTCGCCTACGTCGGCTACGGCAAGAACGGCTACGACCTCTACGCCATGCGACTCGACGAGGGCGCGTTCACCGACGCGCCCGAGTACGTCGACACGCACCCGATCCCTCCGCCGGTCACGAGCCGGCGCTTCCCGCCGAGGCCCTACAGCCCGTGGCGGACGCTCTTGCCGCGCCGCTACGGCGTCGAGATCACCCCCGGCAACTTCGGTCAGGCGGTGATCGTCAACGCCGCCGGCAACGACATCTCCGGGCTCCACGCCGTCGCGACCACCGCGGTGGTCGAGCTCGACAAGCCGGAGCTCCAGGGCTCGATCGGCTACTCGTACCTCGCGCTGCCAGTCGATTTCAGCGCCACGGTGTACCGCTCGATCACGCCGCGCGCCGGCTACGGCATCGGCCAGTACAAGCCGACGATCGTCCAGGAGACCGCCGGGCTCGCCACGACGCTCGCCTACGGGCAGCCGAAGGCGTTCGACTCGCGCAGCTACGTCGTCACGCACAGCGTGTCGCGCGTCGGCGCCGAGCTGCCGATGCCCGTCGACAAGCTCGATCCCTACGAGACGCCGAGCTTCCCCGCGCGCGGGCTGGCGAGCTCGCTGCGCTTCGCCTACGCGTTCTCGAACGCCGAGCGCTACCTGTGGAGCGTGGGCTTCGAGCGCGGCTACGCGCTCAGCCTGAGCTTCGACGTCACCGATCCCATCCTCGGCAGCGACTTCGCGGGCTTCGCGACCAACGGCGATTTCTCGACGTACTTCCTCATGCCGTGGCTGAAGCACCACTCGCTCGCGCTCCACGCCGGCGGCGGGACGAGCGGCGGGAGCTTCCCCGGCCGCGGCGCGTTCTTCGTCGGCGGGTTCGTCGATCTGCCCGTGGTCGACACCGTCCGGAACCTCCTCATCCAGGGCGGGATCACGCTCCGCGGCTACGCGCCCGTCGCCGTCGCCGGGCGCAGCTACGCGCTCGGCAACGCCGAGTACCGGTTCCCGATCGTGAACATCGACCGCGGCGACTCCACGCTCCCGATCTTCCTCAACCGCATCACCGGGGCGGCGTTCATCGACTACGGCAGCGCGTTCGACGTCTTCCGCGACGCGCGCTTCAAGACCGGCGTCGGCGCCGAGCTCTGGTTCGACACGCTGCTCGGCTACGTCGCCCCGTTCACGTTCCGCGTCGGCTACGCGCGCGGGCTCGCGAGCCTCGGGATCGACAAGCTCTACTTCGTCGCGGCCGTGCCATACTGACGCGGAGCGGCGCCTCGCGCGCCTGAACGGTCGGTGAATGCGCGCTCGATCTCCTCTTCGTCGTCGGCGTCGTCCGCGCTCCGCCCAGCGGCGGCGATCGTCGGCGCTCCTCGCGCTCGGCGTCGCGCTCGCGTTCGGTCCCGACTGTACGTGCCGGCGCGGCGCGAAGGTCGCTCCCCCCGTCGACGCCGCGGACGACGCCGGTGATCTCGCGACGGAGCCCCTCGTCGACGCCGCGGCCCTGGACGCCGCCCCGCCGGACACGCGGATCTACCCGTTCGAAGAGGACCGGTGGTGGGACCACCGCTACGCGAACCCGGGAGGGCCGTACGACTGCAAGCCCGGCGTTCATCGGACGACGATCGCCGGGCGGAGGGCGGTCGGCGGCCGCGAGGCCTGGCGGATGAAGACCGCGTGCGGGGCGAAGCAGGAGATCGCCGTCGCGGTCGAGGGCGACGAGCTCGCGACGTGGTTCAACGGGAAGTGGCTGCATCTCCTCCGCGCGCCGCTCCAGGACGGCGCGCGCTGGCCGTGGGCCGGCTCGAGGATGCGCCTGACGCGCGAGCCCACCCCGGTGAAGGTCGAGGCCGGCACCTTCGACGACTGCTGGACCGTGACGCTCGCGCCCGAGCTCCCGAGCGTCTCGACGACCTACTGCCGCGGCGTCGGCGTCGTGCGCGTACGCCGCGGCGGCCCGCGATCGAACTACGCCGGCAACGACGCCGAGCTCGTCGGCGCGAGCTTCCCCCTGCCGGCGCTCCCCGACTGAGCACGCTCCCGGCGGAGGTCATTCGCTCCTGCTGCGGGCTCCGCCCGGGCCGGGCCTCATTTCACTGAGGACGTGCCACAGCCAACCTGCCACGCGCTGCGAGGAGGGCCGCGATTTCGCGCCGAACCAGTACACGAGGATCGCCACGAGCGAGCCCGCGACCGCGTAGGCCTCGACGGCGGTCGGTAATGGTCGAACGGACTTCAACGATCCGTCGCGCAGCTTCTTCTCGATCTCCTCGGCGATGCGCTGACGGAAGCCGTGCACTACCTTGGCGCTCCCGTTCGAGCTGAAGACGCGACGGTAGACGGCGAGGCGACGCTCGAGCGTCCGCACCGTCGCCAGCACGTACTTGGGAGGCTCGTCGAGCTCCGCGTCCTCGAAGATGTCGGTCCTCGAGGTCACGGCGGTCGTCAACCCCTCGAGCTCGAACTGCAGGGCCACGTCGAGGAGCTCGTCGAGACTTCGGTAGTGCGCGTAGAACGTCGCTCGGTTCACCTGCGCGCGCTCGGCGACGTCGGCGATGCTGAGCGTGTCCAGATCGCGCTCGTGGGCCAGCTCGAGGAGCGCCTCGTGCAGGATTCGGCGGGTCCGCAGCACCCGAGGGTCGCAGTCGTCGTCCGGTCTCTTGGCCATGCCGTCATCCTAGGCGCTCGCGGCGCCCTCATCAAGCAACACATGTTGCTTAACGAACACTGGTCCGTTAGACATCACATGTTGCTTTGTGAGGGAGCGTCATGCCGTTCTTCGACTGGACAGGGAAATGCGGCCGCGCCTGCGCGCGCATTCATTGGGGGCTGGCCCTCGGAGCCGCGACCGTCGGCTGCCGAGGCAAGGCCCCTCCGCCGGCGTCGTTCGACCCGCGCGTCACCGTCGCCGTCGTTCGAAGCAGCGAGGTCGGGAGGACCGTGCGCCTCTCGGGGACCCTCGAAGCCGACAGGACGCTGCCCCTGGGGTTCGCGCAGCCGGGCACGGTGGAGGCGGTGCTCGTGCAGGAGGGAGAGTCGGTGAAGAGGGGGCAGGCCCTCGCGCGGCTCGTGACGCGCTCTCTGTCGGACGCGCTCGGCGTCGCCGAGGCGAAGGCCGCGCAGGCCGACGACGCGGTCCGAAGGCTCGAGCCGCTGCGTCGGAACGGGACGTTGCCCGAGATCCAGTGGGTCGAGGCCGAGACCGGACGGCAGCAGGCTCGCCTCGTCGTTTCCATGGCGCAGAAGAACCTCGACGACGCCACGCTACGGGCGCCCGAAGACGGAGTCGTGTCGCGTCGCCATGTCGAGGCGGGAGCGAGCGTGCTCCCCGGCGCGCCGGCGATCACCCTGGTGAAGACACGGCGGATGCTGGCGGTCGCGCCGATCGCGGAGACGCAGATCGCCCACGTGCAGATCGGCCAGCCTGCGCGGGTGACGGTGTCCGCCACCGGCAAGAGCTTCCAGGGTGCGGTCCGCGAAATCGGCGTCCTCGCCGATCCCCTGACGCGCACCTACCCGGTCAAGATCGCGCTGGACAACGCCGACGGCGCGCTGCGCGTAGGGATGGTCGCCGACGTACACCTTCAGCAACGTGACGGAGAGAGCGCGCTCGTCGTCCCTCCAGCCGCCGTGCGGATCGACGAGCACGGCGGCACCTACGTGTACGTCGTGACGAGCGACGACAAGGCCCGTCGAGAGCCCGTGCAGATCACCGGCTTCGTCGGCGAGGACACCGCGTTGACCGGCAGGATCGTCGCCGGCGCGCGCGTGGTGACGTCGGGCACGCCCATGCTCACGGACGGGATCGCCGTACGTGTGGCGAACGACGGCAAGGCGGCGGTGGCTCCGTGAAGCCGCCGAACCCGATCGAGCGGGCGATGAAGCAATGGCGCGTCGTCACCACCGTCGTGGTGATGCTGGTCGGCTACGGCGTCCTGTCCTTCATGACGATGCCGCGCCAGGAGTTCCCTGCGTTCACGATTCGCCAAGGTCTCGTCGTCGGCGTGATGCCGGGGGCCTCGTCGAACGAGGTCGAGGAGCGCCTGACGAAGGTGGTCGAGAGCTATCTCTTCGGCTTCAACGAGGTCGACAAACGGAAGACGCGCTCCGTCTCCCAGGAGGGGCGATCGATCGTCTTCGTGGAGCTCGACGAGAAGGTGAAGGGCCCCGACGCGCCCGCCTTCTGGGCGAAGCTCCGCCACGGGCTGAACGAGCTCAGGGCGCAGAGTCTACCGAGTCAGGTGGTGGCGCTGGTCGGCGACAACGACTTCGGGGACACCAGCGCGGTCCTGTTCACGTTGGTGTCGGAGGGACATAGTCCGCGGGACCTGGAGCGTCACCTCGAGGTGGTGGAGACCGAGCTGCGGCGCATCGGCGCGACGTCCAAGCTTCGGCGAGCGGGGATGCAGCGCGAGATCGTACGGATCACCGTCGCGCGCGAGAGGCTCGCCCGTTACGGGCTCCGCCCGATCTCGATCTGGACGGCGCTCCAGGGAATGAGCGAAGCGCCCGCTCCGGCGCGACTCGACGGCGACACCCTGGAGCTTCCCGTCCACGTCAGCAAGGGCCTCCGCACCGAGCAGGAGCTGGGGGAGCTCATCGTGTTGTCCGATCCGACGGGCCCCCACGTCAGGCTCAAGGACGTGGCCACGATCACGCGCGAGTACGGGCACGAGGACGCCTTCGTTCGATTCAACGGCAAGACCGCCATGGTGCTCTCGATCGAGATGCAGCCCGGCAACGACATCACCCACTTCGGAGAGGAGGTCGACGCCGCTGTCGAGCGAGCCAAGCGGTCTCTTCCGAAGACCGTCCAGATCGCCCGCGTCGCCGACCAGCCTCACGTCGTGAAGGAGTCCGTCAACCACTTCTTGCGCGACTTCGGGCTGGCGATCGGCTCCGTGGTCCTGGTCACGATGCTCCTCTTGCCGCTCCGCGTCGCGGCGGTCGCGGCGGTGACGATCCCCGTATGTGTGTTCATCACGCTCGGGATCTTGAGCGCGGTGGGCGTCGAGCTCCAGACCGTCTCGCTCGCGGGGCTGATCGTCGTGCTCGGCATGGTGGTCGACAACGCCATCGTCGTCATCGACGGTCACGTCGAGAAGCTCGACGCCGGCCTCGATCCCTGGACAGCCGCGTGGAAGAGCGCCCGTGAGCTCTTGGTCCCGGTCTTCACCGCGACGCTCGCGATCGTCATGGCGTACGCGCCGCTCGCGCTGTTCTTGACCGGGGTCGCGCAAGACTTCGTCGGCAGCCTCCCGATCACCATCGGTGTCGCGCTCGGGACGAGCATGGCGTTGGCGATGCTGCTCGTCCCCGTGCTGAACACGACCTTCATCCGCGGAGGCCTGCGCGCGCATCGCGTCGAGGGTCACCGATCTCTCTTGGAGCGCGCGCAGGGCCTCTACGATCGCGCGCTCGAGGCCGCCTTTCGACGGCCGGCGGTGACGCTCTCCGTGGGCGTCACCTCGGTGCTGCTGGCGCTCCTGTTGGCGTCGAAGGTGCCCCAGCAGCTCTTTCCGAAGATGGACCGCAACCAGTTCGCGGTCGAGGTGTACCTGCCGCCGGGGCGTTCCCTCCAGCGAACCGACTCGGTGATGCGCGAGCTCGAAGCGAGCCTCGCCGTCGACGAACGCGTCGTCGACGTGACGGCCTTCGTGGGCACGAGCTCGCCACGTTTCCACACGCTCTACGCGCCCAACATGCCGGCGCGCAACTACGGGCAGCTGCTCGTCAACACGACGAGCGAAGGAGCGACGCTCGAGGTCCTGCGAGAGTACGAAGCCCGCTTTCGCGGCGCGTTCCCCGACGCGTGGGTCCGCTGGAAGCAGCTCGACATGCAGGCCACGGCCGCTCCGATCGAGATCAGGCTCTCCGGCGACGACGTGGCGACGCTGAAGGAGCTCGCCGAGCGCGTAGAGGCGAAGGCGCGCGCGCTCCCCGGCGTCACCTGGGTGCGCAACGACTTCGAGGCGCCTCTCCTGGGCGTCGAGGTGACCCCGGACACGGACGCCGCGTCGCGGATGGGGGTCTCGCGGACGGCGCTGCAGCTCTCCTTGGCGGTCGGCACGTCACGAGGAGTGCCGCTCACCACGCTCTGGGAGGACGACTACCCCGTGCGCGTCGTGCTCGCCGACGATCGCCACGAGGCGTCGACGCTCGACGGTCTCCGGCAGCAGTACGTCTCTTCGACGCTCGCGATGGCCACCGTACCCGTCGAGCAGCTCGCCACGTTCCGACCGATGTGGACCGACGGGGTCATCGCGCGGCGCAACGGCGTACGCACGCTCACGGTACGCGTCGACGTGGGCTTCGACGCCCTCGCCTCGGACGTCCAACGGAGGCTCGGCGCCGCGCTCGCCGAGATCGAGACGCCGCCGGGGGTGAACGTCGACTTCGGCGGAGAGCTCGAAGCCACGGCGGAGAACTACGGGCCCATGGCGAAGTCCCTGGGCGTGACCGTCGCGGTCATCTACCTCATCTTGCTGTTCCAGTTTCAGCGCCACAAAAGGGCGCTCCTCGTGATGTTGACGATGCCGCTGAGCTTGTTCGGCTCCGTGCTCGGCCTGGTCCTGACGAGCTACCCGTTCGGCTTCACGGCGTTCCTGGGCGTCATCAGCCTCATGGGCATCGTCGTGCGCAACGGCATCATCCTCGTGGGCTACGCCGACGAGCTGCGTCGTGACCACGGGCTGTCGGTGCGGGAGGCCGCCGTCGCCGCGGGCAAACGTCGAATGCGGCCCATCTTCCTGACGTCGGTCGCGGCGGCCATCGGTGTCGTGCCGATGATCCTGAGTCGCTCCACGCTGTGGGGCCCGCTCGGCTCGGTCACGGCGTTCGGCCTGGTGCTCTCGATGGTGCTCACGCTGTTCGTCGTGCCGGTGGCCTACTGGTTGATGATGCGCGGCGAAGAGCGCCGGGCGATCGGAGCCCGCGCCGCGTACGGGCCGGCGAACGTCGCCGCCGGCGCGATCGTCCTCTTCTGCTTCGCGGCGTGGCCGTCCCCCGCGCACGCACGAGAGGAGCCGCTGACGCTCGAACGCTGCCGGGCGCTCGCGCTCCGTCACAACGCACAAGTCCAGCGGAGCGCGCTCGAGGTCTCGGCGGCCGAGTCCGCTCGCGCGGCGGCCTTCACGAAGTACTTCCCGCAGATGTCCGCGACGGGGGTCGCGATGGCGGCCTCCGCGCCGCTGGTCTCGATGTCGAACCCGGGGGGCAATCTCCCCGTCTACGACGGCAACCCGGCGAACCTGGGGACGTCGGGGCAGTTCGCGTACCTGCCCGGGAGCACCCTCAGCGCCGGACGCACGATCGTGGCGGGCTCCGTGATCGCGGTTCAGCCGCTGTACGCCGGAGGCCGCATCTCGAACGGCAATCGCCTCGCCGAGACCGGCGTCGAGATCGCGCAGGATCGCGCGGCCCTCTCGCGCCGCGAGGTCGTCGCTCAAACGGACGACAAGTACTGGCGCCTGGTCGCGCTCGCCGAGAAAGCGAAGACGCTCGAGGCCTACGAGGCTTTGCTCACGGAGCTCGAGCGCCGCGCCGCGGACGCGGTCCGCGCCGGCCTGGCCACGCGCAACGATCAACTGAAGGTCGCGCTGCAGAGGAGGCAAGCCGAGATCGACCGCATGCGACTCACCAGCGCGCGCCGTCTCTCGGCGCGCGACCTGCGGCGCCACGTCGGTCTGCCCGAGGGTGACGAGATCGCCCTCGTCGACGCTCTCGAGCGCCCCACGGATCCCGCCGCGCTCGGAGCGGGCCGCGAGAAGGGGGCGGACACGCGCGTCGAGCTGGACCTGCTGCGCAAAGCGGCGCGGGCGACCAAGCTGCAATCCGAGCTGCGGCTCGGAGAAGCGCTCCCGACGCTCTCCATCGGAGGCATGCTCACTCACTATCGGCTGGGGGAGCTCGGCGGCACGAACAACGCCGTCGTCTTCGCGACGCTCAGCGTGCCGGTGACGCAGTGGTGGGAGCGCTCGTACCTGCGCAGGGAGCAGGAGGCGCGCGAGCACCTCGCGCAGTCGCAGCTCGAGGAGACCCGCTCGCTCGTCGGCCTCGAGATCGAGAAGGCGTGGGACGAGCTCCGAACGGCGTGGAGCGCGTTCGAGGTGTCGGAGGAGGCCGTCACGCAAGCCGACGTGAACCTCACCGAGGCGACGTCTCGCTACGCCAGCGGCTTGATCCCCTTCTCCGACGTCCTCGAGGCCCAGGTCCTCAAGCACCAGGCGGAGGACCGCCGGATCGATGCCCGGAGCGACTACTGGCAGAGACGCTCCACCTACCTGCGCGCCGTCCACGGCAGAGAAGACGGGAGCGTGCGCAGGTAGCGCGCGGCGTGCTCGTGACGATCGAACGCCCGTCGTCCCCGTTCTCCGGACGCCTCCTCGCGACGCGAGCGAGAACGCGCGGCGCGCTCGCAGCATCGGATGGGGCGATCGAAGAAGCGAGAGATTCATGCTTCGCTACTCGGCAGATCGGCGCACGATAGCCTTCATCGTCGCGTACTTCGTCCTCCTGTTCGGAGCGTGGACGGCGTGGGACGGCGCTCCGCTCGCCGTCAAGATCGGGCTCGTCCTCGCGCTGTGCGTCGTCGCCTGGATCAACGCGGTCATCACGCACAACACGATCCATTGCCCGATGTGGACGTCGCGGAAGCTCAACCGTGTCACCCAGGTCGTGCTCTCGCTGAGCTACGGGTTCCCCGTCAGCGAGTTCAAGCCGGGCCACAACCTCAGCCATCACCGGTTCACGCAGACGAGGCGGGACGGGATGCGCACGACCAAGCTCCGCTATAGGGCGAACATCCTCAACCTGCTCCTCTTCTTCGCGCGCGTGGGTCCGGGGGTCACCGCCCGCAACGCGGAGTACGCGCGGACGACGCCGAACCGCGCCTGGAAGAGGCAGCTCGCGCTCGAGACCGTCGTGGCGTGGGGCTTCAAGCTGGGGCTCGTCGCGCTCTGTTGGTGGAAGGGGCTCCTGCTCGTCGTCGTCCCGCACTTCTACGCCGTGTGGGGGATCACCACCGTGAACTTCATCCAGCACGACGGGTGCGACGCCGACCATCCGTACAACCACTCGCGCAACTTCGTCGGGCGCGCGTTCAACTGGCTCACGTTCAACAACGGCTTCCACGGCATGCACCACATGCAGCCGGGGCTCCACTGGAGCCTCTTGCCCGCGGCGCACGCCGAGAAGCTCGCCCCGCACGTCGATCCTCGGCTCGAGAGGCGATCGCTCGCGGCGTACCTCTTCGACGCCTTCATCCATCCAGGCACGCGGCGGCGCTACGACGGGGAGCGCGTCGTCCTTCCGCCGGACGAGCCCGACGAGAGCTGGGTCCTCGCGCCCGCGAAGCCCTCGGGGCGGTCGTGACGAGGCGCGCGCCGCCGCGCCGGACGGCTCGTCGCTCGCTCCTCGCCGCTCAGGGCGCGGTCGGGGAGTCGGTGGTCACGCCGGCGCCGAACCAGGCGATCGGCGCGCCGTCCTTGTCCTTCGCGGCGAGCACGTGCGTCGAGCTGCCGGTCGCGATGTCGACCTCGTAGACGTCGCCCGAGACGGTGAAGCCGTAGGCCTTCCCCGCCCAGAAGCCCATGCCGTAGTAGCCCTTCTGCCCGGTGTCGCCGATGATCTTCAGCAGCGTGCCGGTCTTCGGATCGACCTCCGCGAGCAGGTCGTTGCCCGCGCCGGCGTCGCCGGTCACCTGCTTGATCGCCGCGTACGTCCTGCCCTGATCGCGGACGAGCGAGATGAAGTCCCCCGAGATCCCGTACTCGAGGCCGTTGAACGCGGGCGTCGGGTTGAGGTTCTCCTGGTCGGTCATCTCGCCGGTCTGGAGATCGATGCGCGTGTAGATCGTGGCGTCGTCGAAGTTGTCGAAGGCGTAGCCGACGAGCGCCTCCTGCGTCGGATCGATGGTCCCGGCCGGGACGAACGACAGCGAGTTCGGGTACATGTTCGCCCTGGTGTCGGTGCGGATGACCTGGCACGCGCCGCTCGTCGCGTCGACCTTGATGAAGCGCCAGTACGTCGTCGCGTACATCTGGCCGGTGCGATCGAGCGCGAGGTCGATGACCGCGTCGTTCTCCGGCGTCGTTCCGAGGCCGCCGACGCCGTTCTGCGGCACGCAGCCGAAGACGCCGACCTCGACGAGCGTGTTGGCGAGCGGGTCGAACCGGTAGAGCGTGTTCTTGTCGTGCGCGTAGATCCGCCCCGGCGGCTTGCCGCCGTCGGGGAGCGGCGGATCGGCGCCGTCGGGGACCTCGTCCGTCCGCCCGGAGTCGCGTCGCTTCGCGCCGGCGTCCTCGTCGTCGTCGGTCACGGGCAGCGTGCTCACCGGGGCGGGATCGGAGCAGGCGACGAACGCGAGCGCGAGCGACGCGCAGAGGCTCGTGGCGAGGAAGAAGATCGGTAGGCGACGCACGGCCCTCGGATCTTACGCCGGCCGCGGGATGAACGCTCCCACGCGGCGCGGGCCTCGGCCGCGCGCGCGGCCGTTCGGGCGCCTCGGCTCCCCGCTCCCCGCGGGGCTTCCAGGCTTCAATCGCGAACGATTTCCACGTGAAAGGTCGTCGATAGATGCAATCGAACGCAGCCTTCTTAATGAAAACGGTTTTCAACATCAGCATTGTGGGCTAGAGCCATGACCACGGGAAGGGGACCAACAACGGTTCGCCCACTTCGTCGATTCCAGGAAGGAAGAGCGATGCAGCAGCGTGTCTTGATGGGTAGCTTCATGGCGCTCGCGATGAGCGCGGGGCTCGTGGTCGCCTGCGGGGACGACGACGACGCGAACACGAACGTCACGCCGGACGGCGGCACGCAGACGCCGGACGGCGGCACGACGCCGGACACGGACGGGGGGAACACCCCGGACGCGACGCCCGACAGCCCGACGTCCACGGGCGTCCCGATCACGCCGCTCACGACGACGCAGATCGTGAACGCGTTCAACCCGTACGGCCTCCTCTACGCGAGCGACGGCTTCCTCTACGCGTCGGGCTCGACGGACACCGACGCCGGCCGGCGGCTGGCGGTCTGGCGCTTCAAGGACGGCGTCCTCGACGCCACGTTCGCGACCGACGGCGTCATCGTCCACCCGGACCTCAACGGCGCCTCGTTCGACCTCGTCGAGGTGAGCGCCGGCAACTTCGTCGTGCACGCGGTCGCGGCCAACAAGGTCTACCTCGTCAAGCTCACCAAGGCGAACGACGGGTCGTTCTCGTTCGGGGACCCGGTCTTCGTGAAGTTCGGCTACGACGAGGCCGACGCTCAGTCCTACACCTCGTGGGGCATCGGGCTCGACAAGAGCAACGCGGCCACGCCGAAGATCGTCGTGTTCGCGCACGGCACGCCGGCCGCGGCGGCGGCGCGCACCGACGCCGACCGCTGGATCACGCGCGTCGACGCGAACACGCTCGCCTTCGACACGACCTTCAACGGTGGCGCGCCTTACACCGTCGACGCCGACGGCAAAGAGCTCCCCGACAACGCGCGGCGCGGCCTCGTCCTCGCGGACGGCAGCATCGTCTCGTCGGGATACGCGAACTTCGGGACCGGCCTCCTCAACCACGTCGTGCTCATCCGCCTGCTGCCCACCGGGGCGGTGGACACCGCGTTCGGCTTCGGCACGACCGCGCCCGGCGTGCCCGGCCAGACGAAGTTCAACCCGTTCGTCGCCAGCGGCGGGTTCGCCGAGGCCTACAACGTGGTCCGCCAGTCGAGCGGACGCTACGTCACCACGGGCTACGGCGTGTCGAACTTCGACGTCACGAGCACGGCCGTCGACCTCGTCTCCTTCGGCGTGAAGGCCGACGGCCTCGACACGACCTACGGCCGGCAGGGCTCGTTCGCGTGGCAGAGCGAGGAGGACAAGAGCGCGGGCCTCGGCGCGAACCCGTTCATGGATCGCGGCCGCGACATGGCCGTCCTCCCCGACGACCGGCTCGTCCACGTCGGCGTCTACGACGACTACGCGAGCGTCTTCGTCACCGACAAGGACGGCAAGCCCGATCCGAACGTCGGCGCCGGCGGCCTCCTCGAGTACTCCTTCCCGACCGCCTTCTTCAAGGTCACGGTCTCGCCCGACGGCAAGCAGATCGCGGCGACGACCCAGAGCACGAACCTGGCCGACGGCGGCACGACGCAGCGCGCGGTGCTCGCCACGCTGAAGGTCGGGCAGTAGTAAGGGATCGACCATGACCGTACGTTCCCCCTCCAAGCCCGTCGTCTTCGCCAGCATCGCGGGCGCCGCGCTCGCCGCCGTCACGGCGGTGGTCGCGTGCTCCACCGACGATCCTCGCGCCGGCACGGGGACAGGATCGAGCAGCAGCGGGGGAACGTCGTCGTCGGGCGGCAGCAGCAGCGGCGGCCTCGACGCGACCGCTCCGGACGGCCCCATCGAGTGTGGGGCCGCTCCGGGCGCGGACGCGCCGTTCACGAAGCAGGCGCTGCTCTCGGCGGCGAGCAAGTGCGCGGCGTGGCACGCCTGCGAGTTCCAGAACGCCGCCACGGCGCTCCGGGCCAGCGTGCGCGATCACGCCGCCGCTCCCGACGAGGCCAAGCTCACCGCGGCGCGGACGGCGTGGTCGAACGCGATGGAAGAGTGGTCCAAGATGGAGCTCTTCCAGTTCGGCCCCGTCGGCAGCAAGGCCGTCGACCAGTACCACGGGCGCGGGCTCCGAAGCTTCGTCCACCCGTGGCCCGATCACAACCGCTGCCAGGTCGAAGGGCAGATCGCCTCGAAGGGCTGGCAGGCGGGCATGGACGCCGTGCTCCCGAGCGCCCGCGGCCTCTACGCGCTCGAGTACGTCCTCCACTACCCGGGGAGCGACCACGTGTGCCTGCCGGCCTCGGCGACGGGTCAGGCCTGGGACGCGCTCGGCCCGGCCGATCTGGCGAAGGCGAAGAACGACTACGCCGTCGCCGTCGCCGACAACGTCGTCGCGCTCGCGCTCGAGATCCGCAACGTCTGGCTCCCCGAGGGCGAAGACTTCGAGAAGAAGCTCCTCGCGTTCGACGGGTACGGCAGCGAGCAAGAGACGCTGAACGTCGTCGCCTGGTCGCTCTTCTACGCCGAGAAGGAGATCAAGGACTTCAAGCTGGGCAGCCTCTCCGGCGCCCAGGCGCGCGCGTACGTCCCCGAGACGCCGTTCGGTCCACGCGAGATCGAGAACATCCGCGCGAACCTCCGCGCGTTCCGCGCGCTCTACCAGGGCTGCGGCGCCAACGGCGTCGGCGTCGGGTTCGACGACTGGCTCGTCGCGGCCGGGCAGGCCGATCTCGCGAACGACTTGCTGGCCGCGCTCGCGCAAGCCGAGACCGCCGCCGACGGATTCCCCGCCTTCGCGCAGGCGACGGAGGCCCAGTTTCTCGAGCTCTACAACGCGATCAAGCCGCTCAGCGATCTCCTGAAGACGCGCTTGTTCGGCTCCGCGAGCCCGCTGAACCTGAAGCTCCCCGCCAGCGCCGCCAGTGACACCGACTGAGCTGCCGCTCTCTTCGTTCGAGGGCCGGGCGCGATCGACCGTCGCCGCCCGCTCGGAGGCCGGCCGCTCGCCTAGGATCGATTTCGTGGGAACGCTCGGCGTCCTCTTGCGACGCGTGGAGGCCGCGCTCCTTCGCCCGGTCGACGTCGCGTGGCTCGCCGCGTACCGGATCCTCTTCGGGCTCGCGCTCGCGATCTCGATGGAGCGCTTCCTCGCGTACGGGTGGGTCGACACGCTGCTCGTCGCGCCGCGCTTCCGCTTCCGCTACTGGGGCTTCGCGTGGGTCGAGCCGCTCTCGTCGGGCGCGATGCACGCGCTCTTCTGGTGCCTCGCCGCCCTCGCCCTCGCGACGGCCGCGGGCCTCGCGTTCCGCCTCACCGCGCCGCTGTTCGCCGCGGGGCTGACGTACATCCAGCTCGTCGACGTCTCGACGTACCTGAACCACTACTACCTCGCCGGTCTCCTCGCCTGGCTCCTCGCGCTCTCGCCCGCGAACCGCGCGTGGTCGGTCGACGCCTGGCTCCGCGCGCGCTGGAACGCGCGGCGCGGGCGGCCGCGCGCGGACGACCGCGAGGTCGCGACGGCCTGGCTGATCCTCTTCCGCGTGCAGGTCGGCGTCGTGTACTTCTTCGCCGGACTCGCGAAGGCGCAGAGCGACTGGCTCCTTCACGGTCAGCCGCTCGGCATCTGGCTCGGCGCGAGCACCGAGCTGCCGCTCCTGGGCAGGCTGTTCACCGTCCCCGGCGTCCCGCTCGCGATGAGCTGGTGCGGCTTCTTGTTCGACACGACCGTCGTGCTCTGGCTGTCGTGGCGCAGGACGCGGCCGTGGGCGTACGCGGTCGTCGTCGTCTTCCACGTGATGACGCGCCTGCTCTTCGACATCGGGATGTTCCCGCTCATCATGAGCCTCTCGGCGCTCGTGTTCTTCCATCCGAGCTGGCCGCGCGCGCTCGCCGCGCGGCTGCGCCGGTCGCCTCGCGACGCCGGCCCGCCCGCGCCCTCGGTCGCGCCGCCTCCGGCCGCCCGGCCGTCGCCGTGGCGCGCGCGCCTCACCCGCGCGGCCCTCGGCGCCGGCGCGATCTACTGCGTCGTCCAGGTGCTCATGCCGCTCCGCTGCCACCTCTACGGCGGAAACGTCCTGTGGCACGAGCAGGGGATGCGCTTCTCCTGGCGGGTCATGGTCCGCGCGAAGGGCGGCGCGAACACGTTCCTCGTTCGCCAGAAGGAGACGGGCCGCGTCTTTCACGTCCCGCCGCACGAATATTTGACCCCGTACCAGGAGAACGAGATGTCCGGCCAGCCCGACCTCGTGCTCCAGCTCGCGCATCACATCCAACGCGACTTCGAGGAGCGCGGCTTCGGTCCGGTCGAGGTCCGCGTCGACTCGCAGGTCTCGCTCAACGGCCGGCGCGGCGCGCCGCTCGTCGACCCTCGGGTCGATCTCACCACGATCGAAGACGGCCTCGCCCCCGCGACCTGGCTCCTCCCCGCCCCCAACGAAGCGCCTCCCCCTACCCGCCCCGTGCTGTGAAACGCCTCCGCTCCCCCCTCCCCCTCTCCTTCACCTGTCTCGCTGCAGTGAGCTTCGTCCTCGCGTCCCCGCGCCGCGCGGCGGCTCAAGCGGCGCCGAGCGATCCGTCGGCGCCCTCGGCCGAGCCGTCCGGCGCGGCCGGCGCGCCCGCGGCGCCCGCCGGCGCGACGCCGGCGAAGTCGAGCGATCCCGACGAGGTCTACATCGGCGGCACCGCGCTCTCGCACACGGCCGGCTCGGCGCAGGTCATCAAGAAGGACCAGCTCGATCGCTTCGAGTACGACGATCCGACCGCGACCTTGATGCAGGTCCCGGGCGTCTACATCCGCGGCGAGGACGGCGTCGGCCTCCGACCGAACATCGGCATCCGCGGCGCCAACCCGGACCGCAGCAAGAAGCTCACGCTGATGGAGGACGGGATCCTCTTCGGGCCCGCGCCGTACTCCGCGCCGGCCGGCTACTACTTCCCGCTCGTCACGCGCATGACGCAGATGCGCGTCGTCAAGGGCCCCGCGGCGATCGCCTACGGCCCCAACACGGTCGGCGGCGTGATCGACTTCATCTCGCGCCCGATCCCGACGCGTACGAGCGGCGCCGTCGATCTCGCCGCGGGGCAGTACGGCTACGGCAAGGCTCACGCTTGGTTCGGAAGCAGCGACGGCCGCCTCGGCTTCCTCGTCGAGGGGGTGCGCCTGCAGAACACCGGCTTCGCCGAGCTCCCGAGCGGCGCCGACACCGGGTCGACCCGCAACGACTGGATGATCAAGACGGCGTACACGATCGATCCGGACGCGCCGACCAAGCACCGGCTCCAGCTCAAGCTCTCCTACGCCGACGAGGTCTCGAACGAGACGTACCTGGGCCAGACCGACGCCGACTTCCGCACGAACCCGTACCGGCGCTACCCCGCGAGCGCGCTCGACCAGATGAAGAACAACCGGACGGGCATCGTGGCCTCGCACACGATCGAAGGTCCGGGGTCCTCGTACCAGATCAAGACGAGCGCCTACCGGTTCGACTACCAGCGCAAGTGGACGAAGCTGAACCACCTCGGCGGCGCCGCGGCGTCGACGGTCCTCGCCAACCCCGACGATCCCAGCTTCACCGGCTACTACGCCGTGCTCACGGGACGAAACGACAGCGGCTCGGCCTCCGACACGCTCTTCATCGGCCCGAACGATCGCTCGTTCGTGAGCCAGGGGGTCCAGAGCGTGCTGTCGACGTCGGTGAACACCGGCCCCGTCGAGCACAAGCTCGAGTCCGGGATCCGCTTCCACTACGATCACATCAAGCGCCTCCACACCGAGTCGGCGTTCTTGATGCAGAACGGCGCGCTGGTCTCGGCGGGCGAGCCCGTCCTCACGACGAACGACAACTTCGCGAGCACCCACGCGGTCGCCCTCCACATGACCGACGCGATGACCTGGCGCGGGCTCACGGTCACGCCGGGCGCGCGCGTCGAGCTCATCGGCTCGCGGACCGAGGACTACCTCACCAACGTGGACAACGACCGCCTCGTCGCGGCCGTGATGCCGGGCATCGGCGCGTACTACGAGCTGCTCCGGAGCCTCGGCCTCCTCGCGGGCGTCTACCGCGGCTTCAGCCCGCCCGCGCCGGGCGCCGACCGGGCGACGCAGCCCGAGTACAGCGTCAACTACGAGGCCGGCGCGCGCTACACGCGCGGGGCGTCGCGCGCCGAGCTCATCGGCTTCTACAACGACTACTCGAACCTCACCGACACCTGCACGTTCGCGAGCGGCTGCGTCGACGCGAACTTCGACCGCCAGTTCGACGCCGGCAAGGCTCGGATCTACGGCCTCGAGGCCTTCGTCGCGCACGAGCAACGCGTGGGGGACTTCAGGCTCCCGGTGACCGCCGCGTACACGCTCACGTACGGCGAGTTCGGCAGCGACTTCACCTCGCAGGATCCGATCTACGGCGTGGTTCGGGCCGGCGACGAGCTGCCCTACATCCCGCGCAACCAGCTCAACCTCACCGCCGCCGTCGAGCACGCGCGCGCGGGGCTCAACGCGGCGTTCAACTACGTCGCGCCGATGCGCGAGCAGGCCGGCAACCTCCCGATCGAGCGCACGGTCGCGACCGACGAGCAGGTCTGGGTGGACTTCGGCGGCTACGTGAACGCGCTGCGCTGGCTCCGGATCTACGCGAACCTGCGCAACGCGTTCGGCGCCGAGAACATCGTGGGCCGTCGCCCCTACGGCGCGCGCGCGAACGCGCCGCGTTGGCTGCAGGTCGGCATGAAGGTCCAGTTCTGAGCCCGCGGGCGCGAGCGCTCCGGCGGCCGCCGCGCGGTCGTGGGACGTCGAGCGCCCCCTGACGCGCGAGGCGGCGCGCGCCCGCGGCGACCGTCAGAACACCTCCGAGCGGTTCACCTCTCGCACGGGAGCGGGCGGCGACGGGATCGGCGCCGCGGCGGGAGGCGCCGGATCGGCGGGGAGCGACGCCGTCGTCGTCACGACCTGCGGCGCGCGCGGCGCGGGCCGCGGCGGCGGCGCCGTCGGGAGATCCGCCGGCCGCAACGCCGGCGGGGGCGGCTCGGGCGGCGGGATCTCGTCGCGCCCCTCGGGGCTCTCGGCCGCGATGCCCGTCATGCTGGCGCCGGTGGTGAGCGAGCTCGACGGCCGGGTCTCGCGCGCGAAGTACACCGAGAGCGTCGACGCGGTGAGGAAGAGCACCGCGAGGACGACCGCGCCCGCGACGACGCGCGGCCACAGCCTGCGTCTGCCGGGGACGCCCGCGGCGATCATCGAGCTCTCCACGATCGCCGGGGCCCGCCGCGGGCTCGGGCCCTCGGCCGGCGCCCGCGGAGCGACGACCGCGCTCGGGGGCGGGAGCGAGATCGCGCTCATCGGCCGCGGGGCGGCGCGGCCCGCCCGCCTCTGAAGGGTGTCGAGCTGCTCGAGCGCGCCCGCGAAGGCGACCGCCGACTGGAACCGCTCGTCGATCCGCTCCGCGAACGCGTGGGTGAACAGATCGACCACGATCGGCGGGAGATCCGGCCGCCACGTCGAGATCGGCGTCGGCTCGACGCGGCAGAGGCGCGCGAAGAGCTCCTCGGGCGTCTCGCCGTCGAACGGGAACTCGCCCGTCAGGAGGTGGTACGCGATCACCGCGAGCGCCCAGACGTCGGCGCGGTGATCGATCGGCTTGCCCCTCGCCTGCTCCGGGCTCATGTACGCGGGCGTCCCGAGGAGGAAGCCGCGCAGCGTGGAGTGCTTCGCGTCCGCCACGCTCGCGGGCGCGCGCCGCGAAGTCGCGCGGAGCTTCGCGATCCCGAAGTCGAGGATCTTGATGAGCGCCTTGCCCTCCTCGTCGACCGTGACGAAGACGTTCGACGGCTTCAGATCGCGATGAACGACGCCGTCGGCGTGGGCGACGGCGAGCGCCCGCGCGATCTGGTAGACGAGCGGGACCACCTTCTCGAGCGGCATCGGCCCGCTGCGCGCGAGGCGCACGTCCAGCGACTCGCCGGCGAGCAGCTCCATGACGAGGTACGCGAGCGGCCCGTCCTCGCCGTGATCCGTCACCGAGACGATGTGCCGCGTCTTGCGCGAGAGCTGCGACGCGATGCGCGCCTCGAGGAGGAAGCGGCTGTCCGCCGACGAACCGTCGCCGTGCGCGACGTCGCGGAGCACGATCTTGATCGCGACCTCCTCTCTCAACGAGACGTGCTGCGCGGCCCAGACCTCCCCCATCGCGCCCGCGCCGACCTTACGGCGGAGCTCGTACTTGTCCGCGATGCGCATCCCCGGCTCGAGGTTCGGCGGGACCGACGAGCGCGGCGCGGACACGGCGTCGGGCGACGACGAGCCGAAGAAGTCGCTCTCACTCTCCATCCTCTTAATATACCTGTCGGGATTATCGACGCCACCCTCCGCCCCGCCCGCGGGCGCGCGCCGCGCGACGTGACGCAATGCGCCGGAGGTGTATGTCTTCTCTACGCTTTCGGGCCCTGCTAAGCAGCAACCCGATGCCGTTCGACGGAGCCCTCCGCCGCGATCCCGAGCACGAAGGCCGAGCGGTCGACGCCGTCCGGCGCGCGCTCCGATCGGTCCCCTTCTACGTGAAGCAGGATCTCGCGCGCGTCGTCGCGGACGACGCGCCGCTCGACGACGTGCTCGCGCGCCTGCCGCTCCTGACGCGCGCGCGGGTCCGCCCGACGCTGCCGAAGATGTGGTTCCCCGAGGGCCGCGACGCGCGGGCGGAGCTCGCGTCGGGCGCGATCTCCGTCGTCGACACGGGCGGCGCGGACGCGCGCGTGCGCGTCTTGTTCGACGCGAAGTGGTGGCGCGCCCAGGAGCGCCGCGCGCTCGCGATCCACCCGCGCGCGCAGGCCGCGCTCGCGGGCGAGCTCGGCGCGTTCCGTGACGCCGTGCTCTGGGTGCCGGAGCGCGGGACGGGCTCGTGCGGCGCCGGCGATCCGGGCTACGAGGAGCGGCTCGAGGGCGCGCGGCTCCACCTCAACTCGCGCCAGGATCCGACGTTCTGGACCGAGCCGGTGATGACGCGGATGCTCGACGAGCTGTCGACGCACGAGACGACGGCGCTCTTGGCCGATCCGTTCTACCTCGACGTGCTCGCGCGCCACGCGGCGATCCTCGGCCGCCGCCTCGACGTGCGCGGCTTCGTCGTGACGACGCGCGCGCGCGCGACGCGGGCGCACCGCGAGGCGCTCGCGCGCGTCTACCGCGGCGCGGTCGTCGACGCGCTCGGCGCGCGAGAGGTCGGCACGCTCTTCGTCGAGGGAGAGGACGGCCTCATGCACCACGCGCCCTTCTCGACGCACGTGGAGCTCCTCCGCGCGAAGGTCGCCACGCCCGGCGCGGAGGACGTCGCCCTCGTGGTCGTGACCACCCTCGAGCGCGACGTCCAGCCGCTCGTACGCTACGTCCTCGGCGATCTCGTGCAGGTCGCGCGGGGCTCGGAGCCACGGCGCGACGGGCGCTTCACGAGCGTCCCGTCGATCGCGTCGGTGGAGGGCTCGATCGACGACGCGCTCGTCCGACCCGACGGCGCGCTCGTGACGCCGGGCGCGATCGACCGCGCGATCGGCGGCGGCGGGCCGCGCGCCTACCAGGTCGTGCAGGTCGACCCCGGCGCGGCCGAGGTCGAGATCGTCGGCGGCTCGCCCTCGCACGTCGAGCAGGCGCTCGCGCCGCTGCTGACCGGGATGCGCGTCACGGTCCACCGCGCGACGGCGATCGGCGCGGAGCCGAGCGGGAAGTACCGAACGACACGGCGGCGACCGCCCCTCGCCCTCTCCGCCGTCTTCGACGCATGCGAAGGAGTCTGAGCGATGAAGGACCAGATCAGCCACGTTGCCTCCCGCGTCCGTTCGCAGATCCCGCTGCTCGCGCGCGAGCTGGGCGGTCGGCCGCTCGTGTTCCTCGACAACGCGTCGACGACGCCGAAGCCGCGCGCCGTGATCGACGCGGTGGTCGGCTACTACGAGACGTCGACCGCCAACGTCCACCGCGGCGTCCACTCGCTCGGCGAGGAGGCGACGCGCCTCTTCGACGACGCCCGGCGCGAGGTCGCCACGCTCATCGGCGCGTCGCCCGCGGAGATCGTCCTCGTCCGCGGGACGACCGAGGCGATCAACTTCGTCGCCAACGGCCTCGAGCTCGGCCCCGAGGACGAGGTCGTCTTCCCCGCCAGCGAGCACCACGCCAACTGGATCCCGTGGCGCGTTCACGGCAAGCCGGTGCCGATGCCGATCGACGACGACGGCCTCCCGCGCTGGGAGACGCTCGAGTCGCTCATCACGCCCAAGACGAAGCTCGTCTCCGTCGGCCACGTCTCCAACGTCACGGGCGCCGTCGCCCCGGTCGAGGAGGTCGTGCGGATCGCCCACGCGCGCGGCGTCCCCGTGCTGCTCGACGCGGCGCAGTCGCTCTCCCACCTGCCGCTCGACGTCACGCGCCTCGGCGTCGATTTCCTCGCCGCGTCGAGCCACAAGGCGTTCGGCCCGTCCGGCGTCGGCATCCTCTGGAGCAAGAAGGAGTTCCTCCAGAAGTGTCCGCTCTACCAGGTGGGCGGCGGGATGATCTCGCTCAACAACGACATCGACGTCGGCGGCTTCGTCCCGCGCGACGCCCCGTTCAAGTTCGAGGCGGGCACCCCGGCGATCGAGGCGACGATCGGCTTCGGCGCGGCGGTGAAGTGGATGCGCGGCGTCGGGATGGACGCGATCCGCGCGCACGATCTCGCCATGAGCCGCTACCTCATCGACGGGCTCGCCGACATCCCCGGCGTGCGGGTCCTCGCGAAGGACCTCCCGGCCGAGAAGCGGATCGCGCTCGCGACGTTCGTGGTCGACGCGCCCGCGATGACCCAGGAGAGCGTCGCGCGCGCCCTCTGCGACATGTTCGCGGTCTGCGTCTCGGCGGGCTTCCACTGCACCCACGTGCTCCACCACCGCGCGCACCTCCCCGGGACGGTCCGCGCGAGCCCGCACGTCTTCAACACGATCGAGGAGATCGATCTCTTGCTCGAAGGCGTCCGCGAGATCGCGAGCTGACGGCGGCGTCCCGCGCGATCGCGGGGCCGGCGGCGCTCCCGCGGCCCGCCGCGCGGCGTGAGCGCGCGTCTCGCCGGCGTTCGGGGTACTCTCCGGCGATGGCGCTGACGGCGACGGTCCATCACTTCGAGGTCTCGCTCTCCGACGTCGATCGCGGCGTCTACGCGAGCCTCGACTTCCGCGCGGCGCAGCACCCGTCGGAGACCACGCGCTGGCTGCTCACGCGGACGCTGGCGTATTGCCTCTCGTACGAGGACGGGATCGCGTTCAGCAAGGGCGGCCTCTCCTCGACCGACGAGCCGCCGATCGCGATCCGCGACGCGACGGGGCGGCTCGTGTGGTGGATCGACGTCGGCGCGCCCTCCGCCGAGCGGCTCCACAAGGCGTCGAAGTCCGCCCGCGTGGCCGTCTACACGCACGACCTCGCGCAGCTGCGCCGTCAGACCGAGGGGCGGGACATCTACGAGGCCGAGGCGATCGAGGTGTGGTCGCTCGATCCGTCCTTCCTCGACGCCCTCGCGGCGAAGGTCGGACGGCGGACGCGCCTCGAGCTCACGCGGACCGACGGCGCTCTCTACGTCGCGATCGACGGGGTCACGCTCGAGACGACGCTCACGCGGACGACGCTGTCGCCGGAGGCGTGACCGACGGCGCGGGCCGCCGTCCCTGCCGGCGTGGGAGCGAGGCGAGAGCCGCCGTCGCCGGACGGCGACGACGCGGGACGAGCGAGGTCACGAAGCCGTTCGCGCTCGAGCGCGGCAGAGCTGTCGTCGCCGGATCGACGACGTCGCGGCCCGAGCGCGATCGCGGCGCGGTCGCGCTCGAGCGCGGCAGAGCTGCGCAAAAAAGACGTCTCGGAGCTCCGGACGGGTTGGGGGATCCACGTCGCGCGTGCGATGAGCCGCGGCCATGAAGAAGCACGTGAAGGCTCTCGGGATCGCTACGCTCGGGCTCGTCGCGTTCGCGTCGCTCGCGAGCGCCGGGTGTGGATCGACCGACGCGCAGGCGGGATCGAACGCGGCAGGAGAGCCGCCCGCCGTCCCGGGCGGCGGCGAGATCACGGGGCACGACGACGACGCGAGCGGCGGCGGAGGCGGCGGAGCCACGGACGCGCCCGCGCCCGCGCCCGCGAAGCCGGGCTGCGCCGCGTACGAGGAGGCGCTCCCGACGCAGGCGAGCCTCGCCGGGCTGACGTTCTCGCGGGAGACGGCGAAGGACTATCTCCTCGGCGCGCTCGCGCTTCGCTATCCGGTCGGCAAGGCCATCGTCGAGGGCGGCATGTCGAGCGAGGGCCCGCTCGGCGACTGCCTCGACGTCTTCCTCGCGAACAAGTCGAGCGCGGAGGCGGTCCTCCGCGGCGCGTCGACGACCGTCCACGAGTGTGGCCACTTCTACGACATGGGGCTCTCGAAGGGCGCTACGTCGAGGTACGTCATCCGGCCGGACCTCGCGTTCGCGTGCGAGGGCGGCGACACCACGAGCCGCAAGGGAAAGACGTTCGCGCGCAGCCTCATCAAGACCGACGCGCACTACGCGAAGCGGAAGGCGTGCGCGAGCCGCACGGGCGGCAAGGGCTGCGACTCCTACGCGCCGATCTACCTCGACGGCAGCCCGACCGACGGGAAGTTCGACAGCGGCGACCAGGGTTACAGCTCGGTCCTCGAGGAGGCGGCGCAGTACGTGAACTCGCTCGCCACGGCGCTCGCGTTCCAGGAGCGGTACGCGGGGTCGAGGGCGAGCGAGCGCGACGGCATCCTCACGTTCCTCTGGTACGTCGAGCGCTACCTCGCGATGGCGCGCGCCGACTACCCCGAGGCGTACCAGCTCATCAGCGAGGACGAGTGCTGGCGGAGGGCGACGCTCACGATCTGGGACCGCGGCCGGCTCTACCTCGACGCGACCGACGGGATGAGCACCCTCGGGATCGAGGACGCCGAGCTCGCGGCGCTCGTGGACGATCCGGCGCTGACGGCCGAGATCGACGCGCTCCGGAAGATCGAGTGCGAGTGAACGCGCGGGCCTCCTCGCGCGCTCATCCGGCGCCGAGCGACGCCTTCGGGGGCAGCGAGAACAGGCCGGCGAGCTGCTTGGCCCGGGCGCGGCTGCCCTCGAGGACGAGCAGCCCGGAGGCCTCGGCGTCGGCGAGCGGCAGGCCGCCGTAGACCACGGCCGCCAGCGTGGCGGGCGCGCAGACGAAGAGGACTTCGGCGCGCGCGGGCTCGCCTCGTTCGACGTGGATGGCGCCGTGATCGACGGTCGCCACGAACGCGTCGTCGGGGAAGCGGAAGCCGAACGTCGCCGTCACGCGCGCGGCGCGCTTCACGTCCAGCATGGTGCGGAACGACATCATGAGCGTCGCCGGGCTCAGCGGCCGAGAGGGATCGTGCGTGGGCGAGCGAGCCGCCCACCGCCCCATCGCCTGCAGGATCGGCTCGCTCTCGTACCCCCACGCCGTGAGCTCGTAGACCTGCGCGTTGGCGGGCGACGGCAGCCGGCGTCGAACCACGATCCCTTCACGCTCGAGCCCTTCGAGGCGCTGCGTGAGCACGTTGGCGCTGATGCCGGGGAGGCCGGCGCGGAGCTCGCCGAAGCGTCGCGGGCCGAACATCAGCTCGCGGACCACGAGGAGCGCCCAGCGCTCCCCCACGAGCTCGAGCGCGTGCGCCATCCCGCACGCGTCGTCGTACCAGCGCTCTCGCGCGCCCGAAATGTCTTTGGTCACTTTTGTTAACTCCTAGCTTGCTTAAATTAACTAACAGGCCCATGCTCGTCAAAGTCGAAGGTCGGGGCGTCGCTCCCTGCCTTCCCACCCCCGAGGAGCAGACCATGGCCAAGATGATCTTCGTGAACCTCCCCGTCGCCGACGTCGCCAAGTCGACGGCCTTCTACGAGGCGCTCGGCGCCAAGCGCGACCAGCGGTTCTGCAACGAGACGACGTCGATGATGGCCTTCTCCGAGAACATCTACGTCATGCTGCTCAGCCACGAGCGCTTCGCCGACTTCACCACGAAGAAGATCGCCGACGCCAAACAGACCGCGCAGGTCCTGATCTGCTTCTCCGAGACGAGCCGCGAGGCGGTCGACGCCACCACCGAGAAGGCCGTGGCCGCGGGCGGAAAGGGAGATCCCAGCCCGAAGCAGGACTACGGCTTCATGTACGGCCGCAGCTTCGAGAATCTCGACGGCCACGTCATCGAGGTGACGTGGATGGACGTCGAGAAGGCCATGGCCGCGACGACGCCGCAGGCCGCGCAGGCCTGAGCCACCCCTTTCCGACGAGGAGGACGTCATGCCGTACATCGAAGGTTTCGTGACACCGGTCCCCGCGAAGAACCGCGCCGCGTACGAGAAGGTCGCCAAGGAGGCCGTCGTGCTGTTCAAGAGGCTCGGCGCGACGCGCGTCGTCGAGTGCTGGGGCGACGACGTGCGCGCGGGCGAGACCACCGACTTCGCCCGAGCGGTGAAGGCCCAGCCGGACGAGGTCGTCGTCTTCTCCTGGGTCGAGTACCCGTCGAAGGAGGTGCGCGACGCCGCCAACGAGCAGATGAAGTACGACGCCGCGTCGATGGGCGAGGCCATGCCCTTCGACGCGAAGCGCATGATCTTCGGCGGCTTCAGCGTCATCGTCGACGATTGACGGCGCTCGAGCGCGCCGGTCTGCACCTCGCCGGCGTGGAGCGGTCGCGTCGACGAAGGGACCGCGCTCGAGCGCGCCGGTCTGGTCTTCGCCGGCGTGGGGCGGTAGCGTCGCGGCGTGGCGGCCTTCTCGATCGACGACGTGCGCGCGGTCGTTCACCGCCTGTTCATCGCGTCCGCCGACGCTTCGCTCCGCAAAGAGGACGAGCAGAAGAGCCGGGAGGTCGCGGCGCTGCTCGGCCGCCTCGCGCGCGTCCGCAAGGGGGCGCGCCTCGTCGACGCGGCGGCCGGCAAGGCGAGCGTCGGCCTCGTCGCCGCCGAGCTGCTCCCGATCGCGACGCTCACCGTCCTCGAGCGCGATCCGAGGCGGGTCGAGGCGTGCCGGAGGGCCACGGCGAGGCTGACGCGCTCGCTCGAGGTCGACGTCCGCCACGCCGACGTCGCCGACGACGACGCCTGGCCCGAGGCTCCCGACGCGGTCGTCGCGCTCCACGCGTGCGGGCCCGCGGCGGATCACGTCATCGATCAGGCGATCCGCGCGCGAGCGCGCTTCGTCTTCGTCGTCCCGTGCTGCTACGGCGAGGCGCTCCCGTTCTTCGCGCGAGCGGACGCGGTCGTCCGCGAGCAGGCGTACGTCGCCGACGATCTCCTGCGCCGGCGCGTCCGCGCGTCGCTCATCGACATGGAGCGCAAGCTCCGCCTCGAGGTCGCCGGCTACGCGACCGAGCTCGAGGAGCTGGTCGGTCCGACGGTGACGCCGCACAACCTGATCTTCCTGGCGCGCCGGGCGGGCGACGCGGTCCGGATCGAGCGGGCCGCCGCCCGCCTCGCGGTGCTCCGAGGGACACGATGATCGACGGCCCTCGGGAGGGCCGCGACCGCCCGGCGACGGTCAGAGCGCGTGGGCGTACCCGTGCGTGGGGGAGCCCGGCTGCCAGAACGGCGCCGTGTAGAAGCACGTCACCGGGTTCGCCTGATAGAGGCCCATCGTGTTCGCCACGGTCTCGAAGTGAATGCACCCGCCCATCTGGATCCCCGTGGTGTTCGCGTTCCACTGGAGGTTGTGAATCAGGTGGGGAGTGCCCGCGGCGTCGTTGCCGACGAAGATCGCGACGTGATCGATCTCTCCGCGGTTCACGTTGAAGAAGCTCAGGACGTCCCCGGGCGCCGGCGGATGCGCCGGCGGCGGGTTCGCGAGGTCGCGGTGCGTGCCGAAGAGCTGCGTGAGCTTGGCGGCGTGGTGCCCCTGGTTCGTGTACAGGCGACGGATCTTGTTCGTCGAGAGCGCGCCGCACTGATAGGCGAGGTAGAGGACCGCCTCCCAGCAGTTCATCTGGAGGTACTCTTCCGCGGCGGTGCTCCGGTTCGTCTTTCTCCACTGCTGAATCGAGTGCGGCGCTTGCCTCGCGGCGAGCTCGGCGCACGCGCGCCAGTAGAGCTTGCCGACGCGCCAGTACATCTTCTTGAGAAGGCGCCGCGTGGTGGCGTTGCCCACGGTCCCGAGTTGCCCGATGAAGTGCGTCTGCAACGTGGCCTGACGCAGCGCCTCGACCGGTTGTCCATTGTTGAAGCGCTGGTTCAGCCACACGTCCGCGGTCGGCATCGACCGAGCATACGGCATTCGCGCGGCTTCGTGGCGACGCGCGCCGACCGCGCCGACGGCGAGGCGGCTCTTGCGCGACCGCGCTACGGCGCGTCGATGAGCGCGATCCCGATCGCCTTCTTGCCCGGGATCTGCTCCGCGGCGCGACGCACGTCGCGCGCGGTGGACCCGCCGGCCCGGACCGCGAGCAGCGTGGCGTCGGCGATGGACACGAGCTGGCTGACGAACGGCGTCCCGCGCAGCGCGGGCGTGTCGATGAGGATGTAGTCATAGCTCACGCGCACGAGCCGGTCGATGAGCGCCTCGAAGCGCTGCTGCTCGAAGCGGACCTGCGGAGCGCCCGGCGGATGCACGATCCCGGCGACGTGGAGCTGCGGGCTGACCTCGACGAGCTTGTACGGAGCGAGCCAGGAGACGCTCTCGGCCGGGACGCTCGACGGGAACCGATCGAGCGCGAAGATCTTCGCGAGCGCGGGATCGAAGTAGTTCGCGTCGACGAGGAGCACGCGCGTCGACGACTGCTCGGCGAGGGCCAGCGCCAGGTTCACCGCGCAGGTCGTCTTTCCCTCGTTCGGCGCGCCGCTCGAGACCGCGAGGACGCGCGGCATGCTCTTGGCGACGAGCGCGTCGCGCAGGATCCGGTAGCTCGTCGCGCGATCCGAGTTCGGCTCGTTGATCATCACGAGCCGGCCGTCGTGCGGCCCCGGCAGCGCGTGGAGCGGATACGGATCGTGAGGTCGGAGCGCGAGCGCCGCGCCCGGCGCGCCCTCCGCGGCGGGCGGCGGCGAGCTCGGCGTCGCCGACGTCGCCGGGACGGGATAGACGGACGCCCGCTGGGCGGCAGGCTGCAGCGTGACCACGGGCGGCGCCGTGACCACGGGCTGCGCGGGCGGCGCCGTGACCACGGGCTGCGCGGGCGGCGCCGTGACCGCGGGCTGCGCCGCGGCGGCCTGGTGCATCCGCGCGGTGTTGGGCGCCGCCTCCATGACCTCGGTCGTCACCGCCGGAGACGCCGGCGTCGATTCGGTGCGGACGATCTCGGCGTCCGCGACGTCGTGGACGTCCCAGCCGCTCGCGGCCGGGAGCCGGCGGTCGGACGACGTGGGCCGACGCGGCTCGCCGGTCAGGCTCCTTGCCCCGGGCACGTTCGCGGGGAGGCCGATGTACGTCTCTTCGATGATCTGCTTCTGCGGGGCGTCGTCGCCCGCCGCGTGGCCCTGCCGGAGCGGCGCGGCCGGCTTCACGTCGTTCGGCGGCGGCGCGACCGAGTACGGAGGCGGGAGCGGCTCGATCGAGCCGGAGGACGTCGCGCGCGGCGGCGGGCCGGTCACCGCCCGCGGCGGCGGGCCCGTCTCGGCGCCCGGCGGAGGCTTGGAGTCCATCGCGGCGATCCGCGCGAGCACGCGCTGCTTGCGCGCCTCCGCCTCGGTGAGCGGATCCTTGTTCGCGCCGCCGAGGTGAGGAGCAGGCGCGAGGCCCATGACCGTCTGGCGCATCCGCAGGCCGGGCGGATGGAAGAGCGGATCGGACGCGCCGGCCTTCGGCGCTTCCCCCCCCTCAGGCGCCTTCGGAGGCCCCCCACCGTGGGGCGGAGACTCGGACATGGCTCGTTCTGGCTATCACATCCGCCGCGGGGTGTCAGGCTCGGGGCTAGCTCATCAACGCGCCGTACGCGACGCGCGCGCGCGTGTCGTCGCGCGCGCGCCGTCAGCCGTCCTGCAGGATCACCTGACGCTTGCCGTTCCGCCCCGCGGGGATGTCCTCGAGGAACTCGCTCGTGACGGGCACGCCCTCGAGGTACCGCTCGAACCCGTCGAGGAGATAGCGGTGCGCCGTCTCGTCGAACGTGGCGCTCTTCACGAGACGGAGCGTCACCGCGCCGTCGGCGCGCTGAACGGCCTGGAACCCGCGGAACGCGTGCCCGACGTGCGCCAAGAGCGCGTGCACGAACAGCCCCGCGACGGGCGCGCCGGCGCGATCGCGGAGCATCGCGGTCACGCGCCCCTCGATCGACTTGAGCCGCGAGAGCTGCCTCTGGCAACCGCAGCGCGTCGTGTCCCCGGCGACCGCGCGATCGCCGTTGAGGTAGCGGATGAACGGCATCGCGCGGTTGTGCAGGTCCGTGACCGCGACCTCTCCCACCTCTCCGGGCGCCGCGTGCCGGACGGCGTCGCCGTCGCGGACCACGACCTCGACGATCACGTTCTCCATCTGGACGTGGAGCCCGTCGTGCTCCGCGCACTCGCTCGCCATGAGCATCACCTCGCGCGAGCCGTAGGTCTCGAAGACCGCCGGACCGAACGCGTCTTCCATCACCGCGCGATCGGAGGGGAGGAGCGCCTCGGCCCCGCAGATGACCGGGATCGTCCCCCAGGACCGCGCCCCCGTCTCGAGGACGCGACGCGCGAGCGCGCCGCCGGCGCTCGCGAAGCACACGATCACGTCGGGCCGGAAGCGCTTCACGTGCTCGATCGCCGCGTCGAGCCGATCGGGCGATCGGACGGTGCAGTCGAAGTAGCGCTCCCGCCGGAGCAGGTGGTCGAGCTCGACCTTCGCGCCGCGGAGGCCCTTCTGGCGAGCGCCCGGCCCCCAGAAATGGAACGCGCGTACGCCGGGGCGGTACCCGGCCCACCCGTAGCCGCGCAGGCGGACGGCCTGCCGCCACGTCTCGGAGTCCATCTCGTAGCCGAACGACACGGGCAGCCCGAGCGTCCCGCTGGTCGCCTTGTGGATCGCGACGAACGGCGGCGCCGTCGACCGGCGCGTCTCGGAGGAGCCCTGCGCGTCCGCCCGCGTGAGGAGCGGGACGCGGAGCAGATCGGCCGGCTCCCGGATCGCGTCGACGTCGACGTCGCGCAGCCGCTCGCGGTAGTACGGCACGTTCCGTCGCGCGTGCGCGAGCAGGCCGCGCAGGGCCTCGAGCTGCATCGCGAGGAGAGCGTCGAGCGAGTACCACTGCGTCTGCTCGAGCACGCGAAGGCGGCTCAGCGTCGGCCGCCGCCGCACGACGCCCTCCCAGAACGGAAGGAGAGCGCCACCGAGGAGACGTCCATATGCGTCCATCGCGAGGCAGCATACCGTAGAGGCGCATGGACACGCCCCAACAGCGGCTCGCTCCCCCCGCTCGCCGATCGCCGCGGGCGAGCGCGGCGCGCGTGAGCGTCTGCCACGTGCTCTCGTCGTTCGGGCTCGGCGGCATGGAGCGCGTCGCGCTCGATCTCGCCGCGGGCCTGGTGGAGCGGGGCGGCAGGGCGATCGTCGTCGCGCTCGGCCCGGAGGGGCCCATCGCGCGCGAGCTCCGGAGCGCGGGGATCCGCGCCCACGCGCTCGAGCGGCGGCGACGCGGTTACGACCTCGGCCTGGTGATGCGCCTCCGGCGGCTCTTGCGCGCCGAGCGCGTCGACGTGGTCCACACGCACAACCCGCACGCGCTGCTCTACGGCGCGGTCGCCGGTGAGCTCGCGGGTTGCGGCGTCGTCCACACCAAGCACGGGAAGAACCCGAGCACCGCGGCGGAGCTCGGGCTCCGGCGCCAGGCGGGGCGCCTCGTCGACTGCTACGTCGCCGTCTCGAACGCGACGGCGGTGGTCGCCCTGGAGAAGCGCGAGACCGACGCGGCCCGCCTGCGCGTGATCCCGAACGGGATCGATCTCCGCCGGTTCGCCGCCAGCTCGGGCGAGCGGAGCCGCCTGCGCGCCGCGCTGGGCGTCCCCGACGACGCCTTCGTGTTCGGCACCGTCGGCCGCCTCGTCCCCGAGAAGGACCAGGCGACGCTGATCCGCGCGGCCGCCCCGCTGCTCGGCGAGCGCTGCCGCCTGCTCCTCGCCGGCGACGGCCCCGAGGCGGCGGCGCTGCGCGCGGTCGCGGACGCGGCGCCGAACGGCGGCTTCGTGCACTTCCTCGGCGCGCGCTCCGACGTGCCCGCGGTGCTCGCCGCGATGGACGTCTTCGTCCTCACGTCCGAGACCGAAGGCCTCCCGCTCGCCTTGCTCGAGGCGATGGCGGCCGGGCTCCCGATCCTCTCCACGCCCGTCGGAGGGATCGCCGAGGTCGTGCGGCCGAACGTGTCCGGGCGCCTCTTCCCGGTCGGCGACGTCGAGGCCCTCCGGCGCGAGCTCGACGCGCTGCGATCGCGCCCGGCCGAGGCGCGGCGGCTCGGCGCGGAGGGCCGCGCGTTCGCCCACGCGATTTACTCGCGGGACGCCGCGGTCGACCGCTACCTCTCCGCCTACGCGACCGCGATCGAGGCGCGGCGCTGATCCGGCCCCACGGGCGGCCGGCCGTCCGCGCGCGCGGACTCCGGCGGCGTCACGCCGAGGCGATCGGCGGCGGCGAGAGGACGTGATCGCGGAACGCGTTCGGATCGCCCGTCCGCCCCTGCATCGCCGCGACGGCGACGTTGAACATCTCGCGCGCGGTGACGTAGTGGAGGATGAAGCGCTCTCCGTCGTTGTAGCGCGACGTCAGCGCGCGATGCAGCGCGTGCCCGCCGTCGCCGAGCAGCGACCGCGCCTCCGCGTCGGGCGCGCCGTGGGTGTGGAGCTTGATGAACACCCACTCCGGCCTGCCCGCGACGTGGACGTGCTGGCGGATCCAGCTCCGCACGCGCGCGGGAGACGCCGGATCGTTGCCGCGGAGCTCCGCGCTCTCGATGCGGATCGCCAGCTTCCCCGGCCGGCGCGTCAGCGCCAGCGGCCCCTGGATCATCAAGAGGCGATCGTCGCGCACCTCGCCGACGCGCGCCGGCTCGCCCGACTCGTAGCAGCGCTTCGCCGAGAGGTCCCCCGTCGGCCAGTAGATCTCGTTGACGATGTTCGGCTGGCACTCGTCCGGCGCGGCCGGGAAGGTGAAGTCGGCGAAGCACCCCGTGCGGAAGAGCAGCGGCAGCTCCTCGTCGACGCCGCACCAGCGGCCGTCGCGGCGCGCGTTGGCGAGCGCCCAGTTGCCGTGGATGAACGCGTAGCGGAGGCGGCCGCCTTCGTCGCGCGCGAGGTGGCCGTGACGCGCGAAGCTCGCGAGCGTCTCGTTGAGCTGCGCCTCGAGCGACGCGGCCGTGTCGCCGTCGTGGTGGAGGTGGACCTCGACCTCGCCGAAGCCGCGACGCGCGAGATCGGCGAGCGAGTCGAGGAAGCTCGGGTGGTACTGCTCGCCCGGGAAGAAGAACGAGTGCCGCGGCGGCCGGCCGTCGGCGTCGCGGTACTCGCCCGCGAGCCGCGGGTAGCCCTCGTGCCACGCGCGGACGCGCTCGAGGCCGCGCGCGTGATCGGCGCCGTGCCACAACGGCTCGTAGTGATCGCAGACGGCGACGAGGAGGTGGCGCGGCCCCTCGAACCGAGGCTCGAGCGCGCGACGCCCGCGGCGGCGGAGCCAACCGGACAGCCAGCGGTCGAGGTGCTTGTCCTTGATCTTTTGCAAGGCGCCCATGGACTTTTGGGGCAGCATAGCAGACGAGTCTCGTGGCCTTCTTCGCGACGCTGGTGCTGGTCGTCCTGTCGATCATTCGGCCCGCCGAGATCTGGCCGTTCCTCGAGCCGCTCCACCTCCTCGACCTCTGCATCCTGCTCGCGGTCGTCGGCGTCACCTTCGACGTCGCCACCGGCAAGGAGAAGGACCTCGGCTCGCCGCAGCTCGTCTTCCTCCTCGGCTTCATCGTCACCTCCTACACCTCGTCGATAAAGGCGGTCGGCTTCGAGGGGTTCAAGATGGCGACGCTGCGGACGGTGATCTCCGCCGTCTTCATGCTGATCGTCATGTACGGGACGCGCACGCTCCAGCGCCTGCGCACGCTGATCGTCCTGTTGATCCTGATGTGCGTCTTCGTGTCCGCGGTGGCGGTCCATCAGGGCTCGCAGACGCCGACCTGCATCGAGCTGCCGCCCGACGCCGAGGACATCGGCTCGGTCGAGAGCGACGAGATCAACTCGGACGGCCGCGAGTGCGAGACCCCGAGCGAGTGCTACCGGAACGGCGGACGCGGCGACGTCGAGTACGCCTGCGAGGCGGAGGGCCTCTTCAAGACCGTGACGATCGTGCGCCGCGTGCGATGGCGCGGGCAGCTCGCCGATCCGAACGAGCTCTCCGTCTACATCGGCGTCTGCGTCCCGTTCATGCTCATGATGATCGGGACCAGGCGGCGCTGGCTCAGGGCGCCCGTCGCGCTCGCGGCCATCGGCCTCGGCCTCTGGGCGATCGTCCTCTCGAAGTCGCGCGGCGGCCAGCTCGTGACCGCGGCCGTGTTCGCGCCCTACTTCCTCGCCCGCTACCGCTGGAAGGGCCTCGTGGTCGGCGCGCTCGCGGCGGCGCCGATGTTCTTCCTCGGGGGGCGCGAGGACTCGGAGGGCTCCGCCGAGGAGCGCACGGAGCTACTCTACAACGGCGTCACCTACGTCGCCCACCACCCGTTCTTCGGCATGGGCCTCGAGCAGTTCGCGGAGATGGAGGGCCACACCGCGCACAACTCGTACCTGCTCGCCGCCGCCGAGATGGGGATGCCCGGCTTCTTCGCGTGGACGGGCCTCATGTGGGCGTCGATCAAGATCCCGCTCACCGTGGCGAGGCGCCCGGCGGGCACGTTCGAGCCGGGGCTCCGCGAGCTGTCGACCGCGCTCGTCGTCTCGTTCGTCGGAATGAGCGTCGGGATCTTCTTCCTCTCGTTCACCTTCAAGCAGCTGCTCTTCGTCTGGCTCGGGATGAGCGGCGCCGTCTACGGGATCGCGCGCAAGCAGGACCCCGCGTTCTCGGTGAAGCTCGGGCGGAGAGACCTCGTCGGCCTCTTCGTCTTCGACGTCCTCGTCCTCGTCGCGATCTACGTCTACACGCGCTTCAAGGCGGGCGCCGGCTGATCAGCCGGTCGCCCCGCGCGACCGCGAGAGCTTCCGCTCCTTCACGCGGAGGACGACGTCGCCGAGCTGCTCGACCTTCTTCTCCCAGGTCTCGAGCTTCATCGCCTCGGAGCGGCGCGCCCGCGCCTCGGGGGAGTCGTCGCGGAGCGCGCGCACGACGGCCTCGTGGAACGCCTCCTTCGTCCGCGCGACGTAGCAGGCGTTCGCGAGCGGGCCGCGGTCGATCTCGGCGTACTCGACGACCGCGGGCATCGGGCTCGAGACGCACGGCAGCCCCGCCGAGAAGTACTCCCGCAGCTTGATCGGGTTGACGTTGCGCGTGAGCTCGTTGATCTCGAACGGGATGAGCGCGACGTCGAAGCCCTTGCAGTACTCGGGGAGCGACGCGTACGGCTTGCGGCCGAGGACGTGGACGTTCGCGTACTTGTCGAGCCGCGACAGGTCGACCTTCGACTTGCCGATGAGCACGATCGACCAGTCCGCGCGGCGCTCGGCGAGGTGCGCGATCGTGTCGAGGTCGACCCAGTCCTCGATGAGCCCGATGAAGCCGAGGATCGGGCGCGGGAGCTCGGCGATCTCCTTCGCCACCGGGGTCGCCGGATCGAGCGCGCGCGCGAAGTGCGCCTGGTCGACGCCGTGGAGCGCGAGGTGCGTCTCGGGGTTGTGGACGCGCTTGCGCTCGAGCAGCGGCTTCGACGTCGTGAAGACGACGTCGGCCCGCTGGAGGAGGTCCTTCTCCATGTCGACGATCTGCCGGCCGACGGCGGTGAAGTGCGAGAACTCGTCGGTGACGTAGTAGACCGAGAGCGACTCCCCGAGGCGCCCGACGTAGGGCGCGGCGGTCGGGAGGAACGTCCAGAGCTGGAAGTCGCTCATCCCGCGCGACCGGCGGAGCGCCCCGACGCTCGCGCGGAGGATCTGGTGGTTGACCTTGCCCGCGAGGCGGCTGTGGGGGAACGGCAGGACGATGGGCGTGTAGACGTCGAGCCGCGCGTCGACGCGCTTCGGGCCGCGGGCGAAGCTCTTCAGCTTCCGGACGATCTTGGAGACGTCTCCCTTGTCCGTGAAGCTCGGCTGGCGCGTCGCGATCGAGTTCAGCCAGACGACGCGGTTGTCCCGCGCGAGGATCCGCATCACGTGATTGTTGCTCGTCGGGTCCTCGCTCCAGTCCTTCGCGAAGCAGACGATGTTCTCTCCACGCATCATGCTCGATCCTCCAACCCCGCGCGCGTCGATCGACCCGCGCGTGACGGTATATCAGGTCTCCTCGGGCGTGGGCCGGCGACGCCGCTTCTCGAGGCGCTCGCGGAGCTCGGCGCGCGCCTCCGGGACGAACGCGAGCGCGAGGAGCGCGAAGACCAGCACGCACGCGCTCCCCAGCAGGACGAAGCGCCCGTACGTCGGGATCGGGACGAACGCGAGGCCCCCGACGACGACGAGGAACGCGAGCCCCAGCGAGACGGCGCGCGCGTTCATCCGGACGTAGTCGCCCGGCGTCACGCCGATCTCCTTCTTCAGGAGCCACGGGAACCCCACGCCGTGGAACAGCACGAGCGGGATCGCCGTGCCGAGGGTCACGCCGTACAGGCCGAGCGGCTTGATGAGGACGACCGTGAGGACGAAGTTCACCAGCGCCTCGCAGGTCGTCAGGATCGTCAGCCCGCGGAGCTTCCCGCGCCCGATGAGGAGGCTCGTGCTCGGGCCGGCCAGGACGCCGACGTAGTACGCCGGGAGCATGATGAGGAGGATCTTCCCGCTGGTCTCGACCCACGGTTTCTTCAGCCAGAGGAAGAGGAACTGCGGTCCGATGACCCCGATCGTCACGAGGACGAGCGACGCGACGAGCCCGGTGACGAGGTTCGCCTTCCGGAGCAGCTTGATGAGCCCCTCCTTGTCCCCCGTCTCGGAGAGCCCGGAGAACCGCGGCATCAGGACCGAGCCGATGACGCCGATCGCGGTGAACGCGATGCTCCCGAGGCGCGTCCCGACGCCGAAGATCGAGATGTCGAGCGGATCGTCCGGCATGAAGTAGCCGATCACCGCGGCGTCGAGCTGGAAGCGCACGACCTCCGAGACGGTGATGATCGTGATCGCGATCCCCATGCCGGCGAGCTTCCGCCCCATCGCGCGCTCGGCGCGGAACGGGTTCATCGAGCGCGACGGAGGGACCAGCGTGAGCGCCGCGGTCGCGACGAGGACCGTCCGGATCACGGTCTCGGCGAGCGTCAGGACGGCGAGGAGCCCGTAGGTCAGCGTGCGCGTATACGCGAAGTAGAGGACCAGCCCGAGCTTGAAGATCGCGTACGAGACGATCTCGATGGCGTCGTGGACGAAGTGGAGCGACCGCATCCGGATCGTCGCCGAGAACGAGCGGAAGGTGAGGTCGAGCGCGATCGCCCCGCCGAGCGTCAGGATCGCGGCGGTCTCACCCGCCGCGACGTTGGGGTAGACCCGCGGCAACGTCCACGCCATCGCGAGCGTCCCGGTGAGCGCGATGAGCCCGAGCACGCCGAAGACCGCCGCGGAGGTGTCGAGCACGCGCCCGAGGTCCTTCCAGTCGCCGCGCTCGTGCGCGCCCGCGCCGAACTTCACCGTCCCGGCCGACGTCCCGAGATCGAGGAAGCGCATGTAGCTGATGAGCGAGTTGATGAGGAGCCAGCCGCCGTACGCCGCGTCGCCCAGGCCGTGGAGGATCGCGGGCGTCACGATGAACGAGCCCGCCATGACGATCGCGGTGTTCGTCTGCGAGACGACGACGTTGAGCACCGTCGTCAGGCGCGACTTGAACTTGTCGGACGCCGAGGGCACGCTCAGAGCACCGGGAGCGCGAGCGGGAGCTTCGCCTCGACGCGCTTGTACGCCTGTTCGAAGAGCCGCCTCGCCTTGTGACGGCGACGGCCGCGCGGCATCTCGGGCGGCGAGCGATCCTCGGGACGCGCGTCCCCCGCGGCGAGCCGCGCCGCGAGCGCGCCGACGGTCTCCACCTCGAAGTCGGCTGCGTTGTCGCGCAGGAACTCGGCGAGGCCGCGGAGGCGGAGGAGGTTGACGCTGTTGACGCGTCCCCGGCGCCCCTCGACCGAGTCGATGTGGCAGAGCTCGAAGGAGTGCGTCACAAGGGTGACCTCCTCGATGCCGAGGCGCCGCGCCTGGAGGAGGTGGCTCTTCATCTCGCCGAGCGAGACCGCGGTGATCTGCAGGTGCCGGTAGCCGCCGCCGCGCTCGACGAAGTTGCTGATGGGCAGCTCGTAGACGCCGCTCTCGGCGGAGAACAGCCCAGGCGCGCTCCCGGCGAACCGCATCTTGCAGGTCTTGTCGAAGTAGCACGGGTTGTAGTTGCTGCTGACGACGAGACCGACGTCCGCCATCGCCGCCCAGGTCTCGTTGTTCGCGCCGTAGTGCCCGGCGCGGTACGCGAGGAGCTCGCCGCGCGGCACGCCGCTCGCGACGAGGAGATCGAGGCCCTCGGCGAGCAGCTTCGCCTGCTCGGCGCGCGGGTAGTCCGCGACGCTGTCCTTCGCCGGCGCCTCGCCGAGCGTCCGGTAGCGCGCGCGCCGCTGGACGGGGTGCGTGTGGAGCTGGACGTCGTGACCGCGCCCGCGGATCTCGCCGCAGACCTCGCGGAGGCCGTCGAAGCCGAACGTGTGCGCGCCGAAGACCTCGGTGAAGAACGTCGCGCGGAGGCCGCACCGCTCGAGCTCGGTCATCAGGAGGCCGACGCCGAGGTCGCGCGACTGGTTCTCGAACCGCCCCCAGACGCGGAGGTCGTAGCCCTGCGCCGGCACGAGCCGCCCGCCGACGACGCGCTCCTCGGCGCCCTCGACGTCGACGGTCAGGTAGACTCGGGTCCGCGACATCGTCGCATCACCCCTTCGGCTGGAAGACGTCCGCGAGCGACTGCGCGATCCGCTCGGCCGCCTTGCCGTCCCAGAAGCGCGGCGGAGCGGCGGGCCGCTCGCCGCTCGCCGCGGCGGCGAACGCGGCGAGGATCGCCTCGCGCTTCGTCCCGACGAGCCGGTTCGTGCCCTCGGTGACCGTCACGGGGCGCTCCGTGTTCTCGCGGAGCGTGATGCAGGGGACCCCCAGGACCGTGGTCTCCTCCTGGACCCCGCCCGAGTCGGTCAGGACGACCGCCGCGCTGGCGGTGAGCTTCATGAAGTCCATGTAGCCGACGGGATCGGTGACGCACCAGCGCTCGGGCGCGAACGTGAAGCCGCTCGCCCCGAGCTGCGCCCGCGTCCGCGGGTGCACGGGGAAGACGATCGGCAGCTCGCGCGCGATCCGATCGAGGGTCTCGAGGAGCGCGCGGAGGCCGGCGACGTCGTCGACGTTGCTCGGCCGGTGGAGCGTGACGAGCGCGTAGCGGCCGGCCACGCCGAGCGTCTCGAGGATCGACGACTTCATCGCCTCGTCCTTCGCGGCGAGGAGCGTGTCGATCATGACGTTGCCGACGAAGACGACGCGCGACTCGGGGACGCCCTCCCTCCGGAGGTTCTCGACGCCCGCCGGATCCGAGACGTAGAGCAGGTCGCTGATCGCGTCGGTCAGCTTCCGGTTGACCTCCTCCGGCATGTCGTCGTCGAAGCTCCGGAGGCCCGCCTCGACGTGGATCATCAGCGGGCGTCGGCGCTCGCCGAAGCTCGACGTGAACGGCCGCGCGAGCTGGAACTTGGCGGTGACGAGGGCGCACGCGATCGTCGAGTTCACGTCGCCCACGACGAGCACGGCCTCGGGCTGCTCCTCCTGGAGGACGTCCTCGAAGCGCCGCATGATCTCGGCGGTCTGGACCGCGTGCGAGCCCGAGCCGACCTCGAGCTCGATGTCCGGGCGCGGGATGCGGAGGTCCTCGAAGAAGACCTTCGAGAGCTTCGCGTCGTAGTGCTGGCCCGTATGGACGAGCTTCGGCGCGAAGAGCGGGCTCGCGCCGAGCGCGCGCAGGACGGGCCCGATCTTCATGAAGTTCGGGCGCGCGCCGGCGACGCAGAGGATCTTGTAAGGCATAGGTCTCGCCGAACGGACGCGAGCTGCCACGCGTGTGAAACGAGCTCGACGGCCTCGAGATTCGTACGGTGTTGCGCTTCGCCCGTCAACCGGAGGAGCGCCCCGATCCCGCCTCGTCAACGCGCCGGATCGAGGACGAATTCGACGAATAGCGGCAGGTGGTCCGAGGCGCCGCGCGGCCCGACGCGCGCGTCGACGAACCGGACTCCGTCGCTGCCGAAGGCGCGGTCGATCCGCATCCACGGACGCTTGGCCGGGAACGTGTAGCCGAAGCCGAGGCCCGCCTCGGCGAACGCGTCGGTGACGCCGCCGACGTGGCGCCGGGCGATCGAGCTGAGGACGGGCAGGTTCGTGTCGCCGGCCAGGATGAACGGCGGGACGTCCGATCGCGCCGCCGTGAACGCCGCCTGGATCTGGGCCTCGCGGTTCGCGATGTTGGCCTGCGTCTCCTCGCCCGAGAACAGCGCGTGACGCGGCGAGTGCGGGTGGACGTTGTAGAGGCGGAGCGCGCCCGCGGGCGTCTCGACGACGTACTTCATGAACATCACGGGCGTGTCCTCGTCGAGCTTCGGCGGGACCTCGACGCTGCGGAGCGGGTAGCGCGTGACGAGGACGAGCTCGTCCTCCTGGTGGATCGTGTGCTCCGGCAGGCGCGCGCGCAAGAGCTCCCCGAACGAGCCGTTGGCCGCCTGGACGAGGACGATGTCGGCGTTCATCGCGACGATCTCGTCGGCGAGCTCCGCTCGGCCGAGCCGGCCGAAGAACACGTTGTAGCTGGCGAGCCGGATCCGCTCGCCGTCGGCGCGCGACGGGATCGAGACCTGGAGGCCCATGACCGGGAAGAGGACGACCAGGCACACGCCGAGCTGCAGCGGCACGAGCAGGCGCCGCCGCGTGAACGGCGCCAGGAGCGCGCACAGCGCCGCGCCGGCGAGCAGCGGGTGCCGCGGGAGGTAGAGCGCGATCAGCGTGAGGCGCGAGCGCTCCCCGAGGAGGACCATCACGAGGAACGACGCGACGGCCACGAGCTGGAGCAGGACGACCGCGTAGGCGAGCTTGCGCGCGCGCCGCCGCCACGTCGGCTCGGCCGGCGCCGTCGGCGCGGGGCCCTGCGCCTCCGCCGTCATCGCTCCTCGTGGGCCGCGCGGAGGACGGCGTGGAGCCGCGCCGCGCTCTCGTCCCACCCGCCGGCGACGCTGCGCGCCGCGACCTCGGCGGGGTCGTAGCTCTGCCGCGCGGCCCGGAGGAGCGCGCCCGCGAGCGCGGCGCGGTCGCGCGGCGGGACGAGCTCGCCCAGCGCCGGCTCGGTGACCAGGTCGGGCGTCCCGCCGACCGCCGTGGCGACGACGCGTCGCCCCGAGGCGAGGGCCTCGAGGACGACGTTCGGCGTCCCCTCCGCCCAGCTCGGCAGCACGAGCACGTCGCACGCCGCCATCCAGACGGCGATCTCGGCGAGCGGGCGGGCGCCGCGCGCCGTCACCCGCCCCGGGCACCGCGCGGCGACCCGATCGAGCGCGCCGCGCGCCGGCCCCTCGCCGATCATCGCGAGGTCGACGTCGTCGTGCGCGGCGGCGAGCGACTCGAACGCCGCCGCGAGATCGAGGACGCCCTTCGTCTCCTTGAAGTTGCCGACGTAGAGCGCGAGCCGCCGATCCTCCCGCAAGCCGAGCTCGCGCCGCGCCGCGCCGCGGTCGCGCGGGTGAAAGAGACTCGCGTCGACGCCGTTTCGCACCAGCGCGAGCCGCTCCTCCGGGACGCCGAGCGCGCGGGCCTCTTCGGCGAGGCCCCGGCTCACGGCCACGACGCGACGCGCGCGCGGCAAGGACCAGCGGAGCACGCGGCGCGGCCCGGGCAGCTTCGCGATGACGTTCATGTCGCTCCCGTGGAGCTTCACCACGGCCGGCACGCCGAGCAGCGCGGCGAGCGCGACGGACGCGGCGCCGTCCGGGTACGCCCAGGCGCCGAGCACGACGTCGACCTCTCCGCGGTACGTGAGCGCCAGCGGCGCCAGCGACGCCGCGTAGAGGCCGGCCCAGAGCCCGTGGGCGACGCGCGGGATGAAGAGCGTGCGCGGGTGGCGGACCGAGAGGCCGTCGATGACGTCGCGCCTCGGGACGGCGGCGAGCGCGCCGGCGCTCGATCGCCCCTTGAGCAGGCCCGCGCCCGGGTACCACGGGATCGTCGCGAGCACCTCGACGCCGCAAAGGCGCGCGAGCGCGGCGATCTGCTGCCGGTTGAACGACGCCGCCGTCGGCTCGACCGCGTTCGGGAAGATCTTCGTTATGACGAGGACGCGGAGCTCGCTCACGGGATCATCCCTCGCGCCCGTTCGTGTAGCCGGCTTTCAGGCGGGCAACCAGGCCGTTCGCGCGATTGACACCCCGGCGCCCCTCGCGGACCATGGATCCTGAGCGCTGGTCCATGAACAAACGGCAGGCGGCTTCGACCCTCGCTGCGCGGCTCAAGTTGACCTCCGTGCTGGAGCGCGTCGGGTCGCGGCCCGCGCTCGCGGTCCTCCTCTACCACCGGATCTTGAAGCCGGAGGGGCACCGCTACGACGCCGGCGTCATCGAGGCGACGCCGGAGCAGTTCGACGCGCAGATGGCGATGCTCAAGAAGCGCCACTCGGTGCTCGATCCGGACGAGCTCACCGACGTCGTCACGAACCCGCGCAAGCTGCGCCACCTCCGCGTCGCCATCACGTTCGACGACGCGTACCGCGACAACTACGACCACGCCTTCCCCATCCTCGCCTCGCACGGCCTCCGCGCGACGTTCTTCGCGCCGACCCGCTACCTCGGCACGCGCCGCATCCCGTGGTGGGACCAGATTGCGTGGGCCGTGCGCAACGCGCGCAAATCCGAGCTGCGGCTGACGTACCCCGCCGAGCTCGTCGCGCGGGTCGACGAGCGCGACCCGGAGCCGGCGATCCGCGCCGTCATCCGCGCCTACACGCGCGGCGGCCCCGAGGTCGACCTCGCGCGCTACCTCGCCGCCGTCGAAGAGGCCTGCGAGCTCCGGCTCCCCGACGAGGTCGACGACCGCCAGTTCATGTCGTGGGAGGAGGCGCGGGAGATGGAGCGCGCCGGGATGGCGATCGGCTCGCACACGCACAGCCACGGCATCCTCGCGAACATGTCCGCGGCCGATCAGAAGCGCGAGTGCGAGGAGTCGCGGAGCCGCCTGAAGGAGGGCTCGCTCTCGGCCGAGACCCTCGCCTACCCCGTCGGCAACCGGAGGACGTTCTCGCCGACGACGGTCCGATGCGCCCGCGAGGCCGGCTACCGCTGCGCGTTCTCCAACTACGGCGGGATCAACGTGCCGGACCGGATGGATCCGTTCGACGTCCGGCGCATCGGGATGAGCCTCGACGTGGACGTCCCCGAGCTCCGGATGAAGCTCGTCCTCTCCGGCCTCGCCGGGCGGGAGCTCTGGTGACGCGTCAGCTCGGCCGATCCCTCGCCGGCGGCAGCGCCGCGCGCGGGATGACGCCGAGCACCGGGAGCACGTCCATCCGCTCGATGTCGACGCGATCGTAGATCCGGTCGTCGATGACGGCGGAGCCGATCGCGGTGCCGACGGCCAGCGCGAAGCAGAGCGCGAGCAGGCCGGCGAGCAGCGTCGTGCGCGAGCGCGAGATCGGGGCGTGCGGGAGGTAGGCGGGGTCGAGGACGGAGACCTGGATGTTGCGGTCGTTCATCACGGAGCTCGCGGTGATCGACGCCTTGAACAGCTTCTCGTCGAGCTGGCGCTGACGCTCGCGCCCCTCGTCGACCTCGCGCTGGAGCCGGCGGAGCTCGACCTCCAGCGCGACCTCCGGATCGCTCGCGGCCGCGGGCGCCGTCGCGAGCCCCGCGCCCGCGTCGCCGACCGCGGCGCCGCGGAGCGCCGCGCGCCGGCTCGCGATCATGCCCTGCAGGCTCTCGAGCTCCTTGCGCAGCGCGGCCTCGTCGCTCGCGTTCTTCGGCGGCGGCGGATCGGCCTCGGCGGCCGCGGCGCGAGCTTGCTGCGCCGCGAAGGCGTCGGCCGCGGCCTGGTTCGTCGCGGCCTGCTGCGCCTCGGCGACGCGGAGCCGCGCGCGCGCGGCGGCGACGTCCGGGTGCTTGTCGGTGTAGCGCGCGAGCTTGTCGGCCAGGTCCCGCCGCGCGGCCACGAGCTCCGGCCCGTCGGGGGGCGGGACGAACGTGGGCCGCGGCGCGGGCGGCGGCGGCGGCGTGTTGTCGGCCCTCGCGCGGAGCTGACGCTCGATGCGCGCGGCGCGCGACTCGAGCGACGCGAGCACGGGGTCGCTCGACGTCGGCGCCGGCGTGTTGGCGCCGGGCTGCGCCGTCGGCGCGCCTTGCAGGCGCGCGGCGAGCGCCGGGTGAAGCGCCACGAACTGCGCGAGCTCGCTCTCCTTCTGCCTCAGGTCGGCCTTGTTGCGCTCGCTCTCGGCGTCGAGGAACTCCTTGAGCGTCTTGGCGTTCTCGGAGCGCCGCGAGGCCGCCTCCTGGACGATGCAGTCGCCCAGGCGCCGGGTGACCTCCTGCGCCTCCGCGGGCGTCGAGCCGACGTACGAGATCTCGAACGTGTCGCCCTCTCGCGCGCGGAAGGTGATCTGCTTGCGCATGTCGTCGACGGCCTCGATCAGCTCCCCGCGTCCGAGCTTCGTGCCCGGCTTCGCGAAGAGGCCCAGGTCGACGATGATCGGCTCGAGGCTCGCGCGCGAGAGGAGGACCTCGCGGAGCCGGGCCCCGACGCGGCGCGCGCTCTCGCTCGAGCTCTCTCCCCCCGTGAGGTCGGTCGACCGGATCGCCTCCTGGTACATGATCACGGTCTCGGACCGGTAGGCGCGCGGACGCGTGAACACGTAGGGCACGGACGCGAGGACGCCGACGAGGAACACGACGAGCGCGCGACGCCAGAACGCGGGGCTCCGCTTGAGGAGGCTGACGGCGCGCTCGATCTGGTCGCGAGTGCTCGGCTGCGAGTTCATCCTTGCCTCGCGCGAGAGCATACCACGTGGGCAGCGGCGGCGCGTTCGCTCCCCCGTGAGCCTTCGCGGCAACGATGCTATCGTCCGCGTGCCATGTCTCTCCGCGTGCTTCCGATCGTTTGCGCCGCCCTGCTCGTGGGCTGCGGGGCCGCCGCGCCGACGTACAACTACAAGGCAGAGCCCGATCCGCGCGGGCTCGAGTTCCAGGTGGGGCCGCTCGATCTGCTCACGGTCTCGGTCTGGAAGAACCGCGATCTCTCCGCGGAGGTCACGGTCCGCCCCGACGGCGTCGTGACGCTCCCGTTGATCGGCGACATCAAGGCCGCCGGGCGCACGCCGACGGAGATCCAGAAGGAGATCGTCACCCGGCTCGCCGACTACCTCCGCGACGAGGAGGTCGTCGTCTCGGTCGGCGTGTCCGCCGTGAACAGCTACTACTTCACCGTCGTCGGCGCCGCCGAGCACCCCGGCTACTACACCGCCAGGAGCTACGTCACCGCCGTCGAGGCCGTCGCGATGGCCGGAGGTCCGAACCGCTTCGCCGGCAACGAGCTCTACATCATCCGCGGCACCCCCGCGCGCCGCATCCCGATCGACCTTCGGCGCGCGACCTCGAGCGAGCACGCGAGCGAGAACCTCGTCGTCCTCCGGGGAGACCTGATCGTCCTGCCTTGAGGCGGCGACACCTCCGCGGGGCGCGGCTCGCGGAGGACGGAGGCGCCGCTTCGCGCGGCGGCGGCGATCGCGGCGGCTACGACGACTGCGCCGGCGGGTCGGGGAGCGGCGGCGGGGCCATGCTCCCGCTCCGCCGGCGCGGCTGGAGCGACGGCCGGTTGTCCATCGAGCGGTGGCAGATGAAGAGCGTCAGGTCGTCGCTGGCGACGTCCCTCGAGTACCGCTCGACGCTCCGCAGGATGCGGTCGGCGATCTCCGGCGGGCTCGTGCTCTGGATCGAGGCGAGGCACGCCTCGAGCCTCTCCGTCCCGTAGAGGCCGCCCTCCGCGCCGGCCGCCTCGACGATGCCGTCGGTGTAGAGCACCAGCGAGTCGCCGTGAGCGAGCGTGAACGCGGTCGAAGCGAAGCCCGGGTCGTCGAGGATGCCGATCGCGCTCGAGGCGCCGTCCGTGATCGGCGCGATCGTACCGTTCGAATGGCAGTAGTACGGCGACGGATGCCCGGCGTTGGCGAGGACGACCTGCCCGGTCTTCACGTCGAACGTGAAGTAGATCGCGGTGAAGAACAGCTCGGGCTGCCCGCTCGAGAGGATCGCCTCGTTCATCGCCGACAGCACGGCGGTCGGCTCGACGTGCGCCAGGGCCGCGACGCGGAGCTCGCTCGAGATGCGCGCCATGAGCAGCGCCGCGGCGATGCCTTTGCCCGAGATGTCACCGATGAAGACCGCGAGCCGGTCCTCGCCGACCCAGAAGACGTCGTAGAAATCGCCGCCGATCGTGTAGGCCGCGCGGTACTCGGCGAACAGCTCGACGCCCTCGACGGAGATGACCTCGCGCGGGAGGAAGCTCTTCTGGATCCGCGCCGCGAGCTCGAGGTCGTACTTCAAGCGATCGCGCTGGAGCGTCTCGTCGTGCATCCGCGCGTTCTGGAGCATCATCGCGGCGGCGGCCGCCATGCCGTTGAGCAGCTCGAGGTCGGCGGGCAAGAACGTCGGCCTGTGCTCCTCCGCGGAGACGTGGATGACGCCGAGGACCTCGCCCCGGTCGATCATCGGCGCGAACATGTTGGTGCCGCCGGCGACGCGCGACGACTCCGGCGACTCTCCGCCGAGGATGGGTCTCGGCAAGGTGAGCATCGCCTGGCTCACGTCCTCGGGGAGCGACGGCTCGTCGGACGTGATCCCGGCGCCGGAGAAATGGGCGACCTGCAGCGCGCCTCCGTGCGCGGCGCTGCGCGTGTAGATGGCGACCGCGCGGGCGCGCGGGTACACCTCGCGGAGCTTGCTGCCGATGAGGCGGAGGAGCTCTCCGCGGTCGATCGTCGTGCCGATCGTCTGCATGAACGAGTAGATCGTCCCGAGCTTCTGGTACGCGTCCTCGAGCTGGGTGAGATCGACGAGCTGGCGCTCGCCGGAGGCGGCGGACTCGCGCGCGACGAGCATCCGCGCGACGCTCTCGGTCGCCACGAGCGTCGGCGCCTCGACGGCGTACGGCTCCGTCGACTCGCCGGCCGGCGACTCCTCGATGCGGAACGTGTAACGGCCGAAACGGATGAGGTCGTTCGGCTGGAGCCGGTGCCGGGTGATCCCGATGCCGTTGACGATGGTGCCGTTCGCGCTGTTGAGGTCGTAGAGGAAGGTGCCGTCCCGCTCGGGCGCGAGCCGCGCCTGCTGACGGGAGATGCGGGGGTCGTCGAGGACGATGTGATTGGACGCGCCGCGCCCGACCAGCAGCGGCGTGTTGATGGGCAGCCGGACCTTCCGGGCTTTCCCTTCGACGCCGATCAACCAGTAAGGGGCGGCCCGCGTGCTCGATGCGTGTCCTCGGTCCATGACCACGGTGGAAGCCCCGGCTCGCATCCCCCCGATGGAGCCCGACCAACCGCTCGAAGGTTGGTTTGGATCCGGTCGCAAGTCAACGGCGCTGGGCCCTCCGCGGCGTCGCTCATTCGGATGGCACGTTCCTTCTACGACTCTTGAACTATGCTGGTCGTGTGCGTCCTCACGTAGCGCTCGTGAAGCGGCTCATCGACGTGGTGGGCTCCGCCGCCGGCCTCGCGGCGACGCTGCCCCTCTACGTCCCGATCGCGGCGGCGATCCGCCTCGACTCGCCGGGCCCCGTCTTCTTCGTCCAGCGGCGCGCCGGCCGGCTCATCGAGGACGACGGCGATACGCCCCGCTGGACGACGTTCTCGATGATCAAGTTCCGTACGATGAACGTCGACGCCGAGAAGGGCGTGGGCGCGGTCGTCGCGGCGAAGAACGACCGGCGCGTGACCCGCGTGGGTCGCTTCCTGCGCGCGACCCGCCTCGACGAGCTCCCGCAGTTCTGGAACGTCCTCCGGGGAGACATGTCCCTCGTCGGCCCGCGGCCCGAACGTCCCGAGCTCCTCGTCAACCTGGCGATGGCCATCCCGTTCTTCGAGGAGCGCACGCGCGGGATCAAGCCCGGCCTCACCGGGCTCGCGCAGGTCTCGCTCGGCTACACCGGCGCGCCGGACGAAGACAGCGAGGTCGCCAAGCTCAAGGCGACGCTGACCAACCCGTTCGGCATCGAGGAGGCGGAGGGCGCGCTCGCGGACGACATGCGCATCAAGCTCATGTTCGACCTCTCGTACGCGGCGGCCCTCGAGGACTTCTGGTCGTACCTCCGGATGGAAGCGCAGATCCTGGTGCAGACGCCGATCGTCATGCTGCTCTCGCGCGGGCACTGAGCCGCGGCGGGGTCCTCCTTGTGAGGGCCCATGGCCACTGTTACGCTTCGCGCTTCGGCAGTCGTGATGGCGGAAGCGGCGAAGACACGTGCGACGAAGGGCTGCGTGACGCGGATGACCTTCCAGGTCGAGGCGTCGCTGCACCAGCGGCCGCTCGCGATCGAGCTCCTCTCCACGGTCATCGGCCACGTCTACGCGACGGATCGGATGTTCCGTCACGAGATGATCACGGCGTTCGGAGAGGCGTTCAACAACATCGTCATCCACGGTTACCGCGACAAGCCGGACGGCGTGCTCGACGTCGAGGCCGAGCTCACCGCCCACGAGATGACCGTACGGCTCATCGACAACGGCCGCGCCGTCGACTTCGGCGGCCTCGAGCCGCCGGATCTCGGGAGCATGCCCGAGCGCGGCATGGGCGTGTACATGATCCACGCGCTCGTCGACGAAGTCGCGTATAGCGGAGGGACGCCGAACGTGCTGTCGCTCGTCAAACGAACCAACACAAGGCCAGATCCGAGATGAACTGCGTGCGGACGGATGAGAACGGCGAATCGCGGCTCGAGATCGACGGCGCGCTCGACGCGCTGACGGTCCGCGACATTCGACCCGTCATCGACGCCGTGGTCGCGGACCGTCCGCGCCGTGTGACGGTCGACATCGAGAAGCTGAACCTCATCGACAGCTCGGGCGTCGGCGCCATCGTCTCCCTCTTCAAGAGGGTCAAGGCCAACGGCGGGGTCGTCGTCGTCGTCGGGGCGAAGGAGCAGCCGCTCGCGGTGCTCAAGCTGTTGAAGCTCGACGCCGTGTTCGGCCTGACCTGAACGTCACGCGGGTCCCCCGCCCGTCTTCACTCGTCGTCGTCGACCTCTTCCGGCGGGCGCGCCGGCGTGGTGTGGATCCACCGCGTCCCGTCGCCGGGCGCGCCCTCGCCGTTCGCCGGGAGCGTCTCGATCCGCCCGCCGTCGCGCTCGAGGCCCGGGTCGTCGCTCTGGTCGACGCGACGCGGGAACGTCGTCGGGACGCCCTGCGTCGCGGCGGCCGCGCCGACGGTCGGCGGGCGCGACGAGATCTGCACGCCGACGAGGAACACGTCGCGGATCGCCGACGGGTTGACGCCCCCCACCACCTCGCCCACCTGGGCGAGCACCTGGTAGCGCGCGAAGAGCTGCATGAGCGCGGTCGCCTGCCAAGCGATCTCGACGTCGCCGAGCCCCGCCTGGAAGCGCTGATCGTTCGCCCGGTTCGCGCTGTCGATCAACGTCGCGTTGAGGTAGCCGATCGACGCGCTGCCGGAGATCCGTCGCCGGCGATCGAGGATCGTCGTGCCCCGGAGCGCCACCGTGTGCGCCTGCGCGAGCTGCGCGGTGAACGTCGGCGCCACGCCGGTCGACGCGCTCAGGTCGACGGTGGCCTCGTCGCGCGTGTAGAACACCGACGCGCGGGCGCTCGGCATGAGCAGCGGCGGGGCGCTCGGGTCGATGCTGAAGATCGAGGTGGCTCCGGCGTTGACGAGGCTGCCCACCGTCGGGGTCCAGTCGCGTCGCCACCGCGGCCCGAGCATGATCGTCGAGAACTGGCGGTCGGGCTCGGGCGGGACCGCCTGGGTGGTCGCGTAGGACGCGCGGGTCTCGAGGCCGAGGCCGTCGCGCGGCCAGACGCGCTCGATCGCGGCGCCGACGCCGACGACCATGGCGTCCAGCGGCGGCGACGGCGCGATGGTCGTCACCAGGTTGGCGTCGGCGGTCTGCTCGACGCGCACGCGGGGCGTGAGCTCGTGGGAGATCCCCTGCGCGACGCCGAACGTCACGAGCCGCGTCCCGAGCCCCGGGTAGAGCGTCACCGCCGTCCCCGACGCGGGCTGCGAGATGAGGAAGTTGGAGAGCGAGCTCTGCGCGGCGAAGGCCGAGAGGAGCAGCCGCGTCCGCGGGGTCAGGTCGAACGCCGCGGCGAGCGTCAGCCGCTGCGCGAGCTCGCTGGCGCCGCCGAGCGAGTGCAGCGCGCCCGTGAGGCCGTACGTGACGCTGAAGGCGCGATCCGGCTTCCCCCAGAGGTACGAGAGCTCCGGGGTCGCCATCACGAAGACGTCGTCGCGGCGCGGCTGCGGAGGCGGGAGCCCCTCGGTCGCGAACGCCGCCTGAACGCGGAGCGTCTCGGTGAGCGTGCCCTGCGCGAGCGCCGTCGACGGCAGCGTCATGAGCGCCAGGCAGATCCCCGCCGACCGCGCGCGCAGCATCGTCCGTGGGCTACCCGCGCCGAACGCTGAAGTAAAGAGATCGATTCACGTCGACCGCGGCCTCGCAGGCCGTCGAGAGCGCCGCGCGGAGGGCCTCGCCGCGACGCCGGTCACGTGTCCTCGTCGACGTCGAAGAGGTGCCACCGCCTCGTCTCCTCGAGCCGATCCCCGAGCGCGCCTCGACCGGCCTGGACGACCGCCGTACGGCTCTCCGCGCGTCGCTCGAAGCCGCGCTCCTCGAGCAGCGCCACGATCTCCGGCGCGCCCAGGAGCCGGAGCGAGACGCTCACCGCCCCACGGCGCCAGAGCGCGGGCAGCAGGAGATCGAGGAGCGCGCCGAGGTCGCGCTTGTGTCCGAAGAGATCACGCACGTGGACGGCGCCCGTGGCGGGATCGCGCTCGACGACCGCGTAGGCGACGAGCTCGCCGCTCGTCCTCCGGACGAGCGTGGCCACCTCCGGCGAGCGGCAGCGCCACGCGAGGAACGCGCTCGTCCGCTCCCCGACGATCTCGTACTCCGCGCGCGCGCGCTCCCAGAGCGCGTCGAAGCGCTCGTCGAAGCGCGTCTCCCAGACGAGCCGGTAGCGGACGCGCGCGCGCGCTACCGCCGGCGCGCTCATGGCGAGGCGCGCGAGATCGACGCCGACGCTGCCGACGCGCACCAGCGCCGGGTGCTCGGCGGCGCGGAGGAGGAGCTCCGGCACGCCCTCGCGCTCCTTCAAGCGCGCGGCGTACGACGCGTGGCGCAGGACGCGCGCGTAACGCGCGGTCTTGCCGAGGACGCGGAAGCCGCCGCGCACCATCACGCCCTCGGCCTTCTTGTTGGGGAAGCCGTAGGTGACGTCGAAGTCCGAGAGCGCGAAGGCGTTGACCTCGCGGACCAGGCGGAGCGCGGGCAAGAGGCCTCGGTGGGCGGCGTCGACCGCGAGGTCGCTGGTGATGCCGGCGCGCCCGGTCGCGGCGCCGAGCTGGAAGCGCCGGACCGCGACGCCGTTGGCGCCGACGAGCGCGGCGCGACCGTCTGCGCCGCGCGCCCGGAGGACGAAGACGCTGTCCGCCGGCAGCGGCGCGTCCCGGTAGAGCCAGCGGAACTTCTCGTCGGGAGAGACGCCGAGCTTCAGGTTCTCGCGCCACAGCCGCAGGAGCTCGTCGCGGACGTCCTCGGGACGGACTCTCTCGACTTCGTAGGTGAAGCCCGGGCCGGCCATGTCCCGCAAGCTATCACGCGCCCAGGCGGCGGGTCAGAGCGGCTTGGCCTTTCGTCCCTTGCACTGGATGACGCCCCCGCGGACGCTCGGGAACGCGACGGCCGCCTCCTCGATCATGCGAAATTGCGCGAGCGAGCCGTTGAACCACCAGGAGAGCCGCCGGGACGGGACGCTCACGTGGACGGGGTGCCCCAGGCTCTGGCGCTCGAGCCAGGCGGCCTGCGCTTTGTCGTCTCCGCGCGCGTAGCCGTCGGCGAGATCGTCGCTCTTCCACTTCCGCGGATCGCGCATCGGCCGCGTGTAGTGGCCGAACGCCCGCTTCGCGCAGTAGCTGAGCTCGTGGTGGAGGCCGACGAAGGACTCGCCCTCGGACTTGAACGGCCCCACGCCGGGGGCGTCGAACGCCCGCTGGCGCTTGAGCGCGCGGATCCCGGCGGCCGTGAGCGCGGTGGCGTCGGCGCAGTGCTCGACGTCCGACCCCTCCGCGAAGCCGCGGCGCTTGCCGTTCGGGGCGATCCCGAAGCCGTAGGCGGGGACGAGCAGACGCGCGTCGTCGAAGTCCGCGTCGGCCTCGAAGCACGCGTGCGGATCGAGGAACGGATCGCCCTTCGGCTCGCCCTCGACGACGTACTCGGCGCCCGCGTCGCGCAGCGACCGCGTGAGGCGGACGAAGATCTCGTCGACGCGCGGGTCTCCCGTCAGCTCCTGGTAGCGGAGGAGCGGGTCGACCAGCATCTCGGCCATCCACCCCGAGCACCACGGATCGGTCGCGTCGCCCTCCGAGTGCTGCTCGGCGCTGTGGATGAAGCAGTCCTGCGGCGGGAAGCGGACCTTGGTGATCGCGGCGAGCTCGGCCGGGTTCTTCGTCGTCACGTGCCGGTAGGCCGTCTCGAAGAGCTCGCGGAACGCCGTGAGGTAGCGCGCGTCCCCGAAGAGGAGAAACCCGTAGATCATCGCCTCCATGTCGACGGCGAGGAGGCGCTCGGTCCACAGCTTGTCGGCGGCGCGCACCGAGCCCTTGCGGTACGGCAGCGCGAACGTCTGCTCGTTCAGCCACATCTCGGCGATCGCCTTCGCCGCGGCCTTCGCGGCCTCGTCGCCGGTGAGCGCGTAGTACATGTAGAGCCCGCGGACGTGCGAGTACTTCGTGTCGGGATCGGGCTTCCCCGAGAAGATCCCGGCGCGGGCTCCCGAGGTCTCGATCTTCGAGCCGTAGTAGGAGCACGACCTGAGCGCGTGGCGCAGGTGATGCGGCGCGGAGAGGTGCGCGTACGCGAGGAGGAACGTCGCGCAGCGATCGTAGAGCCAGCCCTCGTAGTTGGTCACCGGGTCGGCGACCGACTCGGGCTTGAGCGGGTAGCCCTCGCGCCCGAGCGCGGCCTCGACGAACGGCCCGAGGTTGTCCGAGAGGTACGTGAGGCCCTTGAGCGACGCGTTCGCGTCGAGGTCCTCGCGGCTCAAGAGGCCGTTCCAGACGTGCGTGTCCGTGAGGTACGAGCTCGGGAACGTCGCGAGCACCGTCGGCTCCCAGCCCGTGAAGAGCGTCTTCGTGTAGGCCTTCTTCACGACGAGCCGGTAGGGCGCCACCGGGTGCTTGTCCTTCTCGACGGCGCGCTCGGCGAGCTCGACGGTCTCCGGCGAGGCGAACTTCACCTGCGCGTAGGGCTCCACGCCGCCCACCGGCGCGCCGGGGCCGGCGCCGCTCCAGATGACGTCGACGTCGATCGCCGGCTTGCTCATGACCGCCGCGGGGAGCTGGATCAAGAGAGAGCGCGCGCCCGCTTGCTTGCCGAGCTCGTCGTAGTCGAAGAGGATCGGGCTGACGCGCAGCCCCTCGACGTTGGCCGGCGCGCCCTTGACGCGCACGCGGACGGCCGCGGGGTCCACGCGGACCGCGCGCGGGACCGGGACGCCGAACGACACGACCTTGCCGCCGTCGGCGATGCGCTCCAGGTGCACGACGACGCTCCCCGTGAAGACGGCGCGCGCCGCGGGAGGGGGCGACGGCTTGGAGGCCCCCAGCGGTCGCGGCGGGGGCGGCGGCGTGTACGACGTCGGCGGCGCGCTCGCCGACGCGGGCCCCTCGACCGCCGGAGACGGCTTGTTGCACCCCGCGACGGCCCACGGCGCGACGGCCGCGCTGCACGCGAGGATCGCGAGGGAGGCGTCGAAGGTGCGCATCGGCTCGAACGATACCACGCGCCCGCGGACGTTCGAGTCACCCGAAGGAGCTCTTGCGCGGCCTCGCCTCCTCGCACGAATCTGCCACGAGCCGCCCGTTCGCGCGGCATGATGCGTCCGGCTTCGGCCCGAGCCCATGAACTACAACCAGCTCTCGTTCTGGATCTTCTACTTCACGGTGCTGGTCGCCTACTGGCGGCTGCCGCACCGGAAGCAGAACACGCTGATGCTCGTCGCGAGCTACGTGTTCTACGGCTTCTGGGACTACCGCTTCCTCTTCCTCATCCTCGTCTCGACGGTGATCGACTTCATCGGCGGGCTCGGGGTGGCGGGGATCGAGCTCCCGGCCGGCCGGCTGCGGCGCCTCTTCTTGATCCTCGTCGGCGGCGCGCTCGTCTTGTGCAGCCACGTCGACTACCCGGCCCTCTTCGAGGCGCTGAGGCGCGGCGACGGAGGCGCCGCCGCGCTCGCGCTGCCGCGGCGGCTCGCGGACTTCTACGTCCCGATCGGCGCCGCCGTCGCGTGCGCCGGCTACGGCCTCGCGCTGCCGCGGCTCTACGCGCTCGCCGAGCGGCGGCGGCGCGTCGTCTTCCTGGCGATCAGCATGGTCGCGAACCTCGCGATCCTCGCCTTCTTCAAATACTGCGATTTCTTCATCGCGAGCTTCGTCGACCTCGCGCGCGCGCTCGGCGCGCGGGACGTGAGCGTCGGCGTCCTCGGGATCGTGCTCCCCGCGGGGATCAGCTTCTACACGTTCCAGGCGATGAGCTACACGGTGGACATCTACCGGAAGGAGACCGAGCCCACCACGCACCTCGGTGACTTCGCGCTCTTCGTCTGCTTCTTCCCGCACCTCGTCGCGGGGCCGATCATGCGGGCGCACACGCTCCTGCCGCAGGTGCTCCGGCCGCGCAGGCTCGCGCCCGGCGCCTTCGAGGAGGGGCTCGTCCTCGTGCTCGTCGGCCTCTTCAAGAAGATGGTGATCGCCGACAACATGGCGCCCATCGCCAACGCCGTCTTCTACCGCTTCCAGGACGGCGACGCGGGCGGGATGAGCGGCGGCGAGGCGCTCGTCGGGCTCTACGCGTTCGCCTTCCAGATCTACGGCGACTTCTCCGGCTACTCGAGCATCGCGCGCGGCATCTCGAAGTGGCTCGGCTTCGAGCTCGTCGTGAACTTCCACAACCCGTACGTCGCCGTCAGCCCGAGCGACTTCTGGCGGCGCTGGCACGTCAGCCTCTCGTCGTGGCTGCGCGACTACCTGTACATCCCGCTCGGCGGCAACCGCGGCGGGAAGCTCATGGAGTACCGGAACCTCATGCTCACGATGCTCCTCGGCGGGCTGTGGCACGGGGCGAGCTGGACGTTCGTGGCGTGGGGCTTCTACCACGGCGCGATCCTCTGCGTCTTCCGGCTCCTGCGCGTCAAGGACCCCGCGCCGAGCGACCGGCTCCGCTGGCTCGTCCGGGTGGTCGTCATGTTCCACCTGACGTGCCTCGGGTGGCTCTTCTTCCGCGCGGACAGCTTCCGCACGGTGATGGAGATGAGCGTCCTCATCGCGACCGATCTCCGGCTCACGCCGGCGGCGCTCGCCGCAGCCGGGCTCATCGTGTTCCACTGCGCGGCGCTCTTCGTCGTCGAGCTCTTCACGGACGGCGAGAACGCGCTCGGTCGCCTCATCCGCGCGCCCTGGCCCCTCCAGGGCGCGTTCTACTCGTACCTCGTCGCGATGATCTCCCTCTTCGGCGCGGAGCAGGCCATTGCCTTCATCTACTTCCAGTTCTGACCTCGACCGGGACGCGCCGCGGTGGAGCCGGGGCACGGCCGCGCGCATCGCGCTCGTCGTGGCCGCCGTCCTCCTCGTCCTCGAGGTGGTCACGCGGACGAAGCTCTTCGCGATGTCGAAGGACTTTCGGCACTTCATGGGCTTCGCCGAGGCCGCGACGGCGCTCGATCACGGCGTCGCGTTCGTCGGCAACTCCGCGACCCGGCTCGGGGTCGACCCGGCGATCGTCGCGCGCGAGCTCGGCGACGCGAAGGGCGAGGCCGTCACCGCCGACGTCTTCACCGCCGACGCGTCGAGGATCAACACCTGGCACTACATCCTCGAGAGCACGTTCTGGCGGCCGGGGAAGAGGCCGCGCCTCGTCGTGCTCACGTTCTACGAGGACGATCTCGCCGACGGCAACCGGATCGAGATCGGCCGCGTGGCGCAGTTCTTCACGACGACGCGCGACTGGCCCGACGTGTTCCGCGTCGACCTCCCGACCTTCGGCGAGCGCACGGAGTTCGTCGTCTCGTCGGCCTGGGCGACCTACGCGGCGCGCGCGCGCATCCGCGAGCGCACGCTCCGGCTCATCCCCGGCTACGAGCCGTACGCCGCCGCCCAGAACGACGTGGTCTTCAAGCACGAGCGCGCGCGAGAGGCCGCGGCGCGCCCGGAGCTCACGCACGTCGCGCTCCACCGGCTCCTGCGCCGCGCCGCCGAGGAGGAGACCCGCCTCTGCTTCGTCGCCTACCCGACGCTCGAGGCGGCCCAGGGCGAGCCGTACCCGATCGACACGGCCGGGCGCGCCGCGGTCGAGGCCGCCGGCATGAGGTTCATCGACCTCCGCCGCGTCGACGGGCTCGGGCCCGAGCTCTACGACGACGACGTCCACCTCAACGAGGCCGGGCGCGCGCTCTACAGCGCGGTCCTGGCCGACGCGCTCCGCGAGGCGCTGTGAGACGCCGAGCGCCCGGCTTCCTGGTAGGCTGCCGCCGATGAGCTCGGACGCTCGGCGGCGGCGACGACTCCTCTCGCGGCGCAAGGCGCTCGCGGCCGGAGCCGCGCTCGGCCTCGGCGCCTTCGCCTACGGCCTGCGCCGCCGGCTGACGTCGCGGCTCGCGTCGCTCACGCAGCTCGCGTCGTTCACGGCGACGCCTCCGCTCGTGCCGCACGACCCGACGCGCGACCGCACGCGCATCTGCGTGGCGGAGGGCGGGACCCCGGGCGAGAACGTCGACGCCGTCCTCGCGAAGGTCGGCGGCGTCGCGGCGCTCGTGGGGACGGACGACGTCGTCATCGTCAAGATCAGCGCGCAGTGGTGGAACCAGGGGATGACCAACGTCGCCGCGGTGAAGCGGCTCGTCGAGCGCGTGCTCGAGCGCCCCGGCTTCGCCGGCGAGGTCATCGTCTTCGAGAACACGCACTTCCGCCTCGCCGACGGCTCCGGGCTCGCGCGCGCGTTCACGCACCCGTCGGAGCGGAACGTCGACGTCCCCGGGTGGAACAAGCTCGGCGATCTGGTCGCGCACTTCCGCGAGCGGGACGCCGCGGTGAGCTTCGTCGGCCTCGTCGACGCCGGGCCGAGCGAGCTGTCCGGCGACGACTGGCACGATCGCGGCCACGCCCACGGCACGTACGGCGGCGACGGCCGCGGGCCGATCCCCGCGGGCGACGCGCGCGACGGCTACCACTGGGACTTCGAGCGCGCGTTCCGGCTCGCGCGGAGCTGGGTCGACGAGGCGCGCACGCCCCTCACCTGGCCGCGCTTCACCTCGCCGCGCACGGGGCTCGTCGTCGACCTCAAGGACGGCGTCATGCGGCGCACCGACGCCGGCCTCGTCCCGGCCGGCCGGAAGCTCGTGTGGATCAACATGACGACGGCGAACGAGCACACCGCCACCGGGATCACCGGCGCCTGCAAGTCCACGATGGGCGTCGTCGACATGAGCGCCGGCGCGCTCGGGACGCACCCGCTCGCGCGCGGCTACGCGTCGGTGCACTACTTCGGCCGCGGCAACCCGACGGCGAGCTGGCGCATGGCGGGCCCGCTCGCGCACTTCGCGCGCGAGGTCCGCGCGCCGGATCTGATCCTCCTCGTCGCGGAGTGGATCGCGTACGAGCCCGCCGGCTTCGACGCCGAGCGCGAGGACACGCGCCACTCGGCCGCGAGCTGCGTGAACACGAAGACGATCGTCGCCGGGACGGACCCGGTCGCGATCGACGCCTGGGCCGTGCGGCACCTGATGACGCGCGCGCCGAGCGTGAACAAGGAGACCGACCTCGATCTGGACGACCCGGACTCGAAGGTCAGCAAGTTCCTCCGCTACTACCGGCAGGTCTACGGCAAGGGCACGCTCGATCCCGCGCTCGTCGAGGTCGCCTGAGGCGACCGGAGAGAAAGAGAAGATGGCGTTTTCAGCAGACGTACTGAAGCTCGACACCAAGAGAGAGGTCGAACGGATCACCGCGGCGCTGCGCAAGCAGGTCGGGCAGGTCCTCAGGCGGCGCGGCGCCGTGATCGCGCTGTCCGGCGGCATCGACTCCAGCGTCGTCGCGGGGCTCTGCGCGAGGGCCTTCGGGCCCACGAAGTGCCAGGGGCTCCTCATGCCCGAGCGCGACTCGTCGGAGTCGACGCTCGCGCTCTCACGATCGGTCGCCGAATCGTTCGGGATCCCGTTCGTGCTCGAGGACATCTCGACGACCCTCGACGCCATCGGCTGCTACCGGCGCCGCGACGAGGCCATCGAGCAGGTGGTCCCCGACTACGGCCCCGGCTACAAATCGAAGATCGTGCTCCCGGGCGCGCGCGCGGGCGCCGACTACAACGTCTACTCGATCGTCGTCGAGCGCCCGGACGGGACGATCGAGAAGCACCGCCTGCCGCTCGAGCCGTACCTCCAGATCGTCGCCGCGACGAACTTCAAGCAGCGCGTCCGCAAGACGCTCGAGTACTACTGGGCCGACAAGCTCCACTACGTGTGCACCGGGACGCCGAACCGCCTCGAGTACGATCAGGGCTTCTTCGTGAAGAACGGCGACGGCGCCGCGGACGTGAAGCCGATCGCCCACCTGTACAAGACGCAGGTCTACGCCATGGCCGCCGAGCTCGGCGTGCCGGAGGCCGTGCGGAGCCGCCCGCCGACGACGGACACGTACTCCCTCGCGCAGGGGCAGGACGAGTTCTACTTCGCCCTCCCGTACGCCGAGATGGACCTCTGTCTGTACGGGAAGAACAACGGCGTCCCGCCGGCGGAGGTCGCGAAGGCCGCGAAGCTCACGACCGAGCAGGTCGAGTGGGTCTACGGCGACATCGACAAGAAGCGCGCGACGACGCGGTACCTGCACGAGCGCCCGCTCCTCGTCGAGAAGCCGCTCGAGGTGTAACCCGGCGTCGTCGCGATCGCCGCTCCGCGAGGCGGCGCGCCCCGGGCCGAGCCGGCGCGGTCAGGCGCCGTTCTTCTTGTTCACGACGAACTTCGCGATCGACGCGATCGAGCCGAAGTTCTCCGCCGCGAGCTCCTCGTCCGCCGTCTGGATCCCGAAGCTCTCCTCGAGGAACGAGACGATCTCGAGGATCCCGGTGGAGTCGACCAGACCGCTCTGCACGAGCTGCTGGTCGGGGGACGGCGCCGCCGAGGCGTCCCCGAAGAGGAAATTCTCGACGATGAACCTTCCGATTTGCCCCTGGACCTCGACGTCGTTCACGCGCTGAGTATATCAAAACCGCAGACCAGAACATGTGTGGCGTCGCCGGCATCGTCCATCTCCCGTCGATCGCGGCGCGCGCCACGAGCGACCCGCGGCCCACCGCCGACGCGCTGCGCGCCATGGCGTCGGCGCTGAAGCACCGCGGCCCGGACGGCGACGGCGTCCTCGTCGACGGCGACGCGGGCCTCGCCCACACCCGGCTGGCGATCATCGATCCCGCGGGGGGCGCGCAGCCGATGCAGCTCCCGGAGCGGAGGCTCGCGCTCGTCTTCAACGGCGAGGTCTACAACTACGTCGAGCTGCGGGGAGAGCTGACGAAGGCCGGCCACGTCTTCCGGACGAAGAGCGACACCGAGGTCGTCCTCCGCGCGCTCGCCGAGTGGGGCGACGACGCGCTGACGCGCTTCAACGGCCAGTGGGCGATCGCGCTGTGGGACGGCGCGCGACGGCGGCTGCTCCTCGCGCGCGATCGCGTCGGCATCCACCCGCTCTACTACGCCGAGGCGGCCGAGCGCGTCGTCTTCGCGAGCGAGGTCAAGGCGATCTTCGCGGCCGATCCGGCGCTCCGGCGCGGGATCGATCCGATCGGCCTCGACCAGACCTTCACGTTCTGGGCGGCGATCGCCCCGCGGACGGTCTTCCGCGGCGTCTCCGAGCTCCCGCCCGGACGCGTCCGCGTCTACGAGGAAGGCCGCGTCGCGGAGCGGGCCTTCTTCCGACACGATTTCACGCCGCGCTTCCAGGGATCCATCGCGGACGCGGAGGCCGCCGTCCAGGGAGCGCTCGAGAAGGCGACCGCGCTCCGCATGCTGCGCGCCGACGTGCCCGTGGGCTGCTACCTCTCGGGCGGGCTCGACAGCTCGCTCGTCTCGGCGCTCGGCCTGCGCGCGAAGGGCGAGCGCTTCCACACGTTCTCGCTCCGGTTCGCCGACGCCGAGTTCGACGAGACCGAGTACCAGCGCGCGGTGGCGCGCGCGCTCGGCACCGAGCACCACGAGGTCGTGGTCACCCGCGAGGACATCGCGCGCGTCTTCCCGACGGTCGTGCGTCACGCCGAGCGCCCGCTCCTGCGGACGGCGCCGGCGCCGCTCCTCCTCTTGTCGAAGCTCGTCGCGGACCTCGGGACGAAGGTGGTGCTCACGGGCGAAGGCGCCGACGAGGTCTTCGGCGGCTACGACCTCTTCCGCGAGGGCCGCGTGCGGCGCTTCTGGGCGCGACACCCGGAGTCGAAGCTCCGCCCGCTCCTCCTGCAGCGGCTCTACCCGTACCTCGCGCGCTCGCCGGTGGCGCAGCGCTCGATGGCCGTGCAGTTCTTCGGCCGCGACCTCGCCTCGTACCGCGAGCCCGGCTTCGCGCACGGCACGCGCTGGAGCACCACCGCCGCGCTCAAGCGCATGGTCGCCCCCGACCTCCGGCCGCCGCCGGGGACCGACGCGGTCCGGGCCCTCCGCGACGAGCTCCCGGCGGAGCTCGCCGGCTGGACCCCGCTCGCGCAGGACCAGTACATCGAGATCCTCACGCTGCTCGGCCCCTACCTGCTCGGCTCGCAAGGCGACCGGATGCTCATGGCGAGCTCGGTCGAGGGGCGCTTTCCGTTCCTCGATCCCGACGTGGTCGATCTCGCCAACAGCCTCCCGGACGCCTACAAGCTCCGCGTCCTCGACGAGAAGCACGTGCTCAAGCGCGTCGCGGCGCCGCTCGTTCCGCGCGAGGTCGCCGCGCGCAAGAAGCAGCCCTACCGCGCGCCGGACGCGACGTCGTTCGTCACCCCGAGCGCCCGCGCCGAGATCGACGAGCTCCTCTCGCGCGAGGCCGTCGCGAAGAACGGCGTCCTCGACGCCGGCGGCGTGCAGGCGCTCTGGAAGAAATGCAAGGCGAACGCCGGCGGCGGCGCGTTCTCGAACACCGACAACATGGCGCTCGTCGCCGCCGTCTCCACCCAGCTCCTGTGCCGCGAGCTGCTCGGGGCGTCGTGACGACGCTCTACGACCTGCTCGAGCGCCACCGGCGCGCGGGGGCCGATCGGCCGCTGCTCGTCACGCCCGACGGCGCGTACAGCTCCGACGACGTCGAGAGAGAGAGCGCGCGCGTGGCCGCCTGGCTGCGCGACGCGGGGCTCGCGCCGGGCGATCGCGTCGTCGTCGACCTGAAGAACGGCTTCGACGCCGTCGCCGCGCTCTTCGGCGCCTCGCGCGCGGGCGCCGTCGTCGTCGGCGCGACGCCGCAGTGGACGGTCCCGCAGATCGCCCACGTCGTCGCCGACAGCGGGGCGCGCTTCCTCGTGACGAACGACCTCCGCGCGAAGCAGCTCGGCGCGAAGCGCCCGCCGAACGTGCTCGTCCGCGGCGCGACGACGGACGGCGTCGTGCCGTGGGCGTCGCTCACGGCGTCGTGGGACGGACAGGCGCCGACCGACCCGAGCTCCCCGGCGATCCTGATCTACACCTCGGGCTCGACCGGATCGCCGAAGGGCGTCGTGCACCCGCACGCGAACCTCGTCGATTTCGCGCGCATCGTCTCGGGCTACCTCGAGAACACGGCCGACGATCGGCTGATGTGGCTGCTCGGCTGGAGCTTCGGCTACGGGCTCTCGCAGCTCTTGACGATGTGCGCGACCGGCGGCCGCCTCATCGTCCCCGCGTCGATGCTCGCGGCCGACGTCGTGAAGGCGCACGAGGAGCACGCCGCGACGGCGATCGCGCAGGTGCCGCACGGCTGGGACCAGCTCGTCGGCTTCCTCGAGAAGACCGACCGGCGGCTCGCCGGCCTCCGCTACGTCACGAACGCCGGCGACGGCCCCTCGCTCGCGCTGCTCGACCGCCTCGAGCGCGCGCTGCCGGGCGCGAAGATCGTGCTGATGTACGGCCAGACCGAGTGCCTGCGCACGACCTACCTGCCGGCCGATCGCTTCGAGGACAAACGCGGCGCGATGGGCTTCCCCGTCCCCGGCGTCGACGTCTTCGTCGTCGACGAGCGCGGCGAGCTGTGCGCCGACGACGAGCCGGGCGAGCTCCTCCACCGCGGCGCGCTCCTCTCGGCCGGGTACTGGAACGCCCCCGAGGCCACGGCGGCGAAGATCCGACCCGAGCCGTGCCTCCGCGATCGCATCGGCGACGAGCCCGTGCTTCATACGGGCGACGTCGTCCGCCGCGACGCCGACGGCTGCCTCTGGTACGTCGGGCGCTCGGAGCGGATGATCAAGTCGTCGGGGTTCCGCTTCGGGCCCTCGGAGATCGAGGCGATCCTCCTCGCCGCCCCGGAGGTGCGCGAGGCGCTCGTCTTCGGCGTCGACGATCCCACGCTCGGCCAGGCCGTCGAGGCCGCCGTGGTCACGTCCGAAGGCAGCGCGGACGCGGGCGCGCTCCTGCTCGAGGCTCGGAAGCAGCTCCCGCGCTACATGGTCCCGCGCCGCGTCCACTTCGTCGCCGAGATCCCGCGGAACGCCAACGGCAAGGTGAGGCTCGACGCCCTCCGCGCGCTCGCGCGCTGACGGCGCGCGAACGCCGGGTCGGCCGGCGCCGGCGGGCGCGTCACGGGAAGGGGCGCCCGCCCGGTCTGGGCTCCGGCTGCGGGGTGTTCGGGTCGAACGGCGGCGGGGGCGGCGGCAGCACGAAGATCGGACCGCCGAACTTATCGAGCCCCATCACGATGATCGCGTTCAAATCGGGACGCCCGTCTCCCGGGATCCTGAGCGACTGCGTGCAGCTCGCCTGTCCCGGATCGACGTAGGCTTGTGGGTTGTTGCAGAGGCCGCCAGGCCCTCGGTAGTAGAGGCCGGACTTGTCGATCGACAGCGGCTCGCACGGGTTGTCGCCGCCCGGTCCGTACTTCACGCGCTCCTCGCACTGCGCGACCGCCGCGGCGCGGACGGCCTCGGGATCGGGCTTGTCCCCGCAGGAGTAGCCCTGCTCCGGATCGACGAGGATGAGCGCCGGATCGGGGCAGCCGTTCATCTGCGCCCGGAGCTTCTGGCAGGCGTACGTCTTCCAACCCGTGCGGTGACACTCGCGAAGGAGCTCGCGCGCGGCCGCGAGGGTCTGGCTGCAGGGCGACTCGCCGCGCACCGTCGACGAGAAGACCGGGCCCTTCAGGTTCGGATCTTTGCGGGCCTTCTCGCTCGCGTCGAGCGCCTTGCCGGCGGCGTCGACGGCCTTCTTCGAGGCCTCCTTGTAGGCCTTCTCGGCGGCGGCGATCGCGGCGGAGTCGCCGGACGCCTTCGCGGCGTCGAGGTTCGCCTTCGCGATGTCGGCCGATAGCTCGAGCTCCCTGAAGCGAAGATCCAGCTCGAGCGCCTCCTGGATGGCGATGTCCTTCTCCCGGCGGGACTCCTCGAACGTCAAGCCGCGGTAGTGCGCGGGGTCACCGCCCCAGCTGTACTCGCCCCAGCCCTTCGTCGTTCGCACGCCCGAGGACTGCGCGAGCGTGGGATCGCCGGTGGAGCACGCCGAGGTGATCGTGCCCGGATCGAAGGGCGCGCTGTCGTGCATCCCGAGGCTGTCGATCGAGCCGAAGCCGGTCGCGTCGTCCTCCAGGAGCTTGATCTCGCACTCCTCCATCGCCTGGCCGATCGGCAGGCCCTGCATCAGGCCGTGCAGGAGGCACGAATAGAGGCTGTCCTCGGCGAACGGGCCGACGCGCACGAGGATCTCCGTGGTCTTCTCCCGGAGCGTCCCGCCGAGCGCCGAGCGGCTCGCCCCGTACACGGCGGCGGGCTCGTCGACGGAGTCGGGTGAAGGAGCGCTGCAGGCCAAGAGCCCGAGGGGCACGCAAGACACGAGCAGACGTGAAATTCGCATGGCTCGCGGGTGGAGCAAGGAGCAGGCCGCTCGACGTTCACGCGTCGTCGGCAGCTTCCGGCGCAGCGCGCGACCGGTTGCGCAGATCTCACGCAGCCGTCGCGCGATCATGGCCCAGCCGGAACCGTCGCGGACGGGGGGGTGGTCGTCTGCGACGGCTCGGTCCGAGCGACGGCGAGGACGACCGGCCTGCGACGGCTCGGTCCGAGCGACGGCGAGGACGATCGGCCTGCTACGCTCGATCCGAGCGACGACGAAGGGTGGTCTTCGTTCGGGGAGGCTCGGGCTGACCTGCCATGCGCGCGCCGTACCGCGAATCGCGAGCCGACACCGACCTCGAGGCGGAGGCGGCGCGCCTGCGCGCCGAGGCCGCCCGACGCGCGCAGGTGAGGACGACGGCCGTCGCGGCGACGGCCGCCCCCGTCGTCTTCGTCCTCCCGGCGATCGTCCTGGTCGTCTCCAAGCTCGGCGTCGACGCCGAGGGCGGGCGTTGGAGCGTCATGGCGACGATCACGGTGAGCGGCGTCCTTCTCCTGCTCGCGCATCGGGCCCTCGTCGTCATGGCCCAGGCGCCGAGGGGATCGATCGTGGCGTCGCTCGCCCTCGGTTCGCTGGCTCCGCTCTTCGCGTTCGCCGGCGGGCGCTTCGCCCTCCTCCCCGTCGTCCCCGCGCCGCCCGGCGGCATCGAGAAGCTCGTCCTCGGCGACTACCCGCTCCTCCCGCCGAGGCCGGACGGATTCGCCGGGCTCTCCGCCGAGGCGCTCACCGGCGCCACCCTCGCGCTCCTCGTCGTCGGCTTCGTGATCGGAGGACGGCTCGCCGTGGCGCGCCGCCTGGAGCCGCTCGCGTGGACCGCGCGGGTCGCCACGGCCGGCTGCGTGCTCGTCGCGGCGCTCACGTTCGCGCCGGCGGACGCGCGTGACGCGGACACCTTCCTGAGCGCGCTGCCGGCGAGCGAGCTCGAAGCGTGGCCGAGCTATCGGGGGGCCGCGCCGATCTCCGTCCGTGTCGGGGCCCGGACGCTCCGGTACGTGGATCGCGCGCCGAGCGCGGACGTGCTGGCGAACGGGGACCTGCCGGCGGACGGGAGCCCGCCGGCGGACGGGGACGTGGAGCGCGTGGGGATCTTTCCGGTCGTGTGCTCGCTCGAAGGGCTCGCCGCTCCGGTCCGCGCGACGAAGCGGATGGAGTGGTGCGTGTCCCTTCAGGTCCGGGTCGACGAGGAGGCCGACGCCGGCGTCGTCGAGTGGCTCCTCGGCACCGGGCCGACCTTCGCGCCGGCCGCGGCGTTTC
>JAHBWF010000130.1 GCA_019637105.1 Labilithrix sp.
GCGCGTGGACGACGCGCGGCGGCCTCGCCGGCGCGGCGCGCGCCGGCGACCGTGTTCACCGCCGCTCGCGCCGGACGGCGCAGGCGTCGGCGGGACGAGCCTCAGGGGAGCTTCATCGCCTTCTTGAAGCGCTTCGCGTCGGCGAACATGTCGACGTTCGTGAACACGTACGTCGCGTCCTTGTGCTTCGCGTCCTTGGCGATGGCCGCGAGCTTCTCGATCGCCGGGTCCTCGTAGCGGCTCTTGTGGCCGGCCGGGCCCGGGAGCCGGTAATAGGCGACCGGAGCGTCGAGCTTGCCGTGCGCGAGCGGATCCCGCGCGGGGATGACCTTCACGTCGACGGCGAGCGCGGCCGCGTCGTCCGCGTCCCACGTGGTCGGCGCCTCCCACACGACGCGGTCGAACTTCTTCCGCACGCTCTGGAGGAACTCCTTCACCGCGGCCTTGTTCGCGCGGTTCTGGACGAGCTCGGGCGGCGAGACGAACACGGCGATGGTGGAGTCGAGCTCCTTGCCGACCTCGAGCAGCGTCGTCAGCGCCGTCTCGACGACCTTCCCCTCGCGGAAGCCCTCTTGCCCGATCTCGCGCGGACCGAGCATGGCGAAGCTGAACCCGTCCGGAGCCTCGCGCCGCCAGCGACGGATCGTCCCCATTCCAGGGAGCGCGTGGTGCGTCTCCTGGATCTCGACGAACGTGAACTCCTTGAAGTACCGCGTCGCAGGAACCGGAAACCCGGCGCACCCCACGGTGATCGTGGCTTGGGAAGCGGCCATTGGGCGCGCACCATAGCACGCTCCTCGCCCCGCATCACCACTTCACGGGCGAAGGACCGCGCGACCGTGGCGACGAACCTCGACCGCTGCGCGCCGCACGAGCGATCACGGACCTCGGCGCTCCGCGCCCGCGATCCAGGCGGCGACGTCGGCGACCACGCGCTCGTCGACGTGCCCCGGTCGCTCGTACTCGGCGGGGCCCGGCGGCCCCTCGCCGCTCACGAAGAGGTGGTTCAGCGACGCGTAGGTCTTGAGCGTCGCCTTCGGGCGCGATCCGAGCGCGGCCTTCCAGCCGTCGAAGTCCTTCGCCGTCACCTGGTAGTCGCGCTCGCCCTGGAGGACGAGCAGCCGGCAGGCGAGCGTCTTCGCGGTCGCCGGCGGATCGTACCCGCGGACGTCGAGGAAGTACGCGCCCGTCAGCTTGCCGCCGACCGGGAAGACGAGCTCCTCGTCGGCGCGGAGCCCCGGCGCCTCGACGCGCCGCTTGAACGCGCGCGCGTCGGCGAGCGTCGCGCGGAGCGAGGCGTCCGCGGGGCTCAGCGTCGCGAAGTACTCGAGCTGGTCGATCAGCGAATCGACGAGCGGGCACGTGGAGCCGGCGAGGATGACCACGCCGGCGAGGCCGGGGTCCGCCGCCGCGATCCGCGGCGCGAGGTAGCCGCCCTGGCTGTGGCCGAGGAGGAAGACGCGCTTCGGGTCGACGCCCGGCGCGCGCCGCGCGAGCTCGACGGCGTCACGCGCCGGCGACTCGACCTCGTCGCGCTGGGTCACGATCCCGGCGGGCGCGTGGCGGCTCCGCTTGACGTAGCGGAGGACGGCGACGCCCCGGCTCGCGAGCCCCCACGCGAGGTCCTTGAACGGCTTCACGGCGCCGACGCTCTCGTCGCGATCGTTCGGCCCCGATCCGTGCACGAGCACGATCGCGGGGAACGGCCCGGCGCCCTTCGGCGTCGTGAGCGTGCCGGGGAGCGCCGCGTCGCCGATCTCGACGTCGCGCTCCTCGAAGGCGCCCACGTCCGCGTACGAAGGCGCCGTCCAGGCCGCCGCCTCCGGCGGGCGGACGAACATGCCCGCGAGCTTGTCCTCACGATCGAAGACCAGGCGAAGCGTCTTCGCCCCGCGATCGAACCGGCACGTCACGTGAGCGACGCGGTGGCCGCCCTCCTCGAGCTCCTTCACGCCCTCGATCGCGCGGAACGCCCCGGCGTCCTTCTCGAGCGCGCGCCAGAGCCCCTCGAGCGTGTCGGCGGGGACCGCGCTCGTCATCGCCGCGTCGAAGGCGGTCTTCGGGTGCGCCCACGCGCCGCTCGCGAGCTCGGCGATGAACGTCCTGGCGCGGGTCTCGATCGATCTCGTGGCGGCGTCGTCGTTCATGGCGGCGTTCCTCGTGGGGGTGGACGGTGCGGGGTCGACGGCGGGCGCGCACCCGACCCCGGCGCCGAGCGCCGCGACGAGGATCGCGAGCGCGACGCGACGCGGGCGCGAGCCCGGCGCGCCCGCGAGGGCGCGCGAGGCAAAGAGAGACCGGCGCGAGCCTCGCGGCCCGCGGGAGAGAGCGACCTTCATTTCGACCTCGTTGGTTCAGAGCAAGAGCGAGAGCGCGATCTTCGAGAGCGCCTCGACGACGACGACGAGCCCGATGAAGCCTCCCACGAGCTTGGCGCCGGTGAGGCCGGAGGCGTTCCTGAAGCCCGTGTAGAGCAGCGTGACGTTGGCGACGACGAAGACGAGGCCGATCAGCGCGATCGCGAGCAGCGACGCGCTCGGCTCCGCCGTGATCTCGGCGGCCGGCGGCGTGATCGGCAGGAGGACGAGCGCCGCGACGAGGATCGGCAGGCGCGCGAGGCCGGTCATGCCCACGAAGTCGAGCAGGCGGACGTGCTTGCCGAAGACGCGCGCGAAGAGCCAGAACGAGACCGCCGGGAGGAGCCAGCCGGCGATCTGATCGGCGATCGCGACGTGCAGCGCCGGGACGGAGGCGCGATCGACGTGGAGATCGAGCAGGCCGTCGAAGCGCACACCGAGCCGCGAGACCGCGACGCTCGCGACGGCGACGGCCGCGCCGAGGAGCGCCGCCGTCCCCCCGCCGAAGCGATCGAACGGATCGACGAGCGCCGCGAGCCGAGAGCGCGGGGGCGCCGCGCGCATCGCCGCGAGGAGGCGCTCGCCCTCGCCGGGCGCCACGCTGCCGGACTCCACGAGCCGGCGGACACGCTCGGCGGGGGTCACAGGCCCACCTTCCTGAGCTGCTCCTCCGCTTCCTTGGAAGAGAGCCTCCCCTTCTCGAGCGCGTCGAGGATCTCGTGACGCCGCTGCGCGACGCCGCGCTCGACCTCCTCGAGCCGCCGGATGATCTGATCGAGGCGGTTGCGGACCGTGGGGTAGCTCCGGCCCTCGAGCGCCGCCATCGCCTTCAGGCTCCCGGACGCGCGGACGAACTCGCTGATGAAGGTCAGATCGTCGGCGGGCAGCTTCAGCAGCGCGGGGAGCTCGAAGCTCCCGTCGAGGTTCGTTCCACACGCCTGACAGGCGAGGCGCGTGACGCGCAGCTCGCCGTCGCAGCTCGGACAGGTGACCACCAGCTTCGCCATCGGATGGAAGAGTGAATAGGCACCCAAATCAATTTTGTCAAACCAATCATAAACAAAATTAAGCAAAGGACTCGCATTTCCTCCTCGGCGTCCTCAAAAATGTCGCCAGGACCTCGTCTCCGGCGCGATCGCCGGCCCGCCCTCGAGGCGCGGCGCCGCCGCGAGCGAGGCCCACCGAACGCCTCCGCGAGGAGGGGCGTGGAGGACGCCGCCGCGCGGGCGTGAACGCGCTTACGCCCGACCACCGCTCCGGGTAGCGTGCCGCTCGCGATGCTCGACCCGCTCCGGACCTCACCGCTCCTGTCCGTCCTCGCGATCTACCTCATGGTCTTCGGCGCCGTCACGATCGCCGGCGGCGTGGTCGGGTTCGTCAAGGCCAAGAGCCGCGCGTCGCTGATCGCCGGCTCGATCTCGGGGGCGCTCCTCCTGGTCGCCGGCTGGTTCGCGACCTCGCGCCCGGCGCTCTTCCTCGGCCTCGGCGTCTCGGCCGCGCTCGCCGCGCGGTTCGGGACGGCGTTCCTGAGGACGAAGAAGGTCATGCCCGCGGGCCTCATCGCCGCGCTCGCCGTCGTCGGCGTCGCGCTCACGGCCGCCGCGATCGCGACGACGCCGGGCTGACGCGGCGGCCGCGGCCTCGCGCCGGCGCCGCGCGCGTGGCATGCTCGCGCCGTGAACGACCGCGACCCGCCCAGGCCGATGGACGCTCCCCCGCCCGAGGTGGATCCCGGCCTCTACGACGGCCCCGCGCGCGCGGCCCCCTACCCGCTCAGCCGCACGGCGCCCGCGTACGATCTCGTCGACGTCGCCGCGCAGATCCAGAAGGCCGACCAGACGCTCGCCGCGATGACCGGCGGCAAGCTCGGCGTGATCGCCGAGCAGATCGGACGCCTGCAAGAGCAGGCGCGCTCGGTCCTCGAGAAGGCACGGCGCGACGCGGAGCTCCACCGCGCGCCCTGCGCCTTCGAGAAGAAGCCCGGCGGCGAGTATCACCTCTACCGGCGGACGAGCGGCGAGCTGTGGTTCTCGCGGCTCGCGCCGGACGAGTGGCTCACGCCGCAGCCGCAGACGTTCGAGGGGACCTACCGCCTGGAGCTCGACATGTCCTTCACCCGCCTCGACGTCCCCGAGGCGACGACGCCCGCCGTCCCCATCGCCGAGCTCATCGGGAGCTGACGCGGCGCGGCCCGCCGGCGCGCGAGGCGCCGACCGAGCGCGGACGACGTGGTCGAAGGCGCCTTCGCGCGCGAGCGACGATCGACGTCCGAGCGGCTGCGTTCTGTTACGATCGCGCGCGCAGGATGAGCGCCCCCGATCCCGAAGCCAAGACTCAGGCGGCGTCGTTCGAGCACGCGCCCGCGCGGCTGACGTCGCCGGAGGAGGCGCCGCCGCTGCTCGGCGGTCGCTACGAGCTCCTCGGCATGCTCGGCGCGGGCGCGATGGGGACCGTCTACCGCGCCCGGGACCGCGAGCTCGACGAGGTCGTCGCGCTGAAGATGCTGAAGAAGGAGCTCGCCTCGGCCGACATGGTCGAGCGCTTCCGCCGCGAGGTGAAGCTCGCGCGCCGCGTGACGCACAAGAACGTCGCGCGCACGTACGACATCGGCGAGGACGGGGGCGACCGCTTCCTCACGATGGAGTTCATCGAGGGCGAGATGCTCGCCGCGCTCCTGGCGCGGAGGGGCAAGCTGCCCGTCGCCGAGGTCGTCACGCTCGGCCTCGACGTCTGCGCGGGGCTCGCCGCCGCGCACGCCGCGGGCGTCCTCCACCGCGATCTCAAGCCGGAGAACGTCATCGTCGCGAAGGACGGGCGGACCGTCATCACGGACTTCGGGATCGCCCGCGCGTACGCGCAGCAGGAGCTCTCGCGCACGGCCGCCGGGATCGTCGGCACGCCCGCGTACATGGCGCCGGAGCAGGTCGAGGGGGCCGCGGACCTCGACGCCCGCGCCGATCTCTACGCCCTCGGCGCGATGCTCTACGAGCTGCTCACCGGGCAGATGGCGTGGCAGGGCGACACGATCGTCACCGTCGCCGCCGGGCGGCTGCTCCGCCCGCCGCCCGACGCCCGCGCGACCGCGCCCGAGGTCCCCGGCCCCGTCGCCGCGCTCGTGCTGAAGCTCATGGCGCGGCGCCGCGAGGATCGCTTCGCGAGCGCGGAGGACACGGCCGCCGCGCTCGAGGCGCTCGCGGGGGCGCCGGCGCCCACCTCGCGGGGAGGGCCGACGTCGGGGACGTCGCCGATCGCGCCGACTTCGCTCCTCGTCGCAGCCGCCGCGCGGCCGGCCCTGAAGCTCGAGCGCACGCCCGGCGCGCGCGCCGTCGCCGTGCTCCCCGTGCTCAACCTCGGGCCGAGCGACGACGCGTACCTCGTCGAGAACCTGAACGAGGACGTCATCGACCTGCTGAGCGTCGTGCCCGGGCTGCTCGTCAGGCCGCGCGGCGACACCGCTCGCCACGACGACGCGAAGCGCGACGCGCGCGACGTCGGGCGGTCCCTCGGCGCGGACGTCGTCGTCGACGCGTCGCTGCGGCGCATCGGCGACACGGTCCGCGCCTCCTTCCGCTTGATCGCGGTCGAGGACGGCTTCCAGCTCTGGGCGAAGCGGTTCGACCGGCCCTCGGCGGAGGTCCTCGCGATCGCCGACGACGCGGCGCACGCGATCGCGAAGGCGCTGACGACCGAGCTCGGGCAGAGGCGCACGCGGGCGGCGGACCCGGAGGCCGAGGACCTCTTCCTGCGCGGCCGGTTCCTCATGCGCCGCGGCTGGCAGGACTTCGTGCGCGAGGCGCTCGACGTCCTGTCGCGCGCGCACGAGCGGGCGCCGGACGACGCCCGCATCATGGGCACCTACGCCCTCGCGCTGGCGCGCATGTACGGCCTCGACTCCTCGGGCAACGACGTCCCGGAGCGCGCGCGGGAGCTCGCCGCCCGCGCGGCCGAGCTCGATCCGCTCCTGCCCGAGGCGAAGACCGCGCTGGCGCTGATCCACCTCCAGAACCAGGAGGTCGACGCCGCGGTCCGTCACCTGCGGGCGACGCTGCGCGCGGCCCCGAACTCGGTCGACGCGCTGGACTGGCTCGGCCGCGTGCTGGGCGAGATCGGACGGATCGACGAGGCGTTCGCGCTGCTCCGGAAGGCGAGCGCGGTGGATCCGGACATCATGGCGAGCCGGCATCAGGTCGCGCGCATCCGCGTCCTCCTGGGCGACAGCGCGGGGATGCTCGAGGCCCTCGGCCCGATGCCGTCGCACCCGGGCGACATGGCCGTGTGGTTCGCCGTCCAGGCGCGCGACGCGATCTGGCGGCGCGACGCGGCCCAGGCCGCGCGGCTCGCGAAGCAGCTCGAGGGCGTCACCCTCCCGAAGAGCGCCCAGTCCGCCGTCGAGCACTTGCTCAGCCTGCCCCTCGGCACCACGGAGGCGCGGGGGAGCCGGGAGCTCGTCGATCGCTTGCTCCCCGTCGACGCTTCGAGATCGCCGCGCCGCGCGGCGTTCAACGCGCAGATGCGCGCCGAGGTGTTCGCGTTCGCCCACGAGAACGACGCGGCGCTCGATGCGCTGCGCGCGGCGGACGGCAACGGCCTCATCGACGTCGTGTGGCTCGAGCGCTGCCCGCTGTTCCACCCGCTCCGCGCGCTCCCCGACGTGAGGGCGATCCACGCTCGCGTGGCGAGCCGCGCGCAGCGCGTCAGCGCCGCGGTCGACTCGCCGTCGAGCGGCTTCTGATCGCCCGCGCCGCCGGCGCGCGGCCGCCTACGACGGCGTCTCGAGCCGCCGGACCGCCGCGAGGAGCGCCTCGACGGCGAGCGGCTTCTCGAGCACGAGCATCCCGCGCTCCTCGATGAACGACCGGTCGTCGGCGGAGAGGCCTCCGCCGGTCATGAAGAGCATCGTGCTCGCGACGTCGGGCCGTCGCGCCGCGGTGCGCTCGTAGAGGCGTCGCCCGCCGCCGCTCGCCATCTTCCAGTCCGACAGGACCACGTCGAACTTCTGCCGGTCGAGGCGGGCCTCCGCCGCCGCGACGCCGCCGGCGACGGCGAGGTCGAACCTGGAGGACAGCGTCCGCTGGAGCGCGCGCCGCACGCGGTCGTCGTCCTCGACGATCAAGAGCTTGCGCCGGCGCTCCGAGGCGCGCGTCCGGCCGCTCGACGTCGGGCTCGGGGCCGTCGCGATCGGGAGCTTCAGGCACATCACCGTCTCGCCCGGCCGCGACGCGCGGACGCTCACGTCGCCGCCGAACGACCGCGCGATCCCGAGGCTGAGCGAGAGCCCGAGCCCGGTCCCCTCGCCGACCGGCTTCGTCGTGTAGAACGGATCGAAGAGCCGCCGCCTGGTCTCGTCCGACATGCCGTCGCCGTCGTCCGCGACCGTGATGACGACGTCGTCGCCCTCCTCGATCGCGCGGACGAGGACGCGCCCGACGCGCGACTCGGGGATCGCTTGGCCCGCGTTCACGACGAGGTTCGTGATCACCTGGACGATCGACGCCTCGTCGCCGCGGACGAAGAGGTCGTCGGCGACCTCCGCCGTCACGACGACGCTCGCGCGGAGCGACGACCGCGCCGTCGCGAGCGCCTGCTCGACCGCGCGGCTCACGCTCGATGCCGCCCCGTCGGTCGGCGCCGTCGCGGCGGCGCGACCGAGGTCGAGGAGCTGGCGCACGATCTTGGCGATCCGGGCGATCGCGTCGAGCGAGTCGTCGATGCACGCGAGCGCGTCGGCGCTCGCCCGGCCTCCGCGCAGCTCGTCGCGCAAGAACTCGAGGTTGCCGGCGACGGCGGCGGCGGGGTTGTTGATCTCGTGCGCGACGCCGGCGCTGAGCTGCCCGAGCGCGGCCAGCTTCTCCGCGCGCATGAGCGCGGCCTCGGTGGCCACGAGCTCCTTCGTCCGCTCCGCGACGAGCCGCTCGAGCCGCTGCGTCATGCCGTCGAGCGCGCGCGCGTCGGCGATGAACGCCCGCGTGAGGATGACGCCGAGGGCCGCGACGGAGCCGATGAACGCCACCAGCAGCAGGAACGGAGCCCGGTAGGCGCCGACGCTGACGAGCGAGTCGTGGACGGCCGCGGGCACGCCCACCCCGAGCGCGACGGCGTGGGCCACGGCCCCCTCCACGCCGCGGCGCGCCGCGAGGACGTAGCGGACGAGGACGAGGACGTAGAACGCGGCCTCGAGCCCGAACATCGCGGCGCCGACCGGCGTGACGGTCGCGTATTGGTAGCGCACCCCCAGCGCGGGCACGGGGAACGTCAGCGTCCCGCCGTCCAGCATGAGGTGAGGCAGGAGCCAGCACGCCGCGAGCACGGCCATCGCGATCCGCGCGACGCGCTCCCACCGGGCCGGCTCGCGATCGAGGCTGCGATCGGCGTAGTAGTGCCACGTCACGATGTGGAGCGCGCCGGCCATGCTCTGCACGCGCGTGAGCGCGACGAGCAGGTCCGGCCGCACGTCGAGCGTCGCGATGACGTCGAGCCCGCAGTAGACGGCGGCCAGCGCCGCGGTCGCCGACAAAAGCCGGTACCGCGCCCAGCGCGGCGAGCTCCCGAGGAGCAGCGCGACCCCGACCACCGCGAGGCCGACGACGGCAGACGCGAGCGAGAGGGCGGCGGGGAGATTCATCGTCCTGCGCAAGGGACGAACGGCCCCGGCGCGCGCGAGTTAAGGCGCGGACGGGCCCGGCGGCGCTCCGTCCGGCGCGGGCCGCCGCCCCGCGGACGAGCTACTTCACCGGCGGGATCGGCTTCGGGCCGACGCAGACGCCGACCTCGAGCAGGATGTGCATGAGCGCCTTCTCCTGCGCGAGGAACTCGCTCTGGCCGAACGCGGAGTCGCTGCCCTCCGCGTGGTAGGTGCTGTAGAGCACGCGGCCGCAGCGGTCCTGGAACGACACCGTCGCCGGCTTCGTCCCGCCGCCCTGCTTCACCGAGGCCCAGACCTTGGGCGTCTGCGTGAAGGCCTGGCCGTTCTCGTCGACCGACGCGAACGGGAGCACCGTGTCGATCGCCGTCCACGCCGCCTTGAGCGACGCGTTGCCCTCGCCGATGGCCGTCATCCACTCGCGGAGCGGGACGTCGTCGAAGTCCGCCGGGTAGTCGCCGCCCCCACCCTGGCACGCCGAGCCGAGCTGGCTCGTCTCACCGACCCAGCGGATCGCGCCCGGCCAGCCCTGGCGGACGTACTCGTAGCTCCAGTCCGAGACGTAGAGCTTCCCGCCGAGCTCGACGAACGCCTTCGCCGCCTTCCTCAGCTCCGGGTCGACGCTCACCTCGCACGACGGACCGAACGAGCCCGGATCGCGCACCGTTCCGGCGCACGGGAGGAAGACGACGTGGTAGCTCGGCAGCGTCTTCAGCTTGTCGCTGTACGCCTTGATGTTGAAGCCGGGCTCGAACTTCTCGAAGTCCTCGAGGCCGATCTTGCCGAGCGACTTCTCCACGTGATCCCACTGCCCCGGGAGGATCAGCATGCGCGGGGTGGTGTCGCCGAGCGCGGCGTCGGTCTTGCCGGGGAGGCGCGTCAGATCGCCGGCGACCGGCTGGGTGCCCGGGCTCACGTGGATCGGTCGAACACGCCGGAACTGCCCCTTCTGGACGACGATGTACTGATCGCCGGGCTGGTACGCGGGCAGCTCGAACGTCCCGTCGGGCTTCGAGTACGTGAACGCGTACGAGTCGAGGCCCACGCACTTGTCGCAGTAGGCGCCGGTCGGGATCGGAGGCGGCGGGGTCGACGTCAGGTAGACGAGCGCGTCGGAGAGCGGGATCGTCCCCTCGGGCATCACGACCTTGCCGGTGAGCGTGCCGATCGGCGGCGGGAGCGCGCCGTCGGCGCTCGCGTCGACCGATCCGAAGCCGTCCGGGCTCGCCCCGCCGCCGGAGGACGCGCCGCCGGCGCCGGCGCCCTCCGCGCCGAAGCCGTCACGTCCGCTCGACCCGCACGCGAGGATCCACGCCGTCAGGAGGAGACCGCCAGCCACCGCTCTCTTCATCGTGAAAGCGATACCCAAGGCTCGGCGGGCTCGGACATCTCAAACGCGTCCAGATTGGAGTATTTACTCTAACTCGCAGCTCGAACCGCACCTTCAAACTAATTATAATATTTCAAATACTTATACAACACGGCAACCATCTCCCCTCCCTCCGCGCCGCAGGAACGAACGGCGCGGCGATCCCCCATCGTTGGTCTCCGGGGCCGCGGCGACGCCGGAGCCAGCGAGCCCCCCCGGAGCGCGGGCGGCCCGACGCGCCTCGTCGCCCGGCCCCGCGGCCCGACGCTCCTCGTCGACGCCGCGTCGCCACCTTGGCCGTCAAGCGGGCGGGACCTCGGGAGGTGAGGCGGCCGCGGGCTGGCGGCCGAGCACGCGCCTCGCCTGGTCGACGTCGAGCTGCTTCTCCCACCTCGCGACCACGATCGTCGCGACCGCGTTGCCGACGATGTTCGTGAGCGCGCGCGCCTCCGACATGAAGCGGTCGACCCCGAGCAGGAGCGTGATCCCGACGACCGGCACGCTCCCGGTCGTGGCGAGCGTGGCCGCGAGCGTGACGAAGCCGCTCCCCGTGACCGCCGCCGCGCCCTTCGAGGTCAAGAGGAGCACGACCAGGAGGCGGAGCTCGTCGCCCGGGCTGAGCGGCACGTCGAGCGCCTGCGCGACGAAGAGCGCGGCCATCGTGAGGTAGATCGCGGTGCCGTCGAGGTTGAACGAGTAGCCGGTCGGGACGACCAGGCGCACGACCGGCGGCGCGCACCCGAGCGCCTCGAGCTTGCCCATCAGCCGCGGCAGCGCCGACTCGGACGACGAGGTGCCGAGGACGATGACGAGCTCTTCGCGCAGGTACTTCAAGAGCCGCACGATCGACAGGCCCATCGCGCGCATGACCGCGCCGAGCACGAAGAGCACGAAGAGCAGCGCCGTCGCGTAGAAGGCCGCCATCAGCTTCGCGAGGCTCCCGAGCGTCCCGACGCCGTACTTTCCGATCGTGAACGCCATCGCGCCGAAGGCGCCGATCGGGGCCACGCGCATCACGATGCCGACGATCCCGAACACCGCGGTCGCGAACTGCTCGAGCAGCTTGCTCACGCCCTCCGCGCGGTCGCCGAGCCCCGCGAGCGCCGCGCCGAGGAGCACCCCCAACACGAGGATCTGCAGGACGTCGCCGTCCACGAACGCGCCGACGAAGCTGTTCGGGATCAGCGCGAGCAGGTGCTCGACGACGCCGTGCGGGCGGTCGACGGAGAGCGTCTTGTCGAGGACCGTGGGGTCCATGCTCGCGGCGGAGGCGTGGATGCCGGCGCCGGGCTTCACGAGGTGCGCCATCGCCAGCCCGATGCCGAGCGCGAGCGTGGTCATCACCTCGAAGTAGAGGACCGCCTTGCCGCCGACGCGGCCGACGCTCCTGAGGTCCTTCATCCCGGCGATCCCGACGGCGACCGTGGTGAACACGATCGGGCCGATGAGCATCTTGATCAGCTTCACGAAGCCGTCGCCGAGCGGCTTCATCGCGATGCCCCAGTCGGGACGGAGCCAGCCGAGGAGCACGCCGAGCGCGATCGCGATCAGCACCTGGACGTACAGGCTCGGGCCGCGCCTCTTCCGAGGCGGCTCCTCCCCCTCCGCGATGCGCTCGGCGGTCTCGGGCGTCAGGTCCATCGACGCGGCGCGGGCCTCGGTCGGGGCGCTCCCATGCGCGGGAGCCTACTCCAAAACGACGGCCCTCGCGGCAGCCTGCAGCGCGCTTCGTCCGCGGCTCCTCCTCCGTGTACCATTCGCGCGTGGCGACGCTCATCGTCCGGTCGGGGGACGAGGTCATCTGGCGCGGGACGGGGTCACGCTGGCGGCTCTCGGTCGGGCGCGATCCCTCGAGCGATCTCGTCCTCGGCAGCGCGCGCGTCTCGAGGAACCACGCGTTCATCGAGGCCGACGGCGGCCGCGTGGTCGTCTCCGACCGAACGAGCACGAGCGGGACGTTCGTCAACACGGTCCGGATCGTTCGCCCCGCGGAGGTCGGCCCGGACGACCGCGTCATCATCGGCGACCACCCGCTCCGGATCGAGCTCGAGCCGGACGAGCCCGAGCCGATGACGAACCCCATGCGGAGCTCCGCCCGGCTCGGTCCGGCGAGCGCGCTCGATCGGCCGGTCGTCGCGTTCCCCACCACCGATCGGGAGCCGACGCTCGTCACGAGCTACCCGCCGACCGACGAAGGCGCCCCGGCGCGCTCCACGCCTCCGGCGGCGCCGGTCGGCGCCGGAGCGGACGCGCTCGCGCCGGAGGGCGGACGCCCCTCGCTCGACGCGGGCCCGTCGACGCCGCGCGTCGCGCCGGCGCTCGAGCCCGCCGAGGAGGCCTTCCTCGCGCGCCTGCGCGGCGCGCCGGACGACGACGCGACGCGCCGGGCCTACGCCGGCTGGCTCGAAGAGCGAGGTCAGCGGATCAAGGCCGAGTTCCTCCGCCTGCAGTGCGCGCTCGCGGCGTACCCCGACGACGACCGCCCCGAGCCGCTCGCGATCGCCGAGCGCGCGCGCGCGATCTCGCCGACCTCCGACGCCCCGTGGCGCGCGATCGCCGGCCGGCCCGCGATCGAGCGGTGCGACGCCGGCGGCGACGCCTGCCCGAGGCGGTGGAGCCGCCTCGCCCTCACCGACGACGACGGCGCCCGGCGCTGCCACGCGTGCCGTCGCGACGTCTTCTTCTGCGCCACGCTGCTCGACGTGCAGCGGCGCGGCGAGCAGCGGCAGCGGGTCGTCTTCGACGCGTCGCTCGAGCGTTCGCAGGCGCTGGCCCTCTACGACGGCGACGCCGACGCGACGGTGCCGGGGGGTCGCGTCGACGAGCCCTGACGGGCCGACGCGCGGGGACGGCCGCAGCGCCGAGGCGCCTCGTTGGCAACGCCTCGCGCGCGCCTAGATTGCGCCGGGATGCGAGCGCGCGCTCGGCCCTCCCTCGTCCTCCGCCTCGTCCTCGCCGCGACCGCCGGCGTCCTCGCGGCCTCGGGCGGCGTCGTGGGGTGCGGCGCGCGCTCCGCCACCTTGGACGACGACGACGAGGCGACGTGCGCGGCGGCGGACCGGAGGGCGCGCGATCACTGCGCGGAGAAGTGCGCCGCGGCGGAGCCCGGGGGCCGCGGAGGCGGCCTCGCGGCGACCGCGGGCGCGTCGGAGTCGGAGCGCGCCGCAGAGGACGCGTGCGTCGAGTCGTGCCTCGACGAGCTGCAGCGGGAGTGCGAGACGACGAGCTGCCGGTGCGCGCTCGCGCTCACCAAGCTCTCGGCGAGCGGCCTCCGGCGCTGAGCCGCGCCCGCGCGGCGACGGCCTCCGCGCCCGCGCCTCGGGACTTCTGCGCCGGAGATTTGGCCTCCCGCTCCATCATGGATAGGTTCACGAGGCGTGCTGAAGAAGCTCATCGTCGCCGTCCTCGCCTGCGTCACGATTTTCCTCTCGCGGCGGGCGCTCCTCGAGCCGCAGCTCCGCGCCGGAGCGCCGGCCGTCGCCGAGCGCGACGCGCCGACTCGAGGCGCGGCGGTGGCCTACGGAGCGGGCGGCGCCGGGCTCGGGCACGAGCCGCCCCTCGCGGCGATCCGCGGGCGTTGACCGCCGCCGAGCGCCGGAGCCCGTGCTCGGCGCCCGCGACGAGCGCGGCGGAGCTCAGCGCTCCTCGAGGCGCCGGCGCAAGAGCGGGCCGAGCCCCAAGGCGAGATCGGGCTTGCACACCACGTCGCGCACGCCGAGCGCCGCGGCGGCCTCCTCTTGCTCCGGGCGCCAGTACCCCGAGGTGACGATCACCGGGATGTCCGGGCGCGCCTCGCGGATCGCGCTCGTCAGCTCGAGGCCCGACATCTCGGCCATGGCGAAGTCCGTGACCACGACGTCGTACACCTCCGGGCGCGAACGGAACGCCTCGAGCGCGCGCGAGGCGCTGTTGAAGCCCGAGACCCGGTAGCCGAGGCGCTCCAGCGTCCGCGTCGCGACGAACACGAGCGCGTCCTCGTCGTCGACGTACAGGACGTGCTCGCCGTGCCCGCGCTGGTCGTCCTCGTCGTCCCCCGCCGCCGCGCCGGCGAGCTCCTCGACGACCGCCGGCAGGTAGACGCTCATCCGCGTCCCCTTCCCCGGCCAGCTCTCGACGTCGAGCGCCCCGCCGTGGCCCTTGACGATCCCGTCGACGACGGCGAGCCCGAGGCCCGTGCCGAGCCCCGGCGCCTTCGTCGTGAAGAACGGCTCGAAGATCCGCTCGACCGTCGCGGCGTCCATCCCGGAGCCGTCGTCCTCGACCGAGAGCCGTACGTACGGTCCCTCGCGGAGCGAGGCGGAGCGGCGCGCGGCCTCCGCGTCCACGTCGACGCGCTCGAGCGAGATCGCGAGGCGGCGGGCGCCGGCGTGCGCCGCGTTCGTCGCCAGGTTCATGACGACCTGGTGGATCTGGTTGGCGTCGGCGAGGACGGCCCCGGCCTCGGCGAGATCGAGCACGATCTCCGGCCTCGAGGTCAGCGACGATCCGAGCAGCTTCAACGCCTCCTCGACGATCGGCTGGAGCCGGATCACCTCGCGGCGCGGCGCCTCGTCTCGGCTGAACGTCAGGATCCGCCGCACGAGATCGGTCGCGCGCCGGCGCGCGAGGTCGACGTTGTCGAGCAGCTCGTGCGCCGGATGCCCGTCGGACAGCCACTTCTTCGCGACCGACACGTTGCCGGCGATCGCCGCGAGGACGTTGTTGAAGTCGTGCGCGATCCCCCCGGCGAGCGTCCCGAGCGACTGCATCTTCTGCGCTTGCCGCAGCTGGGCCTCGAGGCGCGCGCGCTCGGCCTCGACGCGGCTGCGACCGAGGGCGATCGCCGCGAGGTGCGTCGCGGCGTCCACCCAGGCGAGCTCCTCGGCCGTCGGTCTCCGCGGCGCGTGGAAGTACATCGCGAAGGTGGCGAGGACCTCGCGATCCGGCGAGAAGATGGGCGTCGACCAGCAGGCGCAGAGCCCGTGGGCGAGGGCGACGCGCCCGTACCGCGCCCAGCGCGGGTCCGTCGCGATGTCCTCGACGATCACCGCCTCGCCGCCCCACGCGGCGGTGCCGCACGACCCCACGTCAGGTCCGATCTCGACGCCGTCGATGGCCTCGACGTAGCCGCGGGGGAGGCTCGGCGCCGCCCCGTGCCGCAAGCGGCCGCCCGAGACGAGGAGGATCGAGCACGCCATCGACGTCGACTGCGCCTCGATCGACCGGACGATCTGCTCGAGCACGACCGAGAGCGGCTGCCCGCGGGCGATCGCCTCGAGCACCTCCAGACGTGCCGCGTCGAATGACCTGTCCTCCACGTGACCCTCGCTCGCGCGCCGTGCCGCGCGAGCGCGACGCACATGCGCTCGCGCCTGGCGCGAGCCCCCGACATCTCTCGGAGCGTAGGCCCGGGCCCTGCGATCGAACAAGGCCCCCGTTGGCGCCGCCGGCCGCGGTCAGTCGCTCGACGACGGGAGGCCGAGGATACGCGTCCCCATCCTCCGCCCCACGCGGCGGCTCGCCGCGCGCAGCGCGTCGGTGTGACGAAACGTCGCGCCGCGGGCGTCGGCGGCGACCGCGACGATCTCGACCGCTCGGACGTCGCCGGTGTCGCGCTCGCGCGGCCCGTCCTTCGCGCGCACGATCCAGGCGCGGGCCACGACGCCGACGCGCGTGGCCCGCGCGTCCGGCAAAGAGACCCCGTCGGCGTTGGGCGTCGCCGCGATCCCCTCGCTCGCCTCGTCCGCGCGGAGGACCTCGACCTCGCACCGCGGATACGACTCGCCGCTCGCCAGCGCGCCCGAGCGCGCGAGCTCGTCGCGCACGCCCGCCAAGACCTCGTCGGACGCCACCGCGTCGGGCACGCTCGACGACGCGAGGACGACGTACAAACGCGGCGCCGCCGCGCCGCCGTGGACCGCGCGGTAGCCGCAGCCGGTGAGCGGCGCCGCGAGCGCGAGCGCGAGCGCGAGCCCCCTCATCCGACGATGAGGTTCAGGATCCGCCCCTTCACGAAGATGACCTTCTTGATCGCCTTGCCCGCGGTCAGATCCTTGATCTTCGGCTCCTCGAGCGCGACGGCCTTCGCCGCCGCCTCGTCGGCGTCGGCCGGGATCTGGATCGACGCGCGCGCCTTGCCGTTCACCTGGACGCCGATCTCGATGACGTCGTCCTTCACGAGCGCGGGATCGAACGCCGGCCACGGCTCGTAGGCCAGCGTGGTCTCGCCGCCGAGGCGCTGCCAGAGCTCCTCGCCGACGTGCGGCGCGAACGGCGAGAGGACGAGCGCCAGCGCGCGCGCCGCGGCGACGGGCACCGCCCGCAAGCCGCCGAGGTGCTTCACCAGGATCATCATCGCGCTGATCGCCGTGTTGAAGCGGAGCGCCTGGATGTCCTCGGTGACCTTCTTGATCGTCTTGTGGACGAGCCTCTGCGTCTCGACGTCGTACGCCGCCGGGTCGTCGGTCACGTTGGCGGTCGACACGTTCCACGCGCGGTCGAGGAAGCGCCGGACGCCCTCGATCCCGCTCGTCTGCCAGGGCTTCACGGCCTCGAGCGGGCCCATGAACATCTCGTAGAGCCGGAGCGCGTCGGCGCCGTGGCTCTTGATCAGGACGTCCGGGTTGACGACGTTCCCGCGCGATTTGCTCATCTTGAACGCCTGCGAGAGCACCTGCGTCTCGGGCGAGTCGTTGAGCGTGAAGTGCGCGCCGCGCTTCGTGATGTCGGCCTCCGTGACCTTGCGCGTGACGAGCGTCTTCTTCGTCTTCGCGTCCTCGAAGGACCCGTCGTCGCGCTCCTTGGCCCGCTCGGCGCTCACCAGCGTCTCCGACGCGGCGTAGAACGCGAAGTGCTCGCCGTCCGGCGTCGTCAGGACGGGGACGTCGGCCTCGCGCAGGTAGAACGCGCCGCCGCGCTCCTCGAGGTCGGTCTTCCGCATGCGCCGGTCCGTCAGGCGCGCGCCGGTCTCGGCGTCGATCCACTGCTCGCCCTCGCGCTTCGCGCGCGCGCCGGGGACCGCGATCGCCTCGTGGAAGACGATGTGCTCGACCTCCCCGAGGATGAGGCCCTGGTGCACGAGCTTCTGGAACGGCTCCTCGTGCTTCACGAGACCGAGGTCGAAGAGCACCTTGTGCCAGAAGCGCGCGTACAGGAGGTGGAGCACGGCGTGCTCGCTGCCGCCGACGTAGAGATCGACCGGCATCCAGGCGTCGTACGCCTCCGGGCTCCAGCCGCGCTCGGTGTTCTTCGGATCGAGGAAGCGGAGGTAGTACCAGCACGATCCCGCCCACTGCGGCATCGTGTTGGTCTCGCGGGCGAACCATTTGCCGTCGCGCTCGAAGAAGCGCCAGTCGAGCGCGCGCGCGAGCGGGCCGGCCGGATCGCTGCCGGGCTTGAAGTCCTCGAGATCGGGGAGGAGCAGCGGCAGCTCGCGCTCGTCGAGCGGGATCGGCTGGTCGTAGTGGATCTCGTACTTCGTCCCCGGCCTCCGCGGATCGCCGTCGGCGGTGACCGGGAAATAGATCGGGAACGGCTCGCCCCAGTAGCGCTGCCGGGAGAAGACCCAGTCGCGGAGCTTGTAGGTGATCTTGGAGCTCCCCTTCCCCGCCGCGGCGAGCCAGTCGGTCACCGCGCGGCGCACGCCCTCGCTCGGCGTGCCCTTCGCGATCGGCGCCTCGCTGCGCGCCACGGCCGCGTCGTTCGCCACGCCGTCGTCGCAGAACGCCTGCCGGTCGACGTCGACCTCGGCGCCGTCGGCCCTCGCGACCACGCGGAGGATGGGCAGCGCGTACTTCACCGCGAACGCGTGATCGCGCTCGTCGTGCGCCGGCACGGCCATGACCGCGCCGGTGCCGTAGCTCCCGATGACGTAGTCGGCGACCCAGACGGGGATCTTGTCGCCGTTGATCGGGTTCACGGCGAAGGCGCCGGTGGGGACGCCGGTCTTGGCGCGGGTCGCGTCGGAGCGGACGACGTCGCTCTTCGCGTTCGCCTCTTCGGCGTAGCGCTTCACCTCGGCGGCGCGCTCGGGCGTCGCGATCGCCAGCGCGAGCGCGTGCTCGGGCGCGAGGACGACGTACGTGGCGCCGGGCAGCGTGTCGACGCGCGTGGTGAAGACGGTGATCTTGGCGCCCGGGTGGCCCTCGACCTCGAAGTCGACGTTCGCGCCCTCGCTCCGGCCGATCCAGTGCGCCTGCTTGGCCTTGGTCTCCGGCCAGTCGAGCTTCTCGAGGCCGTCGAGGAGGCGATCGGCGTAGGCGGTGATCTTGAGCGACCACTGGCGGATCTTGAGCTTCTCGACCGGGAAGCCTCCCACCTCGCTCCGGCCGTCGGCGGTGACCTCGTCGTTCGCGAGGACGGTCCCGAGCGCCGGGCACCAGTTGACCGGCATGTTCGACTGCTGGAACGCGAGGCCCCTCTCGAAGAGCCGGAGGAAGATCCACTGCGTCCAGCGCACGTAGCCGGGATCGGTCGTGTCGACCTCGCGATCCCAGTCGTAGCTGAAGCCGAGCATCTTGAGCTGCCGGCGGAAGTTGTCGATGTTCTTCAGCGTCGTCGAGCGCGGGTGCGTCCCCGTCTTGATCGCGTGCTGCTCGGCGGGCAGGCCGAACGCGTCCCAGCCCATCGGGTGGAGCACGTCGGTGCCGCGCATGCGCTCGAAGCGGCAGACGATGTCCGTCGCCGTGTAGCCCTCGGGGTGGCCGACGTGGAGCCCGGCGCCCGACGGGTACGGGAACATGTCGAGCACGTACTTCTTCGGGCGCTCCGAGCGCGCGGCGCGATCGGGCGCGCGGAAGGTCTTGTTCGCTTCCCAGTACTCTTGCCACTTGGGCTCGATGACGGACGGATCGTAGGCCTCGGCCATGGCCCGAGCATTTATCACCTCGGCGGCCTCGCGGGCGATCGGGATCCGGACGGCCGCGCATGGCCGTGTTTCCGGGGCGACGCGGCGCCGCCGCCTGCTCCCGCTCCGCGGGCGCGCCCGGGCCGGCCGTCTCGCCGCGCGCCCCCGCCGCGCGCCGTGGTCTCGCCGTCACTCCTCGCGCGGGCCGCCGCCCTCGGGCGGGCCGCCGCCGCGGCGGAGCACGACCGGCGCCACCCCCGCCCAGCGCCGGAACGCGCGGCGGAAGGCCTTGCCGTCGGCGTACCCGAGCCGCTCGGCGATCCGCTCGAGCGGGATCTCCGTCGAGGTGACCAGCGGCGCGGCGACGCTCCAGCGGACCTCGTCGAGGACCTGGCGGTACGTCCGCCCCTCCGCGGCGAGCGCGCGCTGCAAGGTCCGCGGGCTCGTCGCGAGGCGCCTGGCGACGTCCTCGATCTCGCTCCGGCCCTCCTCGAGCGCGCGGTGGATCGCGTCGACCACGCGGCCGTGGAGGTCGCCTCCGTCGTGGAGGTGCTGCGCGATCCAGAGGTCCGCCGTCTTCTCGAGGTACCGGGCGACCTCCGGCCGCGCGGTGACGAGCGGGACCGCGGCGACGTCGCGGTGGAAGGTGATCGCGTCCACCGCGTGCCCGAAGTGCACGGGACATCCGAAGCGCTCGTACTCGGCGACGTCATCGGGGCGCGCGTGGCGGAAGAAGACCGCCTTCGGGACGACCGCCGCCTCGCTCCACTTCTCCGCGAAGTGGCGGAACGCGAAGAGCGACGCGTCCGCGATCGTCCGCGCGAGCGGCGCCGAGGTCCAGAGCTCGATGACGAGCTCCGTGTCCGTGACCGACATCCGCGCGACGACGTCGTCCTTCAGCACCCGGCTGTACTTCACCGATCGCGCGAGGCTGTCGCCGACGGTGCTGCTCGTCATCGCGAGGAGGCCGACGAGCCCGAGCGACGAGACGTCGAGGATCGACTCCGCCGATCGGAGCGCGAAGGACGGATCGGAGAGCGTGCGCTCGACGCCGCGCCAGACGGCGTCGTGCAGGTCGAGCGGGACGCGCGCGCCCTCGGCGGCGCGCTCGACCTGCTCGCGATCCCGCGGCTCGATCAGCGCGCTCCGCGGGATGCCGTGCTCCTCGGCCCAGCGGAGGATCCGGTTCGTCATCGACGCGAGCGCGGTGGCCGACCGCCGCCTGGACATGCAGCTAGCGCCCCGAGTCCATGGTTCGTCGGACCATCGCGAGGCGCGCTTCGCCCGTGGGGGCCTCGCGATGGGCCGACAAAGCCGAACGTCGGACTCGGGACACGTTCCTTCTTCTCATCTCGCGGACTCGGGACGCGAGCTCCGCCCGCCGGTGGTCCGCCCGGCTCCCT
>JAHBWF010000131.1 GCA_019637105.1 Labilithrix sp.
GCGCCGAGATCGCCTCGGGTCCCGCGGCGGGCGGCTTGTCGGAGCTCGCGCACCCTCCGAGAGGCGCGCTCGCCCCGAGGACGACGAGGACGGCGGCGGCGGAGCGGGCGTGTTTCATCGGCCGCCGAAGTCTAGTGTCGTTCGCCGGAAGTTTCTTCAGGCGAAGGCAGGGAAAGGACGGACGCCACGAGGCGAGCCGACCTTCGGGCGCGCCGCGCGGGACGCGCATCGCCGCGGCGCTGGTGACTTCCTCCACCGGATCGCCGACGGTTCAATCGCCGGGAGATCATGGTGCGGCGCGCCCTCCGCTCGCCGCGGGAGGGCGAAAACCTGCTCGATCCGCGCGGCGGACCGCGAGGCCGGGCGGCGGCACCGCGGTTGCACGATGTAGGTCCGTGGCCCTCCCCCGCACCGCCTGCCTCCTCTTCGCGTCCCTCGCTGCCCTCACGATCGGCTGCCGAAGCCGCGGCGATCTCGCCGGCTCGTCGCGCGCGGCGATCGCGGCCGCCCCGCCTCCGGTCGCGCCCGCTCGGCTCGCGGAGCCGGCGCCGGTCCAGGCCGCGCCGGCCGCCGCCCCGCAGGGGGTCGCGCCCGCCGAGGCGCCGCGGTCCGCGCCGATGTTCGCGGCCGCGCCCTCCGGCGAGCAGACGATCGACACCCAAGTCGGCCCCGCCTTCGCGCCGTCGAGCGCGCCGGTCCTGACCACGCACGACCTCAAGACCTCGAAGGTCCGGACGGTCTCCGACGAGCGCCTGCCGAAGTGGGTGCCCGTCCGGGGGCGGCTCACCGTCGTCGACTCGTCCGACCTCGCCGAGAACCTCGGGCTCGTCCCGAAGGGCACCACGAAGAAGAGCGACGAGCGCATCTCCGTCGCCGACAAGCTCGCCGAGGAGAGCGCCGCCCGCGCCGCCGCGGCCGATCCGATGACGCAGGGCACCTCCTGGAGCTACGCCAAGGCGGGCCGCTTCCGCAGCCGCCGCTGACCGCGCGCGGAGAGCGTCAGCTCGGCTCGCCGCTTCGCTTCACGATCGCGTACGCGTGCGCGATGACGTCGCGGACGGCCTCGAGGACGCGCTCGTCGGCGTTCGCCGTCCGGAGCGCGACGAGCGCGCCCCCGGGGAGCGGCGTGTCGACGAGGATCGCGCACGCCTCGCGCACGCGCGGAGGGAGCGCGTCCGACGTATCGCCCTTGAGCGCGAGGAGGTGATCCATGTACGAGCGGCCCCAGGCGTCGTCCGGCGCGACGATGAGCGCGCCGTTCAGCGCCATCCCCGCGGCGCGCCGCGCGCCCGCGAGCCCGGCGCGGCCGTTCTTCTTCTTGTAGGCCGCCTCCGCGCGGCGCAGCTCGCCCATCGCCGCCCGGATCCACTCGTCCGGTGAGAGCTTGTAGAGCCAGTGCGACTCGTCGCGAACGAACGCCATCGCCCCTCGATCCCGATCAAGGCCGGCCGAGCGCCGGCGCGCCCCTATGGCCTCATGTGGCGCGTCGAGTGCTCGCGCCCGTCGAAGCGGATCATGACCTGCTTGCCCTCGACGACCGTGAGGAGGTTCACCGGCCGCTTCCATACGCGGACGAGGCTCTTCATGCACTCGCGCGCGTAGTCGGCCTTCAGATCGAGGCCCTGGTGATCGTGGCGGATGAGCAGCTCGCCGCGGTTGTCGTAGTTGGCGTCCTCGACGTAGAGAAACGGGTTGCCCGCGTTCGTGAGCTGGAAGAGGAGCTTCTCCTTGACCTGCTTGAACTCGCGCGACTCGATCTCGTAGCGCTCGTTGCGGTTCGACCAGGAGAAGCTGAAGAGCTTCTGGTCACGGCAGAAGTCGGCGGTGAGAAACTCGTCGATGAAGGTGACGTCGTTGTAGAGCGCGCGCACCTCGAAGATCTTCTTTTTGCCCAGGCCGAGGCGGAGGTTCCAGTGCTTCTTCGCGTCGAGGTCGTCGCACTCCTCCCACTCCTTGCCGAACTGGCCCTTGTCCCAGCGCTCCTCGATGTTGCGGTAGAGCTCGACGCCGAGCTTGTAAGGGTTCAGCCGGCCGCCGCTCGTCGCGAGGACGCCAGCGTTGTTGTCCGCGTAGTCGATGATCTCCGAAGCGTCGAGGATCTTCGTCGTCATCAGCTTCGAGTGCCAGTAGCTCGCCCAGCCTTCGTTCATCACCTTCGTCTGCATCTGCGGGACGAAGTAGAGCGCCTCCTCGCGGATGATCTCGAGGATGTCGCGCTCCCAGCGCTCGAGCGGCGCGTTCTCGAGCAAGAACTTCAGGATGTCGCGCTCCGGGTGCGCCGGGAACTTCTTCTCGCGCTCCTTCTCGGCCTGGATCTTCTGGCGCTGCTCCTCGAGGTACTCCTCGGGGTTGATGAACGACTCCATGTAGTCCTTCGACTTGAGCCGCGGGATCTCGGTGGCCTTCTCCTCCGCGTCGGGGTCCTTGCGCGGGCGCCGGCCGTGGAACGCCGCGTGCGGATCGATGAGGTTCTCGAGGCTGAGGCACTGGTCGATGAAGTCCTCGACCTTGTTGATGCCGAGGCGCGCGACGTGCCGGCGGACGCGCGCGCCGTGGTTCGCCATCTTGTCGATCCAGCGACGGTTCGGGTCGTAGTTCTTCGGGCGCGACGCCGGGTCGACCGTGCGGCCGCCGGTGTCGAGGTCCGTCGAGCGGAAGCAGAAGTTGTTCTTGAAGAAGTCGACGTGGCCGTAGACGTGGGCCATGACGAGCTTCTGATCCGTCAGCGAGTTGCCCTCGAGGAGGTACGCGTACGACGGGTTGTTGTTGATGACCATCTCGTAGATCTTCGACAGCCCGTACTCGTAGCTCTTCGCCAGGCGCTCGTACTCCATGCCGTAGCGCCAGTGCGGGTAGCGGTTCGGGAAGCCGCCGTACGCCGCGATCTCGTTCATCTGGTCGTAGGTGAGGATCTCGAAGACCGTCGGGAAGAAGTCGAGGCCCTCGGCGGCCGCGATCCGCTCGATCCTCTCCTGCTCCTTGACCAGGTACTGCGGGAGCGCCGTCTTCAGCGCGAACTCGCTCATGGACCACAGCGTACCGAAAAACGCGCGCGCGCGCGGCTTCTCGTGGCGGAGGCGCGCCGTTACCGCGGCGGGAGCCGCGCGGACGCCGCCCTCACGCTCGCGCTCGGATTGTCGCCGTTACGTCGCATTCGCTCCGCACGCGCGCCGCGATGGTCGTGCATCCTCGCGCGCATGTCCGACTCCGTGCTCGATCAAGCCCTTCGGTTCTGCCACGTGGCGCTGCTCGAGATGTGTGACACGCCGACGCGACGGCACCTGCAGGCGCGGCTCGGCGTCCTCGAGCGCGCCGCCTGGGCCATCCCGCTCGTGCCGGCGACGGCCGAGCAGGTCGTCAGCATCGTCAAGCTGGTCCTCGACCTCCGCGACGACGTCGTCAACGCGCAGGCCGACGACGAGCGCTTCGCCCGAGCGCGCCGCGCCCCGCGCTTCGCCGACGATTCCGACGGTCGAGGATCTCGATCGCTGATCTAGGGCCCGCTCTCGTCCTCTGCCGGGCCCGCGACCGCCTGCGCGATCGCCTCCGCCGTCGCGTCGAGGTCCGCCCCGGCGATCCGCCGGTTCCACGCCTCGACGATCGCCGGCGCCGGCGGGAAGAGCGTGTAGAACCCGCTCTCGCCGAGCGGGCGGTGCCGCGGGTCGACGAAGCGGCGCACGAGGCTCGCGGCCTCCGCGAACGTCACCGTGTTGACCGCCATCTCCACGCTCGGGTTCGTCTCGTCGCCGGCGTCGCGCGTCAGCGCCGCCCGCAGCGTGTTCATCGCCGTCGGCGAGCGCACGGTGAGCTCGTCGATCGCGTGGAGCGCCTCGTGGAGGACCGTCTCCACCAGCGCGCCGCCCTCGAGCCCGTGGACGCGGACGAAGCTCGCCGTGACGTAGCCGCGCGCGTCGGCCGCGAAGACGCTCGGGTAAGGCGCGTCGGCGACGAGCGTGATCACGATCGGGCGGCTCACGCCGGGCAGCGCCATCTCGTGCTCGAGCGTCCGGAGGATCGTGTCGACGTTCGGGAGGAGGCGCGCGGAGAGGTCCTTCGCCGCCCGCCCGATCTCGCCCTCGTGCTCGCGAAACGGGCCCGCGCGGTACGCCGCCTCGCTCGCCTCCATGGCGCGCGCGAGCGCCAGCGCCTTGGCCCGGAACGGGACGAGCTTGCCGCCGGCCTCCTTCGTCGCCGGGAGCCTGGCGTACGCGGCCGCGAGGTCGCTCGCGCGCCTCACCGTCCCGAGCGGCACGTCGAGGTCCTCCCACGCGGTCGGATCGTCCGCGAGCTCCGCGCGGAGGTCGCGCATCGCGCCGAGCGCGTCGGCGAACGGGGCCGGGGCCTCGCCCTCGAGGACCTTGGCGCGGAGCCAGAAATACTGATCGGCGACGACGCTCCGGCGCAGCCCGATCGGCGACGTGTCCGGCGTGAGCGGCACCACGTCGGCGACGTCGTCGACCGGCGCGGCCGGCGGCCGCCCCCCGGCGCAGCCGGACAGCGTCAGGCCGACGGCGAGCGCGGCGGCCAAGGCGAGCGGGGCGAGGGGCATCGAGCGGCTCCGTACGTGGGCCCGGCGCCGCCGCGACCGAAGGGCCCCGCGCGGCGCCGCCCCCGGCTCCGCCCGGCGGCTCCGCCCGCGAGGGCTCCGACACGTGCTCGGCGGCGGCCGAGACCTCATGGACACGCGACCCTCAGTTTCCCTTGCCGAGAAACTCCTTGATGCTGCCGACGATCGCGTCCTTGTCACGGATCTCGCTCGTGACGACGCGCTCGTCCCGCGCGAAGTGCTCCCGCAGGTCCTTGATGAACTGACCCGACCCGTACGGGCTCTCGACCTGCCCGTACGCGAACATGTTCACGCGCGGCAAGAGCTTCTGCTTCAAGATGTCGACGCACGAGAGCGTGTCGTCCATCGACCAGTTGTCGCCGTCGGAGAAGTGGAACGGGTAGATGTTCCACTCCTCCGCCGGGTAGTGGTCGTCGACGAGCTGCGAGCACAGCTTGTAGGCGCTCGAGATCATCGTGCCGCCCGACTCGCGCGTGTGGAAGAACGTCTCGCGGTCGACCTCGCGCGCCACGGCGTCGTGGATGATGTAGCGGCTCTCGAGGCCCTTGTACTGCTTGGACAGCCACGTATCGATCCAGAAGCTCTCGATGCGCACGATCTCCTTCTGCTCGTCGCCCATCGAGCCGGAGACGTCCATCATGTAGATGATGACCGCGTTGGCGACGGGCTCGGCCTCGGTCTTCCAGCTGCGGTAACGCTTGTCGTCCGGGATCGGGACGATGACCGGCTTGTCCGGCGCGTACGAGCCCATCGCGATCTGCCGCTTGAGCGCCTCGCGGTAGGTGCGGCGGAAGTGACGCAGCGACTCCGGGCCGACGCGGCGGACGCCGGTGTAGCGGTCCTTGGCGTTGATGATCTTGCTCTTGCCCTTGTCCTGGATGTCGGGGAGCTCGAGCTCCTCGCCCAGGATCGCCGCGAGCTCGTCGAGCGTGACGTCGACCTCGAGCGAGTGCTCGCCCGCGCCCTGCCCCGCCTGCTTGCCCTCGCCGCCCTCTTCGCCCTGCTCGCCGCCGATCGGATCGCCCGGCTCGCCGTCGCCCTGCCCCGCGCCGCCCTGCTGCTTGTCGCCGAACCGGAAGCGCGGGATGTCGATCTGCGGGATGGGGATCGAGACGAGATCCTTGCCCTTCCGGCCGATGAGCTCGCCTTGCGAGATGTACTTCCGGAGGTTCTGGCGGATCTTGCCGCGGACGATCGCGCGGAAGCGGGAGTGATCTTGGTCGATCTTCAGGGACATGCGGCGCCGGTCTTCCGAGCGTACCACCAACCGGCGAACGTCACGCCAGCTTCGATCTCGACCGCGAAATGGCCTGTGCGGCGACGCTGCGCGCGCGCGTCGGGGCGACGACCGCGGCCGCGGACGCCGCCCGGACGCGCCGGACCGAGCGAGCTGGAGCGGAGACGAGCCCGCCCCGCGGCCCGGAGCGTCGTATGCTGCGTGGCCCACCGCCCGTCGCCCCGCCTCCAACGCCCGTGAGCAGCTCCCCATCTTCGTCCACCGCCCCGCCGTCCGCAGCGCGGCGCACGAACCGCCCCGCGACCGTGCTCGCGCTCGTGCTCGCGCTGTTCATGGGCGCGATGGAGATGACCGTCGTGTCCACCGCGATGCCGACCGTCGTCGGCGAGCTCGGCGGCGCGCTCCACTACGCCTGGGTCTTCTCGGCGTACATGCTCGCGTCGACGGTCATGGTGCCGATCCACGGCAAGCTCGCCGACCTCTACGGCCGCAAGCCGGTGATGCTCGTCTCGATGCTCGTCTTCCTCGTCGGATCGATGGCGAGCGGGCAGGCGCGGACGATGACGGCGCTGATCGTCTTCCGCGCGATCCAGGGCGTCGGCGCCGGCGGCCTCCAGCCGATCGCGCTCACGATCGTCGGCGACATCTTCGAGGTCGAGGAGCGCGCGCGCATGCAGGGCGTCTTCGGCGCGGTCTGGGGCATCGCCGGGCTGGCCGGCCCCCTCCTCGGCGGCGTCATCGTCGCGACGCTCTCCTGGCGCTGGGTGTTCTACGTGAACGTCCCGTTCGGGATCCTCTCGGCGGTCGTGCTCTGGGCGTCGTTCGTCGAGTCGGTCGAGAAGAAGCCGCACCGGCTCGACGTCCTCGGCGCGGCGTCGCTCTCGCTGGCGGTGGTCGCGCTGCTCCTCGGCGTCGAGGGCTTCGCGCCCCCCTTGCTCCTGCCGGCGAGCCTCGCGCTCGGGATCGCGTTCGTGCTCGTCGAGCGCCGGGCCGCGGAGCCGATGCTGCCGCCGCAGCTGTTCCGCACGCGGATCCTGGCGACGTCGAGCGCGCTGTCGACCGCCACCGGCGCGGCGATGATCGGCATCGTGACGTTCCTCCCGCTCTACGCGCAGGGCGTCCTCGCCGCGAGCCCCACCGAGGCCGGCGCGGCGATCGCGCCGATGGCCGTTGGCTGGCCGATCGCGAGCGCGATCTCCGGGCGGCTCATCCCGCGCCTCGGGTTCCGCCCGCTCGTCCGGTTCGGCGTGCTCGTCGTCGGGCTCTCGACGGTCGGCCTCGCGCTCGCGATCTCGCGCGGCGCGACGAGCGCCGAGCTCCGCGTCGCGTCGGCGGCGTTCGGCGTCGGCATGGGCTTCGCCAACACCGCGCAGGTCATCGCCGTGCAGACGAGCGTGAGCTTCCACCAGCGCGGCGTCGCGACGGCGAGCACGATGTTCTTCCGCAGCATCGGCGGGACGATCGGCGTCGGCGTGATGGGCGTCGTCCTCGCGCGCGCCCTGATGGCGAGCCCGGTCACGCGAGAGGCCGGCGGCGCGGAGCTCGTCGCGCGCATCCTCGGCCCCGAGCGTAAGAGCGTCGCGACGAGCGTCCTCGAGGCGATCTCGGGAGACTTGCAGCGCGGCCTCGCGCACGTGACGTGGATCTGCGTGGGGCTCGGCGCCGTGGCGATCGTGACGTCGTGGCTGTTCCCGAACCCCGAGGTCGCGAAGAAGACCGCGGGCTGACGGCGCGGGACGTTCGGCCCGCCCGGATCGCCGCGGATCCGACGGAGCCCTCGCTTCGACCAGGCGCGGCGGCCGCGGAGCGCCGGAACCGCGTAAAATTCCAGGCTAAGCCAAATGTAGGATGCTGGCATACACCATGCTCCAGCTCGAGCGTCGATGGCACGCTTCGGCCGCTCCCTCCTCACGCTCTCGATGGCGATCGCGGCCGCCGGGGCGATCGCGGCGTGCGCCGCGCCGGACGACGACGACGAGGAGAGCGATCTCGGGCTCGGCGAGGCCGCCGTCTCCAGCCTCGATCCGAACGGGTCGCCCCAGGTCGCCATCGCCGAGCCGGAGGCGCTCCGGCGGCTCGAGGCGAGCGGGTACGGCTTCGGCCATCACTTCGGGCGCCCCGACGACGCGCGCGCCGACGCGCTCCTCGCGAGCCCGGCCTTCGCCTCGATCGTCGAGGGCATCGAGGCGAACCTCGACGAGCTCCAGCAGGGCGACCGGAGCCTCGGCGTCGGGATGCGGTTCGTGCACCGCCTGTTCGATCGCGCCTGGCTCCGGTCCGACCGGAGCCGCTTCGCGCTCGTCGCGGTCACGAACCGCCTCGACCGGGCCGCGACGAGCGGCGCGTGCGGCGAGACCCGCTTCGTCTACCGCCTCGAGTACGACGATCCGCGCGAGGGCGCGTCGTCGCGGATGCCGATGACCGTCGCGATCGTCCTGCCGCAGGTGCCGCGCCCGGGCGAGCCCGACTGCACCGCCAGCGCGAAGCGGTGGATGAACCTCGGCGGGACGGGCTCCGCGCTCGCGATCGCCGCCGCGCGCGGACCGCTCGGCGGCCTGCCGGCGATGACGTCGGTCGAGACGAACCTCCAGGCCGTGCGCTGGCCGTCGTCGGTCCGCAAGGACATGGGCGGCCAGGCCGAGTACATGCTCAACGTCTGGCGCCGCGCGCCCGGCGCGTCGGGCGCGATGGAGATGGCGCCCCTCGACAACACGCCCGACGTCGCCGCCATCGCCGCGGACCCGGCGAAGAAGCGCGCGCTCGCCGAGTGGGTGACGCGCGAGGCGGACGCGATCGATAGCGGCGCCGCGCGGCTCCCCGACGAGCTGTCGGCGCGCACCGCGTACTCCTACGGGCCGCGGGGCCTCGCGCGCCTCGCGAACCGGCCGTTCTCGCAGCTGCTCGCCGGCGCCGACCTCGATCGCGTCGCCTTCAACGCGATGACGCACGTGAAGAGCCCGCGCGGCCTCGTGCGCAAGCTCGACGAGAGCTCCTGCCAGGGCTGTCACCAGGCGCGCGCCATGGCCGGCTTCCACGTGCTCGGCAACGAGGACGACCTCGGGACGAACCACAAGCTGAACCGCCTCGCCGTCGGGACGTCTCCGCACTTCAACGAGGAGCTCGCGTGGCGGCTGCGCCTCGTGCGCGCGGTCGCGGGCGGCGCCGATCCGAGCGCGCTCCCCGAGGCCCGGCCGTTCGCCGAGCACGCCACGAACGACGGGCTCGTCGGCGCGAGCTGCGGCCTCGGCGGCGATCCGTCGTTCGACGGCTGGACCTGCGCCGAGGGCCTCGCCTGCGTCGACATGATCGGCGACGGCGAGGTCGGCACGTGCACCACCGCCGGCGGCCCCCGCGCCGGCGACGCGTGCGAGAAGGACAGGCTCGTGTCGTCCGCCGATCCCCACGCCGACCGCGTCCAGAACCTCGACAGCGGCGACGCCGCGTGCGGCCGCGTGACGCGCGGCGCCTACTGCAGCGGCGCGTCGGGCGGCTTCCCCGGCGGCGCGTGCTCCGCGGCCTGCACGAAGATGGGCCTCTTGAAGGACCGCGTCATCTGCGGCGCGGCGCCGCCCCGCCGGCGGGCTTCAACGAGTGCATGGGCGCCGGCCGCCGGAGCTTCGAGGAGTGCATGAGCCCGCCGAAGCTCGCGCTCCGCGCCGCGTGCAACGTCGCCGTCCCCTGCCGCGACGACTACGTCTGCGCGTACGTCCCCGGCGCGCCCGAGGGTACCGGCGCCTGCATGCCGCCGTACTTCATCTTCCAGGCGCGCGTCGACGGGCACGACTGACGCGGCGCGAGGCGGCGCGGGCGCGAGACGAGGTCCCGCGCCGCGCGCGACGGCGCCCGTGACGTCAGGCCTTCTTCGCGTCGAGCGCGAGGCGCGCGAGCCAGAGGCACGCGAGGACGTTCACCGCGCACCAGAGGCGCAGCATGAACGGCCCGAGCGCGTAGAAGGTCTCACCGGAGAGCCCCAGCTGGACGAGGAGCGCCGCGGTGCCGAGCGCCATGCCGCCCAGGGCCGGCCGGAGGCGCTTGCTCCCGAAGAGCACCGCCGTGAGGCCAAAGACCGGCAGCGCGCTGGCGAGGGGGAGCCACTTGTGGAGGCTCGGCGCGAAGAGGATCGTCCACTCGCCGATCGGCTTCATCGCGAGCTCGGCGAACAGGCGCATGCCGCCGGCGCGCGCCGGCACGCCGAGGAGCGGCAAGAACGGCAGGAGGCCCACGCTCGCGGCGAGCGCGCCGATGACCTTGCCCTTGCCGCGCTCGATCTGGCCGCCCTTCTTCTTGATGCGCCGCGCGACGACGGCCGCGAGCCCGACCAGCGCGAGGAGGCGGACGGCGACGTGCGCCCAGTGCGTGTGCGTCGCGGCCTTGCCGGCCTCGAGGATGCCCGCGCCGAAGAGGTTATTGTCCTCCTTCGGCGTCGCCGTCGCCTGGAGGATCGACCGCACGCTCTCGGGGTTCGTGACGCCCTGGCCGACGAGGAGCGCGGCGGCGCCGGCGACGTGCGGCGAGGCCATGCTCGTGCCGTTGAACACGCCCCACTGCTCGCACTTGTTCTTGCCCGCCTCGCAGATCGTCTGCTGGGTCACGCCGACGCCGGGGGCGCCGATCGCGACCTGGGGCCCGCGCGAGGAGAACCATGCGATGCCGTCGTTCTTGTCGGTCGCGCTGACGGCGATGACGCCGGGATAGGCGGCCGGCCAGCCGACCGAGCGGCCCGAGTTGCCGGCGGCCGCGACGACGACGACGCCCTTCTTGATGGCGTAGTTGACCGCGTTCTCGACGACCTTGCTCTTCACCGGGGCGCCGAGCGACAGGTTGACGACCTGCGCGCCGTGGTCCGCCGACCAGCGGATGCCCTCGGCGACGTCGGCCATCGTGCCCCAGCCGCGCGCGGAGAGGACCTTGACGGGCATGAGCTTCGCGCAGTGCGCGAGGCCGGCGACGCCGACGCCGTTGTTGGTCGTCTGGGCGATCGTCCCGGCGACGTGGGTGCCGTGGCCCTGATCGTCGGCGGCGATCTCGTTCTTGCCGACGAAGTTGTAGCCGGCCACGCAGGTCGTCCCCGCCAGGTCGGTGCCCTTCATGAAGCCGTCGGCGTCGTAGCAGGCGATGCCGGTGTCGACGACCGACACGGTCACGCCCTGCCCGCACGCGTACTCCCACGCGCTCTCGGCGCCGGCGCGCTTCATGTGCCACTGCTCGCCGTACTTCGGATCGTTCGGCGTCCAGAGCATCTTCGCGACGCCGGACGGCTCGGCCGCCTCGACGCGGGGGTCGGCGGAGAGGCGCGCGACGAGCTCGCCCACGCGGCCCTCGGGGACGTCGGCGATCGTGACGTTGCCGTCGTCCTTCACGCCGGGGCTGTTGTCGCGGAGCGTGATGTGGAACTCGCTCGCGAGGTCCTGGATCTCCGAGTCGGAGAGGTTGTCCTTCACGTCGACGACGATCTCGCCCGGGATGACGTCGCCGACGTCCGCGGTGAGGCCCTCGGACGTGGGCGCGACGTCGCGGAGGATCGGCGGCCACAGCGGGTCGGCTGCCGCATGGCCGGGCAACGCGAGCACGAGGGCGAGCGACGAGGACGCAAGGAGAAGGGCGCGCTTGGTCATGGTTTCCTCGGGGGATCGTTTGGGGCTCGACCCCAAGACGCGTCGGAACGAGCGGAAGTTCTCTCGGAAGCTAAGCACGATTGCGGAAACCGGGCATGCGGCGCCGACTTTGGTAGGCCGATGTGCGCAGTACGCACGGTCGCGCTCGAACGGCAGTGTTCGCGCCGCAGGTGAACCCTGCGTCAAAGGAGCTTGAAACGGCGCGGGAAACGGCTGAGCGCGGCGCCTACTTGCCCGGCGGGCGGGTCGAACCGGGCGCGGCGCCGGCGTCCTCGGCGGCGGCGAGCGCGACGAAGCGCTGCTCGGGGCCTCGCGGGCTGTAGATCTGCACGGCGCGCAGGCTCGAGCCCGGATCGGGCCGCCACGCGTGCTTCGTGCTCGGGGGCACGAAGACGACCTCGCGCGGGCCGAGCCGCGACTCCTCCCCGTCGAGCACGAAGGTGCCCGCGGCGTCGATCGCGGCGAGGATCTCCCAGGACCCCGCGTGCTCGTGCTCGCCGACGGGCGCCGAGCCCTCGAGCCGCCCGAGGTAGAACGACGAGCCCTGCCCCTCGCCGATCTGCAGGCGCGCGCGCATCGCGCCGCGGCCCCACGTGAGCTCGGGCGTCGACGCGAGCCGGACGACCTCGCGCGGCGGGCGCTTCGCCGCCGCGCACGCCTCGGGCGGCGCCGCGGCGAGCGCGGTGACGACGACGCCGCTCCCCTTCAGCTCGACGGGCTCGCCGGCGCGGAGGAGCATCGCGTCGCCGGCGTGGAGCGTCTCGCCGAGCGCGCTCGCGCGGCCGTCGACGACGGCGACGGCCGCGTCCGTGCACGCGGACATCGCGAGCTTCGTCGGGAGATCCGCGATCGTCACCTTCATCGGCGGCTCGCGCGCCGCGACCGGCGCGGCCCCGGCCTCGATCGGCGCGGGCGGGGCCGTCGCGAGCGAGGCGCCCGACGCCGGGCCGCTGAGCACGGGATCGGTCGTCGCCGTCGGCCGCGCCGCCGTCACCGGCGGGACCTCGGGGCGCGCCGCCTCGCCGCAGGCGCTGAGCGCCGCGGCGACCGCGAGCGCGCCGAACGCGACGGCCGATGCCGCGCGGCAGGCCTTCATCGCGTCGCGCGCCGGACCAGGCTCGACGCCGGCAGCAGCACCGCCTGGGTCGCGCGCGCGGCGAGCTCGCTCGTCGTCCGCGGGACGTCGCTCCCGCTGATCTCCGCGGCCGCGCGGCGCGCCTCGGCGAGGCGCTCCTCGAGCAGCGCGTCCGCGGCCTCCGGATCGCCCGGGCGCAGCACGCTCCGGACGAAGACCTCCGCGGCCTTGTACGAGCTCCGGACGAGCGGCGCGCTCGCGACGAAGGAGAAGCCCATCTTGCGGCCCTCCTCGGCGAAGCGCGCGAACGCCTCGGGCGTGACGAAGCGGTCGACGGGGGCGTGCTTCGGCGTGGGACGCAGGTACTGGCCGAGCGTGACGAGGTCGACGCCGGCCTCGCGGAGATCGGCCATCGTCTCGAGGACCTCGTCGTCCTCTTCGCCGATGCCGACCATGATCGACGACTTGGTGATGCGCGACGGATCGTGCTCCTTCACGCGGGCGAGGACGCCGAGCGACTGCTCGTAGCCGCAGCGCACGTCGCGGATCTTGCGCTGCAGCCGCTCGACCACCTCGATGTTGTGCGCCCAGACGTCGGGCTTCGCGTCGACGGTGACGTCGACGTAGTCGTGGTGGCCGTTGAAGTCGCCGAGCAAGGTCTCGATGAGGATGTCCGGGCGGAGCTCGCGGAGGCGCGTGACCGTGCGCGCGACGTGCGACGCTCCGCCGTCGAGCAGATCGTCGCGATCGACCATCGTCATGACGACGTACTGGAGCCCGAGGGAGGCGATCGCGCGGGCGACGTGCTCGGGCTCGCGGACGTCGACCATGCCGCGCGGGTCGCCGCTCGTCACGGCGCAGAAGCGGCAGCCGCGCGTGCAGACGTCGCCGAGCAGCATCACCGTCGCGGTCCCCTCGGTCCAGCACTCGCCGACGTTGGGGCAGCGCGCCTCCTCGCAGACCGTGTGCAGGTCGAGCTCGCGGAAGGTCTTCTTCAAGGTCGTGTACGTCTCGCCGCCCGGCGCACGGACCTTGAGCCACGACGGTTTCGGGGAGAAGCGCTGCGAGCTCACTTCTGCCACGTAGCGTCGCCCGAACAGGCGGTCAAATACGGACTCGCGCCGCCCCGCGAGGCCCCGGTTTCGCGGAGGGCGCTCGATCCGGGAGCTGGGCCGCCGTCAGCGCGGGCCTTCGGTCGGGGCGCAGGTCGAGACGCCGGCGCCGACGATCTTGAAGCCGACCTTCGGCTTGACGATCTCGACGCTGCCGTCGCTCGGCCGGAAGCGCGTGACGTCGGAGCCGCCGCCGGCGCGGGGCGGGCCGCCGCTGTTCCCCTCCGAGGCCGTGTAGACGTAGAAGTCGCCGCCGTAGAACGAGAACGCCCACGCGCTGCCGGTGTAGACGCCGGGCAGCTCGTTCGCCTTGATGACCTCGCCCGTGCCCTTCGAGATCTCGGCGATCTGCGCGGGCGCGGCGACGAAGAAGCCGTAGAGCTTGCCGTCGCCGGTCCCGGTGAGCTCGCTCTTCTTGCCGGCGAGATCGCCGGTGTACGGCCCGATGTAGCTGAGCTTGAAGGTGTCGGTGTCGAGCTTGGCGAGCCCGGTGCCCTTGTTGTCCGACAGGAAGAGCTGCTCGTTCGAGCCGCCCTTCGACGACGTCGAGAAGCCCATGCCGAACTGGTAGAACGGATCCGTCTCCGAGAACGGCAGGAAGGCCGTCTCCGTGCAGGCCACGGTCCGCGTGTCGACCTTCCAGATCGAGCCGTCGGTGTGGCGCACCCAGGCGACGCCCATGCGGTCGACGGCCATCGAGGTCGGCGTCGCGCCGCCCGTGGGGCAGCGCACCTGGCCGATCGGCGTGAAGACGAGCGTCGGCGGGTGGAACGAGTAGAGCGTGTTCTCCTCGCTGATCACGAAGATGTCCTTCGTGTCCTCGGCGCACTCGGAGCCGGCGCCGCCGTCGGCGCCCGGCCCGAAGCCGCCGCCGTCGCCGTCGCCGAACGGCGTGTCGTTGGCTTCGTCCACCCCGGCCTCCGACTTGCTCGTGCCGCAAGCCGAGAGGAACGCGAGCAAAGCAAGAGCGCCATGAAGTCGCTGCACGACCACCTCCGAGGAGGGAGTGTAGCATGGCTCGGCGCGAGGCCAGGAGCGGGCGGCCGGGGAGCGGGCGGCCGTCGATCGAGCGCCTCTTGCGCGGCGCGCGGGCGCCGCTCCATCCAGCCTAGAGCCGCTTGAAGAGCGGGCTCCGCGCGAGCGCCGCGGCGCCGTCGGCGACGGTGACGAAGCGCTCGGTGTAGATGTCGCGCTCGAAGAGCCGGCCCTTCATCAGCGAGCGGATGCAGGCCTCGATCATCGCCGGCGGACCGCAGACGTACGCCGTGTGTCCCGCGCACGAGCCGCCGAGGGTCGCCTCGATCTGCTCGTGGACGAAGCCGCGCGCGCCGTCCCAGCGCGGCGAGGCCTCCTCGCTGAGGACGGCGGTGTACGACAGCCGCGCGGTCGACGCGGCGCGCGCGACCAGCTCGGCGTGACCGACGAGGTCCCGCTCGGAGCGCGCGCCGTAGATCAGGCGGATCGGCGGCCCGCCGGCGTCGCCGAGGAGGTCGTCGAGCATCGAGCGGATCGCCGAGATGCCCGATCCGCCGGCCAACAGGAGGATCGGTCTGTCGGCGGATCGGCGGACGAAGAAGCGGCCGAACGGGCCGGCGAAGGCGAGCGCGTCGCCGACGGCGAGCCGGTCGTGGAGCCAGCCGGTCCCCTCGCCTCCGGGCACCCGCTTGACGAGGAGGTCGAAGCCGCCGCGGGCGCTCGGCGCCGTGGCCATCGAGAACGCGCGCGGGCGTTCGAGCCCCGGGATCCGGACGTCGACGTACTGGCCCGCCTGGAACGCGAAGCCGGAGACCGCCACGCGGATGCGCCGCGTGTCGGGCGTCGCCATCTCCGCCGCGACGACGCGCCCGACGTGATCGCCGACCGCGAGGCGGAGCGCGTCGGGGTCCTCGTCGATGTCGGCCTCGATGACGGCGTCCGAGCGCAGCGTGGCGCAGCACGCGAGCGCCTTGCCCTCCTCGCGCTCCACATCCATCAGCGCGAAGGTCGACGCCGCGCCGAGGTCCACCTCGCCCTCGAGCACCGTGACCTTGCAGGTGCCGCAGAGGCCGTGGTTGCACGCGTGCGGGAGGTGGACGCCGGCGCGCAGGCACGCCGCGAGGAGGGTCTGACCCGCGGCGACGTCGACCACGTCGCCCGACGGCTCGACGACGAGGCGACGCTTCGCGCTCAGGAGAAGCTCCCCTCGTAGCCAGTGAGCCCGGGCGTCCAGAAGCGGAGGAGCGACTTGTGCCCGACGCCCTGGTCCGCCAGCGACCGGCCGGGATCGGGGGTGAAGTCGCGTCCGTCGAGCAGCCAGCGCGCCTCGCCGAGGTCCGCGCGCGCCCAGTCGGGGTGCTTGCCGTAGTGCGCCGGGAGCACGTCGGCGAGCAGCGCCCCGAACGGCATGTCGGGCGGGAGCGGGAACGTCACCGCCGAGCAGAAGCTCAGGTGGTCCTCCCAGTGCACGAACACGAGGATGTTGCCGTGGAAGTTGGCCTGCGCGTCACGCGAGGGCAGTTCGTAGGGGCCGAGCGCACGGGTGGACATCGAGCGTTTCCTTTCTCGCGTCGAGAGGACGGGGCGAAGGCGGCGAGGTCATCGCGCGGTCCGGCGGTCCGCCGTCCACGCGTCCCAGAGCTCCTGCTCCGGCGACCCCTCGTAGTCGAGGTTGTCCGCGCCGATGTTCAGGTGGTAGTAGCGGAGCACGTCCTCGATCGACGCGCCGCCGCAGTTGCCCTGGAAGATCTGGTGCACGGGCAGCCACGACTGGCTCATCTTCTCGGGCTCGTCGTCGAAGATGTCCTTGCAGCCGTCCGAACAGAAGTGAAACCGCTCGCCGCGCCAGATCGACTCGCGGAAGGCGATCTTCGTCGGGTCGTCCGGCTCCGTGAACGCCATCGGGATCTGGCAGACGTTGCAGAGCTGGGGCAAGGCGTCGTTGTAGAAGCGCTCGCCCCTCGCGGCCGCCTCGCGCCACATCCGGTAGCGCGGCCGGTAGAGGCGGTCGAACGTGTCGGGGTACTTGGACGAGAGCCACTGCATCTCGTCGTCCGAGGGCACCCACGTGTGGAACGCCGCCGCGTGCGTGTAGTTGTAGAGGATCGTCCAGACCTCGTGCGAGAGGCGTGACTTCTCCTTCTTCGCGACGTCGTGGTGCTTCGGCGGGCGGATGCCGTAGCGCTCGAGGTCCGCGAAGAGCGCGCCGCCGCTCTCCTCGAAGTACATCTCCCAGGCCTCCGCCCAGGACATGACGCGCTTCGGGAGCATGTAGTCCATCATCGCGGAGACGAGCGAGAGCAGCCGGTAGCCGCGCCAGAACCACTTGTCGAGCCACCGCTGGACGATGGGCACGTTGGCCGGGTCCTGCTCGAGCATGAACTTGACGACCTCGAGCCCTAGCGTCATGTGCCGCGACTCGTCCGACTGCGCGGAGAAGCCGAACGTGACGGTGGCCATGTCGCCGTTGAACGCCGCGCCGCTCATGAAGGGCACGAACAGGAGGTTCGTGAGCACGTACTCGAAGGAGAACGAGATCGCCGTCACGAACTCGAACGGCCCGGCGGTCAGCGCGTCGTCGAAGAACGACTTCGGCACCGACAGGTACCAGACGCGGTCGTGCATGTGGGCGAAGTCGTGGAGCCCGTCGAAGTACTTGTTGTAGTGGCTGAGCGTGTGGATCTGCGTCTGCGCGTGGCGCAGCTCGTCGAGCGACTGCATCTGCGCCGCGATGCGCGCGCCGACGCCGCGCAGGTGCCGGCCGGCGTGGGCGAAGCCGCGGTGCGCCGCGTACTCGAGCGGCGTGACGCCCGTGAGGAACAGCTTCACCGCGTTCAGGTAGCGGGCGTCGGTGATGCCGAGCTGGCCGTTGTTCTGCGCCACCGAGTCCATCACCGCGTAGAGCTTGCGCTCCTTCTCGGCCTGGTACTTCCAGTAGGCGTCCACGGTGAGGCGGAACGGGTCCTCCCACCCGTCCCAGTCGTGGATCACGATCCCCTCGAAGCGGTCGAAGGGGTACACCTTGTCCATCGGCTGGTAGGTCGTCTCCCAGCCGAGGCCGCGCGTGAGCATGGCGTACTTGCGCTTGAGGCTGAGCCTCCGCGGGGCGGACGTCGCTGCTGCCATGTCGTGGTCCTTTCCGTTCGGCGCGCTCAGCGCCAGGCGATGACGAACGCGTCGTCGTCTTCTTCGATGTTCCCGCTGAGCGAGACGAGCGAGAGGTGGAGCTCCTGGAGGTCCCACGCGCGGCCGACCTTCTCCTCGACCGTCCGGCGCTGGATGACGAGGCGCGACGCGCAGTCGATCTTCACCATCGCGGGGAACGACTGGATCTTCGCGGAGGGGTTGTCGGCGGCGATCGCCTCGATGATGGCGCGCGCGTCTCCGGTGTTCTGGAGCGTGATCGAGACGTTCATCGCGCCGCCTCGCGCTCGAGGCCGAGCCTCTCGGCCCGGTCGGCCGCCTCGGCGGCGACCCGATCGACCGCGGCGGCGGCGTCGCCCCCGAGGACGCGCTCCGCGAGGGGGCGCGCCGCCTCGACCGCCCGGGCCGACCACTTGCGCGCCCACCCCGAGAGCAGCGCGCGGTTCTCGGGCGACGCGGCGGCGGCCTTCTCGACGACGGCGTCGACCCAGCGCGCGTGGTCCGGCATCCACTCCGTCATGAAGCCGGTCGCCATCGAGATCGCCGCCGCCCCGTGGTCCATCCCGGCGCGATCGAAGGCGCGGTAGACGAGCCCGTGCACGGCGCCGTCGAGGGCGACGTTCTGCGCCACGAAGGCCTCGAACCAGTCCTCGAGCACGAAGGTGTCCTCGAGCGCGTGCCGGATCGGCTGCCAGAACGGCGCCTCGAGCCAGCTCGCCTTCGCCCGGTCGAGGACGTCGCCCGTCGGGTCGAGGAGGAGGCCGATCTTGCCGAGCGTCTGGGCCATGCCGAGCCGGTCGATCGCCGAGAACGCGGCCGCCGAGGTGATCGCCGTGCCGTAGCCGTAGTCGGCGACGGTCATCGCGTTCATGTTCGCGCCCCACTCGTAGTGCCGGAGCGGCAGGAGGTAGGACGCGACCGACGCCAGCCACGACGGCGCGACGGCGGCGAGGAGGCCGCGCTGCTCGATGAACGCGAGCGCGCGCTCCGTCCCCTGGTCCATCGCCGCGCGCGAGAGGTTGTACGTCCCGTAGTAGAGCTGCCGCGGATCGCGGAGGACGTACCAGTCCTCGAGGACGACCGCCGTACGGCGCACGTCGTAGATCTCGCGATCGGGCTGCCAGAGCGGACGGTAGTGGAAGTTCGCCGTCGCCTGGACGTCGAGGACGGCCTCGTCGTAGCGGGAGGCCGGCCGATCGCCGAGTCGCCGCGCCACGTGGGCGTAGGTCTGACGGCGCGGCTCGATCGACGACGTGTGGATGTCGAGTTTCATCGCGTGCTCCTTGTTCGTTCGTCCGAGGCGCCCGGGGCCAGCGCCGGCGAGCTCGCCCGCGCCGGCCGATCGGTCCGCGCGCGCAGGGCCGCGCGCGTCGCGGCCGGCTCCCCGGCGCGCACGGCGGCCCTCCGCTCCTCGAGGAACCGAGGGAGCAGACGCAGAGGCAGGACGAGCTCGACGGTCACGTCTTCGTCCCCGAGGGAGAAGTCGAACACGACGAAGCCGTCCCCCTTGAGGCCGGTGGGGCGGACCCACGCCGATCCGAGGGGCATCGCACCGCGACGTCGCAACCGCCGTGCCGACCGCTCGACTCGCCGCGCCAGCCGGACGCGTCAGAGGTTTCCGTCGGGCTTCGAACGGCGACGCGCGCGGGCTCTGACGCACCTCGTTACGCGGAGGCGATCAGATCATCAAGCGCGCGCGGCGGCGGCTTGATCATTTCGTCATCCGCGCTTGCGGAGGCGGTACGCGAGCTGCGGGCGCGACATCCCGACGAGGCGCGCGGCGAGCGACAGGTTGCCGTCCGCGCGCGCGACGGCGGCTTCGAGCAGCGCGCGCTCGAGATCCGCGAACGTCATGCTGGCGTCGAGCACGCGCTCGGCGAGCTCGCGCCGCTCCGGGCGCGGCTCGGCCTCGGCGTCCTCCGCCCCGGCCGACAAGCCGCCCGCGAGGTCGAGCCCCAGCGCGGCGCACGCCATCCTCACGCCGGGCGCGGCGAGGTGCGCCGGCGCGATGGCGCCGCCGTCCTCGCAGAGCAAGACGGCGCGCTCGATCATGTTCTCGAGCTCGCGCACGTTGCCCGGGTAGTCGTACTCGAGGAGCATGCGCATCGCGGGGGCGGCGATGCCGGCGACGCGCTTGCCGTTCTGCCGCGCGAACCTGTCGACGAACGCCTCGGCCAGGATCGGGACGTCGTCGCGGCGCTCGCGCAAGGGCGGCACCCGCACCGGGAACACCGAGATGCGGTAGAAGAGGTCCGCGCGGAAGCGGCGAGCGTCGACCGCGCCGACGAGGTCCTCGTTCGTCGCCGCGACGACGCGGATGTCCACCGGGCGCGTCGTGAGGCCGCCGACCCGCTCGACCTCCCGGTCCTGCAGGACGCGCAGGAGCTTGCACTGCGCGGACGGCGAGAGCGTCCCGATCTCGTCGAGGAAGAGCGTCCCGCCGTGGGCGCGCTCGAAGCGGCCGGGGCGCGACTCGGTCGCCCCCGTGAACGCGCCGCGGTCCACGCCGAAGAGCTCGCTCTCGACGAGGTTCTCCGGGATCGCCGCGCAGTTGACCGCGACGAAGGGACCGGACGCCCGGTCGCTCGACGCGTGGATCAGCCGCGCGAGGCGGTCCTTGCCGGAGCCCGTCTCGCCGAGCAGGAGCACGGTCGTCGCCGACCGCGCGACCTTCGCGATCTTGTG
>JAHBWF010000132.1 GCA_019637105.1 Labilithrix sp.
CCGCGCGCGCCGGCGGGACAGGCCCCGCCTCGGCGTCGGAGGGGGGCGCGACCGCGGCCCCGCCGCGCGCCTCGTCGGCGGCGGGGATCACGGCGCTGCTGGGGAGCTGCGTGGCGTCGTCCCAGCCGCTCTCCGGCGGCTCCGAGGCCTTCGACGCGGGAGGCGAAGGTGCCGGTGACGTGCTCGCCACGCGCGGCGCGGGCGGTGTCTGCGCGACCTGAGGAGGCGCGGGCGCTCGGCTGTTCTGCACGACCGGCGGCCGCGGGGACTGCGCTCCTCCGGTCAGCGGGGCGGCCGGACGATTCAGCGGCGCCGCGGGTCCCTTCGGCGCTGCGGCCGGGCGCGGGGCGGTGGGTCCACCGGGTCGCGCTTCACGAGAGTCGCTCACCTCTCCAGCGTCACCGATCCGCGCGCGGAGCGCCACCGTGACGATCGAGATCCGCGCCGGCGAGGCGCACGATCGCGTCCGACAGGGTGCGCGGGCATCGTCCTCCGTGCGGCGCGAGCGGCGCTCCTGCCGCGGAGCCTCCCGAGCGGGGCGGGCTCGGAGCGCGATGGGAGCGCGGTCGAGCTCGGCGACGGTCAAGCTCTTGCGCGATTCCCCTGCGGCGGAGCAAGACAAGGCGCGGTCCGTGCTTACTGTCAGTAAGCCTCCTCGTGCCTCTGCCCGCGCGAGCTCGAGGCGGAAACGCTCATGGAAGGTGTCTCTCCGTCCAAGTCCCCGTCTCGTAGCACGCCCGCGCGCACTGCGCGCGGCGCGCGCGGTCGCGCTCGTGTCGTTCGCGAGTCGCCGAAGCGCCCGACCCGCCAGGCGCGGCGCGTCGGCCCGGCGCGCGACGGCGTCGGGATCGACGACCTTTACCTGGCCGAGATGGCGGCGAGCTCCGTGCTCACGGCGCCGCAAGAGCTCGAGATCGGCGAGCGCATCGCCGCCTCGGAGCGCATGATCTTCGACGCGCTCTTCGCTTCGCCCGCCGGAGCGCGGGCGCTCGGGACGCTCGCGGACGACCTCCGGTCGGGGCGCGCGAGCACCCGGGACCTCATCCTGAACCCGGACCAGGCAGACCTCGACATCGGCGCCACGGCCGAGCTCCTCCGGACGGCGCTCGAGGCCGCCCGCGCGGACGACGCGACGGCGCGAGCGGCCGGCGCCTCCCAGGTCGCCAAGGTGAGGCTCGACGACGAGGTGCTCGCCGCGCTCGTCGCGAGCGTCCGCGAGGCGGCCCACGACGGCGGGGAGGTCGACGCGCGCGACCTCGACGCGCTCGCGGCGATCGAGCGGGCCGAGGTGGAGATCGAGCGCGCGAAGGGCCGGCTCGTGACGGGCAACCTCCGGCTCGTCGTGCTCTTCGCGCGGAAGTACCTCGGGCGCGGCGTCGCCTTGCTCGACCTCGTGCAGGAGGGCAACCTCGGGCTGCTCCGCGCCGCGGACAAGTTCGATCACCGGCGAGGTTTCCGCTTCAGCACGTACGCGGCGTGGTGGATCAAGCAGTCGCTGCAGCGCGCGTTGCTCGATCGGACCGTGCGCCTCCCCGTGCACGTCGCCGACGATCGGCGCCGCATCGCCAAGCTGCGCGCGGCGTTCGTCGCGCAGCACGAGCGCGAGCCGACGGTCGAGGAGATCTCGGCGCTCGCCAGCCTCGCGCCGGAGCGCGTGGAGAACATCCTCACGCTCCCGCCGCAGCCGTCGAGCCTCGACATCCCCGTCGGTGAGGACGGCGACGCGCGGCTCGTCGATCTCGTGCCGTCGAACGCTCCGCCGCCCGATCACACCGCGGCGCTCCACGCGCTCGGCGATCACATGAGCGAGCTCCTCGCGCGGCTCGACGACCGCGAGCGCCAGATCCTCCGCCTCCGCTTCGGCCTCGACCACGCGCGCGAGCACACGCTCGAGGAGGTCGGGAAGCTGCTCCACCTCACGCGCGAGCGGATCCGCCAGATCGAGCAATCGGCGCTCGCGAAGCTCCGAACGATGGCGAGCGCGAAGGAGCTGGGCAGCTACCTCGAGGAGTAGCGGCCTCGCCCGCCGCGCCGGCGCGCGGATTTTCCAGCCCTCAACCATGGGCGGGCCAGCCTCGCCGAGGCCCTCCCCGCGTGGAGCGCCGGCGCTCTCAGCCCTTGAACGTGGACGGGCCGACGTCGCCGAACGGCTCGTCGCGCTCGCGCACGGCTTCCTTGAAGCCCGCCTCCGCCGCGCGGCGCTGGAACGCGTAGCCCTCCTTCGTGTGGCGAGCGATGCCGTCGAACACCGTCCCCAGGATCTGCGTCGTGTGGAGGCCCATCGTCGCCACGGTCTGGTTGACGAGCAGCTTCATCATGACGAGCTGGTTGATCGGCATCCGCGCGACGCGCTCGAGCAGCTCCTCGAACCGAACGTCGAGCCGTTCGCGCGGCGCGTGCTCGGTCGCGAGCCCCCACTCGACGGCCTCCTTGCCCGAGAGGCAATCGCCGGTGAAGAGGAGCCGCTTCGCCTTCTCGATGCCGATGCGGTACGCCCACACGGCGGTGGTCGGCACGCCCCACACGCGCGCGGGCGGGTAGCCGATCTTCGCGTCGTCCTCGATGACGAGGAGGTCCGAGCAGAGCGCCATGTCGGTGCCTCCGGCCACGCAGAATCCGTGCACCTTGCATACGACCGGCTTGTCCGAGTGAAAGAGCGACATGAAGCCGCGGACGTTGCGGCTCATCATCTGCCAGTCGACCATGGGATCCCAGGTCGCGCTCGGATCGTGGTTCTCGAAGATGACCCGCGGATCGGTCGGCGCCCCGGGAGCCGCCGCGCCGTGCGAAGCGTCGGGGGCCATTCGCTGCTCGGCGGACGCGACGAGATCGTAGCCGCCGCAGAACCCCTTGCCGTTGCCGGAGAGGGCGATGACGTGGACGTCCGGGTCGAGGTTGGCGCGCTCGACGCACGCCGCGATCTCGCGCGGCATCTCGAGCGTGATCCCGTTGCCGCGCTCGGGGCGGTTCAGGGTGATGCGCGCGGTGCGGCCCGTTCGCTCGTAGGTCATCGTCGACAGGCGATCCATGGAGGCCCATGGTACCCTCTTCGGTTCCGAATGCCCGCGCGCTGCAGGCCGGACGCGTGCTGTCTCCGGTCGTAGCGCGCGCCTTGCGGGTCCTGGGTCTCCATGCCGAACGATGCGCCGACACGTTTTGGAACCTACGGCGACCCTCCGTCGGCCAAGGCGCTGCGCGAGCGGCTGGTGGATCGCGTCGTCGCGCTCGGCGTGCACGACCCGCGCGTGCTCGCGGTCATGCGGGAGGTGCCGCGCCATTGGTTCGTGCCGGAGCACGATCTCGAGCGCGCGTACGGCGACCACCCGCTGGCCATCGGTCACGACGCGACCATCTCGCAGCCGTCGCTCGTCGCGCTCATGAGCGAGGCGCTGGCGCTCTCCGGCCGCGAGCGCGTGCTCGAGATCGGCACCGGCTCGGGGTACCAGGCGGCCGTGCTGTGCCGGCTCGCCAGGCACGTGCACACGGTCGAGGTGGTGCCCGAGCTCGCGCGCCGCGCGGCGTCGACGCTCCGCGCGCTCGGCTGCAAGAACGTCGACGTCCACACGGGCGACGGGTGGGCCGGCTGGCCGGCCGCCGCTCCGTACGACCGCGTCGTGGTCACCGCCGCCCCCGAGGTGCTGCCGCCCGCGCTCCTCGACCAGCTCGTCGACGGCGGCCTCCTCGTCGTCCCGGTAGGCTCCCAAGCGCACGACCAGCGCCTGGAGCGCTGGCGAAAAGTCGGCGAGTCCCTCTACAAGCAAGACCTCGGCGCCGTCCGCTTCGTCCCCATGGTCCACGCCCCGCCCTCGCCGCGCCCCTGAGCAAACCGCCCGCGCCGGGTCGCCGACCCGAGGTTCTCGTCATCGCGTCGGCGGGCGTGCGCTCCACGCTCGGGACGAGCGCCGAACGGACGATCCGGGACGTCGGGCGGCGCGAAGAACGCGTCCGCGAGCGCTTCTTGCGCGCGCGCCGGCGCGCACCGCCGCCGTCGACGACGGGGATCAAAACCGAGACCTCCGGAGGTCGATGAGCCACGCCTCGAGCTCGGGCACGCCGCGTGGCTCCTCCGGCAGGACGCTGCGCTCCCGAGCGGCGTCGAGCGTGGCGAGGACGTGCGCGAGCCGCGGGCGCCACGACGCGAGCATCGCAGGTTCCGCCGCGGTCCGCTCGCCGGCGCGCTTCGCCGCCACGAGCGCGCGCGCGTCCCGCAGCTCGTACGCGTCCGCGAGCTTCACGACGTCCGTCTCCAGCTCGCCGGTCCGGAGCAGGTGCGTCCCGGTCAAGGCCGTCCGCAACACGTAGAGGAGCCGCTTGATCGTCGGCTCCTCCTCGAGGCGCTTCTGCTGGCTCGCGGCGAAGCCGCGGTAGTGCCGGTAGACCCGTCGACACAACGCCGCTCGAACGAGCGGCCGAAGCTCGGTCAGCTCGGGGAGGGCGCCGAGGACGGTGCGCCCGAGCACGCGCTCGAGGTAGTTCCCGTTGCCGTTCAGGATGCCGCTGAGGACGTGCGCGATCTCGTTCGACGTGTAGTCGATCTCCACGCCCTCGATCACGCCGGCTCGATCGTACGTCGGCTGCGGCGGCTCGAACCCGACCAGCGCGCCCGTCCGCGCCACGTGGATCGCCTTCAGGTCGAGGTCGCTGTCGGGCGACGGGAAGCCGTACGCGTGAGCGCCGCTGAGGTACAGGACGAGGTGCTCGCGCCGCGCGCTCTCCTCGGAGATCACGCGGTCGGCGATCGCGCGTTGATGCGGGGTGAGGCCGAACGCGTCCACGTCGTTCATCGGTCGAAGAGACTACCCGAGCTCGGCTCGGCAAGCCCCTCGCGAGGGCGCTGCGCCGATGGACCGCGAGGCGGCCACGCCGGAAGCTCGGCTCGGCGAGCCTCTCCCGAGCACGCTGCGCGCGGGGCGGCCACGCCGGAAGCTCGGCTCGGCGAGCCTCTCCCAAGCACGCTGCCCCCCGGGGCGGCGCGAGGCGGCCACGCCGGAAGCTCGGCTCGGCGAGCCCCTCCCGAGCACGCTGCCCCCCGGGGCGGCGCGAGGCGGTCTCGCTCGAGCGACGCGGGCCTCGTGCGTGCCGTCGACCTTGCGGCCCGAGCCGCGCCTTGCCATGCTCCGCGCCGCTTGAGCACGGTCATCCACGTCGGAGGACGCTTCGTCGCGCCGGGAGACGCCGTCGTCTCGCTCCTCGATCGCGGCTACCTCCTCGGCGACGGCGTCTTCGCGACGCTGCGCGGCTACCGCGGCGCGTGCTTCCGCGCCGGCCGCCACCTCGCCGCGCTCGCGCGGGGCGCGGCCCTCTTCGGCATCGACCTCCCCGCGGCGCCGCCGGAGCTCGCCGCCCTCGCCGACGAGGCCGCCCGCCGGACCGGCGCGCGCGACGCCTACGTGCGCGTCACGCTCACGCGCGGCGCGCCGGACGCCGCGCCCACGCTCTCGATCGTCGCCCGCGCGATGGACGTCCCGTCCGACGACGCGTTCGACCGCGGGATCGCCGCGGTCACGGTGACGCCCCGCCGGATCCCGCCGGCGTGCATGGACGGCTCCGTGAAGACCACGAGCTACGCGGTGCAGCTCCTCGCGCGCCGCGAGGTCGAGGCGAGGGGCGCCGCCGAGGGGATCCAGCTCGCGATCGACGGCGCGCTCGCGTCGGGGACGGCGGCGAACCTCTTCGTCGTATGTGGGGACACGCTCGTCACCCCGTCGCTCGAGAGCGGCTGCCGCGCCGGGATCACCCGCGAGGCCGTCCTCGAGATCGCGCCGCGCCTCTTTCGCCGGGTGCGCGAGGAGCGCCTCGCGCCGTCCGTCCTCGACGACGCCGACGAAGCGTTCTTCACCAGCACGCGCGTCGAGTGCCTCCCGATCGCCAGCGTCGACGGCAAGCCCGTCGGTCGAGGTCGCTTCGATCGCACGCACGCGCTCCGCGAAGCGCTCCTGGCCCTCGTCCGCGCGGAGCTGGCCCCATGAGCCGACGTCCGACGCGAGGGCACGCGACCTTCCACCTCGTCCGCGAGCTCGGCAGCGTCGTCACCCCGGAGTCCTTTCGCGCCGCGTTCCCCGAGCGAGGAGCGTCGTCCTTCGTGCTCGCGGGCGGCGGCGCGCCGCCGAGCTCGCGCCTCGATCGCGCGGCGTACTTCGGCGCGGCGCCGACCGCGACGTTCCGCGCCCGGCGAGGCGCCGACCGCGACGAGCTCGGCCGGCGCCTCGCGACGGTCGTCATCGAGCGCGCCGGCGCCGCGCGCGAGACGCTCGCCGCCGTCGATCCGTTCGCCGCGCTCGCCGCCTTCCTCGACGACAGCGCCCTGCCCGCGACCGCCTTCGACGAGCGCTACCCCTTCCCGTTCCGCGGCGGCCTCGTCGGGTACGTCGGCTACGAGTGCGGACAGGCGCTCGAGCGCCTCCCCGGCGCCCCGAGGCCGTCGACGCGGATGCCGGACATGGCCTTCGCCCTCCACCGCTGGATCGTCGCGACGAGCCGCACCTCCCCGCAGAGCTGGCTCTCCGTCATCGGCGTCGGGCCCTCGCGCGAGGACGCGCGCGTCGACGCGGAGGCGCGCTGCGCTCACGTCCTGCGCCTCCTCACCGAGGGCGCCGCCGGTCCTCGACGCGCCCCTCCGAGCCAACGCCACGCCGCGCTCCATCGCGGCGACGCGGACGCGACCCACCGCGGCGACGCGAACGCGACCCATCGCAGCGACGCGAACGCGACCCATCGCGGCGACGCGAACGCGACCCATCGCGGCGACGCGAACGCGACCCATCGCGGCGACGCGGACGCGACCCATCGCGGCGACGCGGGCGACGCCGTGACCTCGGCAGAGGACGACCTCCCCACGACGAGGACGCGACGCGACGACGACGACGCGACGCGGGCCTCCCCGCGCGCCGTCCGCGACGACCGCCTCCCGCCGCCGCGCGTCGACGCCACGCTCTCGACCGCCGAGTACGTCGCGCGCGTCGCGCGCGCGAAGAGGCACATCGACGCCGGTGACGCCTTCGAGATCTGCCTCACGAACGCCCTCCGCGCCCCGCTCGCGCGCAGGCACGCCTGGGCGCTCTTCGACGAGCTCCGCCGCTCGAACCCGGCGCCGTTCGCGGCGCTCCTCGATCTCCCCGAGGGCGCCGTCGTCTCGTCGTCCCCCGAGCGCTTCCTCTCGCTCGACGCCCGCGGGATCGCCGAGAGCCGCCCGATCAAGGGGACGCGGCCGCGCGGCGCCACTCCCGCGGACGACGCGCGGCTCGCGCGCGAGCTCGCGACCGCCGAGAAGGACCGCGCCGAGAACGCGATGATCGTCGACCTCGTGCGCAACGACCTCGGCCGCGTCTGCCGCTTCGGCACCGTCGAAGCCCCCGAGCTCTTCGTCGTCGAGCCGTACGCCACCGTCCACCAGCTCGTCTCCACGGTCCGCGGCGAGCTCGACGCCGGCAAGGGCGCGATCGACCTCCTCCGCGCCTGCTTCCCCCCCGGGTCGATGACCGGCGCGCCGAAGATCGAGGCGATGCGCATCCTCGAGCGCCTCGAGCCCGTCGAGCGCGGCGTCTACTCCGGCGCGCTCGGGTGGATCGACCTGGGCGGCGCGATGGACCTCTCCGTCGTCATCCGCACCGTCGTCCTCGAGGACGACGTCGCGCGCTTCTCTGTCGGCGGCGCGATCGTCGCCGACTCCGATCCGGCCGACGAGCACGAGGAGACCGAGCACAAGGCCTTCGCGCTCGTCCGCGCGCTCGAGGCCACGGCCGCCGCCGAGGCTCCCGCGTGACCACCCTCATCATCGACAACTACGACTCGTTCGCCTGGAACCTCTTCCAGCTCTTCGGCGCGCTCGGCGGCGAGCCGCGCGTCGTGCGCAACGACGCCGTCACGCTCGCCGACGTTCGCCGGCTCGCCCCGCGCCGCATCGTGCTCTCGCCCGGTCCGGGGCGCCCGGACGATCCCGCCCGCGTCGGCGTCTGCCGCGCGATCCTCGACGCCGACCTCGACGTCCCCGTGCTCGGCGTCTGCCTCGGACACCAGGCGATCGTCTGCGCCGCCGGCGGCCGCGTCGTCTCGGCCGCGCGCCCGACGCACGGCAAGACGAGCCTCGTCGAGCACCGGGGCGACGGCATCTTCGCCGGGCTCCCGCGCCCGTTCGAGGCCATGCGCTACCATTCGCTCACCGCCGACCCCGCCTCGCTCCCGGCGTGCCTCGCCGTGACCGCCTGGTGTAAGGACGGCACCATCATGGCCGTTCGCCATCAGCGGAGGCCGCTCTTCGGCGTACAGTTCCACCCCGAATCGATCGGCACGGCGTGGGGCCCCGCGCTCTGCCGAAGCTTCCTCCGCGGAGACTACGCATGAACCGAAGCGCAGCGCGCCTCCGCCCCGAGCCGGCGGCCCTCCCCTCTCGCCTCCGCCCCGCGCCGGCGGCCCTCTCTCCTCACCGCCGTCCCGATCCGGACCGCCGTCCCGAGCCGGCGCCGCACACCTCTCGCCGCCCGCCCGATCCGGCGCCGTCCACCGCGAGCGCGCGCCTCCGTCGCGCGGCTCCGATCGTCGCGGCGGCCGTCGCGTCGCTCGCCGCCGCGTGCGGCGGCGCGGAGCAGGCGGCTCGATCTCCCGCCCACGAGAGCAGCGCCGCGCCGGACGAGCGCGAGGTGCCCGAGCCGCGCACCGTCGAAGAGGCGCTGGATCAGATCGCGCGCGCCGAGGAGAGCCTCCACGCCGCGAAGAAGAGCGAGGCCTCCGCCGAGCCCTCGGCCGTGGACAGAGCGCCGCCGCGGGCCGGCGTCGGGCCACGCTCGGACGACACCTGCGGCAGCCCGTGCCGGGCCCTCGCCTCGATGAAGCGGGCGGTGGACGCCCTGTGTCGCATGACGGGCGACACCGACAACCGCTGCGTCGACGCGCGACGGACCCTCGAGGACAACACCACGCGCGTCGCGTCATGCAAATGTGAAGGACTCTGACGCATCGCCGCCCTCGGCGACGTCCCCGACGCGAAGTCGGGACCCGACCCGCGACGGCTCCGACGGCGACGAACGCTGCAATCTGCAACACCCCGACCCGAGGTGAGGTCCCCGACCCGCGACGCCCCCCCGGCGGGGGCCGTTCGTTCTCTGACGGTCGGGTGTTCGCGCACGCACGCCCGCGCCTTTCACGCACGATCCTCGACGTCTCCGCCGGCGAGCCCAGGCATATGCCTTGCTCACGGCCGCGCCACATGAAGCGGCTCGCTCGGGCTTCGGCCCTCTTCGTCGTGCTCGGACTTCCGCTCACCGCCCACGCGCGCGCGGACTTCGACCCTGCGCTGGACGGCCTCCGCCTCCCCCCGGGCGCGTTGAAGACCCTCGACTTCGAGAGCCTCGAGGGCCTGGCCGGCGCGGAGCTCACGTCGTGGGCCGAGGGCCAGGGCTACCCCAAGCTCGACCGCGCGAAGATCACGAGCGCGACGCAGCTCGGCGATCGGCTCACCGCCGACGCGATCGAAGGCACCCACGCGCTCCGCCTCGGCGACGGCAAGGGCCTCGCCATCACGGACCCGGCGCTCTTCGCGGCGGTCGAGGGCGGCCGCTTCGAGGTCTCGCTCTGGGCGCGCGCCGACGGCGCCGCGCCCGCCGTGCAGGTGCTCTACGACCGCGACGCCGACAACGTCTACGGCGGCCGCGCGCAGTACGCGGTCGTCCGCGCGATCCGCACGGGCCGCGAGACCACCGACGGCTGGGCCGAGTACGCGACCGGGCCGCTCGACGGCGCCGTCTGGGGCGTCCCCGCGCGCGCGGTCGTCGTCCTCCCGACGCTCAACAACGACGACAAGAAGGCCGCCTTCCTCGTCGACGCGCTCGAGGTCCGCGCCGTCGAGGGCAAGCCCGTCGCGCCGCTCGCCTGCACCCAAGCGAACGTCGACGCGGTCTGCGGCGTCGAAGGCGACTGCATGTTCGGCCACTGCGTCTCGTCGACGGTGACGTGGGGGGTCAACCCGCCGCCCGCCCACCGCGCGCAGATCGCCGAGCGCTGGGTGCAGTTCGGCACGCGCTTCATGGGCGATCGCAACGCCGCGAAGAACGGCGCCGCGATCCTCGCCCCGGGGGCGCGCGAGCTCGCCAGGACCGCGCCCTCCGCGCGCCAGTTCTACGGCGGGCTGAACCGCCTCGTGAACCTGCTCCGCGACAACCACACGTCGTTCGGCTCACCGGCGAACCTCACGAGCTTCGCGCCGCAGGTCAGGCAGGGCAGCTCGAGCGTCCTCGGCGCGTGCTTCGGCGTGGTCGACAAGGACATCATGGGCGGCGGCCTCGGGTTCGCCGTCTTCCGCGCCGCCGCGGCCCCGACCTCGGGCACCCCGCTCGCCGTCGGCGACGTCCTCGTCGCGATCGACGGCACGGATCCGAAGGCCTGGGTCGACGACGTCTGGCCGCGCTACGCGACCACGCTCCCGAACGATCCGGAGGCCGACTGGGGCGGCGTCGCCGGCGATCTCTCGAGCCTGCTCGCCACCCGCGCGAGCACGGTCACGCTCGAGCGCTGCGCGTCCGCGTCCTCGTGCGGGCCGGAGGCCCGCCAGAAGATCACGATCGACGTCGCGAGCGTCGTCTACGAGGTGCTCACGTCGCCGAGCAGCGGCTCGTCCGGCGAGCGCTTCGCGTGCTCGCAGCGCTTCAGCGACTCGGTCGGTGCGGCGGACCCAGGCGGCTACGGCGAAGACGCCGTGCTCACCGAGCTGGGCGCCGGCGGCGAGACGCGCGTGCAGTTCGACGGGTTCGTCGGGCAAGGCACGTGGCAGGACTCGATGACGCGCGTCTTCTCGAGCGGCGCCCCGACCGTCCTGATGGACGCGCGCATGGGCCACGGCGGCTACTACACCACCGTCGAGCACCTCTTCCACCTGCTGCGCGGGACGAACGAGCCGATGGGCGTCTTCTCCGTCGGTCGCGGCAGCTACGACATGACCGACTCGCCGTCTCTCCTCACGCGGCTCTCGGGGTGCGTCGGCGAGGGCTCCTTCGGCGCCGATTTCTGGGGGTGTTACGCCGGCAACGCCAACGGCTTCTTCGCGTCCCAGGCGTCGCCGCCCGGCGCTTCGACGAAGATCGCGTGGCTGAACACGCGCGACGTCTCCGCGAACGACTTCATGCCGCGCCTCCTCAAGGGTCGGACGGGCTTCAAGATCTTCGCGCCACACCCGACGAGCGGCGCCTTCGGCGCGGTGCTGCCGCTCCCGTCCGTCGCCAGCGGCTGGTCGGGCGCGAGCATCCAGATCCAGGACGCGCGCTTCGCGCCGTCGCTCGGCGAGGTCGGCGAGGCGCGCTGGGAGAGCGGCCACGGCGTCGAGCCGGACGACGTCGTCGTGCAGAAGCTCTCCGACGCGCTCGCCGGAGTCGACACCATCGTGACCGCGGCCACCGCGTGGCTCGCGGCCCCGTGACGGACGATCGGAAGGAACACGCACCATGAAGCTCTCGCTCGTCACCGCCGCCACGCTCGCCGCCCTCGGGACGCTCGCCCTCGGGTGCGGCGTCGCCGACGAAGAGAAGAAGCTCGACGCCCCGCCGACCGCGGAGCCCCCGCCGATCGAGGCCGCGCCAGGTCGCAAGCTCGTCGACGGCCCCGCGATCTCGACCTCCCCCGTGAACCTGCTCGCCGATCCCGGGTTTTCGCTCGTCGGGCGGCAGCAAGGCTACGGCGCCTTCCTCGCCTTCTACGACGGCGCCACGCAGCGCTTCGAGCTCGCCACGACGCTCGACAGCCGGTCGCCCGCCGGCTTCGGCGGCGCCGTCGCCCTCGTCCGCCCCGCGAACGCGACCGACAAGAGGTCCCAGGCGGTCACGCTCCTCACGAGCTTCCTCGGCGGCGCGGGCCCGTTCCACGCCGAGGTCTGGGCGTCGAAGAGCAACGTCGCCGGCGAGCCCGTCGACTTCCCCACCGACGGGAGCGCCCTGACGGTCTCCGTCATGGACGGCTCCCCCGAATCGAACGACGCGTTCGACCTCGCGATCGATCCGGGCGCCACGCGCACCGCCGCCGGACGCGCGTGGGTCCTGTTCCGCGGCGACGTCGCGAAGCCGCTCGCGAACGGCGGCTTCTTCGTCGTCCGCACCGGAACGAAGGGCGGCCACGTCCACCTCGCCGCGCCCGAGATCACCTCCGACGAGCTCGCCGTCGGCCAGGCGGTGAGGTCGCGCGCGGGCCGGGTCCTCGCCGCCGCGCGCGCGAAGTCCCCTTCGGAGCGCCTCGCGCTCTGGGCGTACCGCTCGATCCCGCCGCGCCTCGTCCCGGCCGCGCCGCAGCCCGGGCTCGTCGACTGACGCTCCGCCCGCCGCGGGCGGGCGACGACGCCCCGACACGCCTCGCGGGGGCGTAGCATCGGACGCACGATGCGTCAGATCTGGATCACGAAGGCCGGTCCCCCCGAGGTGCTCTCCGTGCGCGAGGCGCCGGATCCCTCGCCGGGCCCGAAGGAGGTCCGCATCCGCGTGCGCGCGGCCGGGATCAACTTCGCCGACCTCATGGCCCGCGTCGGCCTCTACCCCGACGCGCCCAAGATCCCGTGCGTCGTGGGGTACGAGGTCTCCGGCGTCGTCGACGCGGTCGGCGCGGGCGTCACCCGCGTCCGCGAGGGAGAGCGCGTCTTCGGCATGCCGCGCTTCGGCGGCTACACCGACACGCTCGTCGTCGACGAGCGGCAAGCGTTCCCCATGCCCGACGCGATGAGCTTCGAGGAGGGCGCGGCGCTCCCGGTCGTCTACCTGACGGCGCACCACATGATGCTCTACACGGGCAACCTCCGACCGCGCTCGCGGGTGCTCGTCCACTCCGCCGCCGGCGGCGTGGGGCTCGCCGCGATCCAGCTCGCGAAGACGCGCGACTGCGAGATCTTCGGGATCGCGTCGCGGTCGAAGCACGCCTTCCTGAAGGAGCAGGGCTGCCAGCACCCGATCGCCAACGACGCCGACTACGTCGCGGAGGTCCGCGCCGCGACGGACGGGCGCGGCGTCGACCTCGTGCTCGATCCCGTCGGCGGCAGGAGCTGGAGCGAGGGCTACGATCTGCTCGCGCCGGCCGGGCGCCTCGTCGCCTTCGGCCTCTCGTCGGCGGCGGCCGGCAAGACGCGGAGCCTCCTCCACGCCGTCGGCCAGCTCCTCCGGATCCGGAGCTACAACCCGCGCACGCTGATGGACGACAACAAGACCGTCTCCGGCTGCAACATGGGCCACCTCTTCGGCGAGGTCTCGATGCTCTCCGAGCAGTTCGAGGCGCTCGTCCGCATGTACGAAGCCGGCCAGATCGCGCCGCACGTCGACCGCACGTTCCCGTTCTCGGAGGCCGCGGCCGCGCACCACTACCTGCACGACCGCAAGGCGAAGGGCAAGGTGCTGCTCGTCCCCGACGCGTGACGGGGCACAAAAAGTTCGAACGCCCGACGCGAGCTGGGGGTGGCTCGCGTGGGCGCTCTCATCCGAGCCGGCACCGATCAGGGTGACGGTTCGGGAAGGCCGAGCTCCGAACTAGGAGGAGGACGACGACGACGTGTTCGTCGTCGCGGGCGCCGCCTGCGGGCGCTGCTCCGCGCGGGCGCGCGCCCAGCGCTGGATGGTGCGCCGATCGATGCCGAGGGCCGCCGCCGTGTGGACCTTGTTCCCGCCGAAGCGACGGAGGGCGTAGTCGACGTAGACGCGCTGGAACTTGTGCATCGGGACCAGTCCCTCGGCGGCCTCGACGAGGGCGTCGAGCGCGTCCGGGGTGGCCTCCTTCGGGAGCGGCGCCGAGCGGCGCTGCACGACGCCGCTGGTCGGCGACGACAGCGACGAGACGGGCATCGAGTGCCGCGCCACCTTGCGCTTGAGGTCCACGACCGAGAGCAGCTGCTTGATCTGGACGCTGGCGAGCTCGATCGCCCCGCCGACGACGACCGCGGCGCCGAGCCGTGCGGCCTTCACCGCCAGGTCGTTGCTGCCCGCGACGACGAGCACCGCAGCGCCGTTCGCCTTGCCGACGAGATCCAGGACGTCGTCGTCGGAGAGCGACGGCGCCGCGATGACGATGATGTCCGTACCAGGCAGCGCATCAAGCGCTGCCGCCCGTGACGTTGCGCGACGAACAGAGCAACCCTCTTCGCGGAGACTGCTTTCGAGGCCGAGGGGCTTGTCGCCCTCCACGAGAAGTGCACTGAAACGTGCCGTAGGAATCGCGCTTGCGACGTTCACGATGAATCGCACCCTTTCCCCTTCGCAGTCGAGCAGTGTCTCAGCTGCGAGGTGTGCCCGGCCATCAGCACCTCACGTGCCACGCGTGCGTGCAGCAGAAGGTCGCGAGATCACGGATCGGGTCACTCGGCGCGCTGTGACCGAAGTCACCGGCGCCGCACTCGATTGGGGCAAAAGGGCACATTGCCGCAGGGTTCGATCGCTGCGCGGTGAGGCGGATAATCCGCCGCTGGGGTACGTTATCCCCATGAAAGTCGCGACGAAATTCGCGCTCGCGTTCGTGGCGACGGGTCTCCTGAGCGTCGTCGTCTATTCGTCCGTCGCGGCGACCCGCGAGGTCGACCAGCTCGAGACGACCGTGGCCGAGGACCTCGCGAGCCTCGGCCGAACGCTGAGCATGTCGATCCTCGCGGTCTGGGAGCGTGACGGCGAAGCCCGCGCGCTCGAGCTCGTCGCCGTTCACGATCGCGACGACGCCATCGACGTCCGCTGGACCTGGCTCGACGTCGACAACGACCACTCGTTCGCTCCCCGCGGGGGCGTCTCCGTCATCCCTTCCTTGCTCCGCGGCGAGCAGCGGACGTGGGTCGGTGTGACGACGGACGGCAAGCGGCACGTGTACGCCTACGTCCCGTTGCTCCGGCCGGGGATGCGACCCGCGGCGCTGGAGTTCTCCCGCCCGCTCGTCAAGGAGTCGCAGGTCTTCTGGTCGGAGGTCCGCGAGCAGCTCCTCCTGTCGACCATCGTCGTCGCGTTCGCGGCGTCCGTCGCCATCGTGCTGTCGTCGTGGATCGTATCGCGCCCGCTGTCGCGGGTCGCCGAGCAGGCGCGCCGCATCGGCAAGGGCGACCTCTCGTACAAGCTCGCGGTGACGGGCTCCGACGAGGTCTCGGCGCTCATCGAGGAGCAGAACGCGATGTGCGACGCGCTCTCCGCGGCGCGGACGCGCGCCGAAGAGGAGGCGGCCAAGCGCCTCGCCGCCATGGAGCAGCTGCGTCACGCCGACCGCCTGCGGACCGTCGGCACGCTCGCCTCCGGCATCGCGCACGAGCTCGGCACGCCGCTCAACGTGATCGCGATGCGCGCCAAGATGATCGCGACCGGCGAGGTCCCGGCGGCCGACGCCCCCGACAGCGCGAAGATCATCGTGTCCCAGGCCGAGCGCGTGACGACGATCGTCCGCCAGCTGCTCGATTTCGCCCGGCGGCGCGCGCCGAAGCGCGCGGAGGCGGAGCTCGGCGAGCTCGCCGAGCGGACCTCGCAGCTGCTCTCGGCGCTCGCCAAGAAGTCCGGGGTCGACATGAAGGTCGGCCCGATCGAGAGCGTGAAGCTGAAGATCGACGCCGTGCAGATCGAGCAGGCCATCACCAACCTCGTCATCAACGGGATCCACGCGATGCCCGGCGGCGGCGAGCTGTCGATCGCGGTGCGCGAGGACGACGCCGCGCCCGAGCGCGCCCCGGAGCTCGTCCGTCGCTGCGCGATCGTCGAGATCGCCGACACCGGCACGGGCATCACGCCGGAGAACCTCGAGCGGATCTTCGAGCCGTTCTTCACGACCAAGGCGGTCGGCGAGGGCACCGGGCTCGGCCTCAGCGTCACCCACGGGATCGTCGAGGACCACGGCGGCTGGATGAAGGCCGAGAGCGCCGTCGGGAAGGGCACGCGCTTTCAGCTCTATCTGCCTGTGGACGCCTGATCGTCGGTAGAGGCACGGCGCGCGATGTCGAGTAAGCTTCGCGCATGTCGCCCGCCGCCCCCAGCACCGAAGCACGGCAACGCGTCCTCGTCGTCGACGACGAGCCCGAGATGGCCGCCGTCGTCGAGCAAGCCCTGACCCGCCGCGGCTACGAGGCCGTCTCGCAGAACAGCGCCGACGCCGCCTGGGAGCTGCTCGAGCGCGAGGACTTCGACGTCGTCGTCACCGACCTCAACATGCGCGGGATGAGCGGCGTGGAGCTCACCGACCGCGTCGCGAAGAACCGCGCGGACCTCCCGGTCATCGTGATCACCGCCTTCGGCTCGCTCGAGACGGCGATCGCGACGCTCCGCGCCGGCGCCTACGACTTCATCACCAAGCCGTTCGACATCGACCAGCTCGTCGTCGCCGTCGAGCGCGCCGCGCAGAACAAGCGCCTCCGCGACGAGGTGAAGCGCCTGCGCGCCGAGGTCGCGCGGTCGAAGCCGAGCGCGGACTTCGTCGGAGACGGTCCGGCGATGCGCAAGGTCCACGAGGTCATCGCGCGCGTCGCCGAGACCGACGCCACGGTGCTCGTCACGGGCGAGAGCGGTTCGGGGAAGGAGCTCGTCGCGCGCGACGTCCACAAACGCAGCAAGCGCGCGGGCGGGCCGTTCGTCGCGATCAACTGCGCGGCGCTCCCCGAGACGCTCCTCGAGAGCGAGCTCTTCGGCCACGTGAAGGGCGCCTTCACCGACGCCAAGGCGAGCAAGCGCGGCCTCTTCGTCGAGGCGAGCGGCGGCACGCTGTTCCTCGACGAGATCGGCGAGATGCCGCCGGGCATGCAGGCGAAGCTCCTCCGCGCGCTGGAGGAGCGCTCGGTGCGCCCGGTCGGCGGGACCTCGGAGACGTCGTTCGACGCGCGGCTCGTCACGGCGACCAACCGCGATCTCGAATCGCTCGTCGAGAGCGGCCGCTTCCGCGAGGACCTGTACTACCGCATCAACGTCGTCCACGTCGACCTGCCCCCGCTGCGCGCGCGCGGCAGCGACGTCCTGCTCCTCGCGCAGCACTTCATCACCAAGCTCGCCGAGCCGATGGGCAAGAAGGTCAGCGGGCTCTCGTCGGCGGTCGCCGAGCGGCTGCTCTCGTACTCGTGGCCGGGCAACGTGCGCGAGCTGCAGAACTGCATCGAGCGCGCGATCGCGCTCGCGCGCTTCGAGGAGCTGACGGTCGAGGACCTCCCGCCGAAGGTGCGCGAGTACAAGCCGTCGTTCGTCGTCGTCGCGACCGAGGACCCGACGGACCTCGTGACGATGGAAGAGGTCGAACGCCGCTACATCCAGCGCGTGATGGAGGCGGTCGGCCAGAACAAGACGCAGGCCGCCAAGGTCCTCGGCTTCGACCGCACGACGCTCTACCGAAAGCTCGAGCGCTACAAGCTCGGCGGCCCGCCGGAGCGAGCGAGCAGCGCCGGCGCCGCCAAGGACTGAGCGGCCTACGAGCGGCCGGCTCGAGCCCGACCCGTTCCGCCTTCCCCCGAAGGCTCGCGACGTTCACGGCCGCCGCCGCGCGGCTCTGCTGGCGGCCCGGCCACGTTCGACGTCCACGTCGGGCGCGGCTCGTCGCGACCTCCGATCGCGCGCGATCCGCGCCCTGCGCTCTCCGCGCCTCCTCTGTTTCTCGCTCTCGTCTCGGCGCTCGTTTCGTCCGCCGCGCGTCGTCTCGCCCTCGCGTGTCGGCCTCGAAGAAGGGAGACGAGGTGGTTCGTCGTGGGACACGCGAGGTCGGGCCATGAGAGGCGCGGTGCTCCCAGCGCGGGCCTTTCCGGAGGTCTGCGCCGAGGGTGCGCACGTCAGCACGACAAATTCTTCAAGAAATACGTGCCCAGCACCGGTGACAGCGAACTGTTGAGACGCGATTGTGACTCACACTTGCGGAGCGGGTGGCTCTGAGGGGGCAGCCGTGGTGCTGGTGGAGGTGCCGCGTTACAGCCTCACACTCATTTTCGGCTCTGAGTAAGAATTTCGAAATGAGACGGCGCGGCTGCCGTATCAAAGCTATGTGGCGCGTGTCTGTAACCTCAGCTCGATTCGCGGCGGCGCGGTCGGGTCGATCGTTCGAGCCGCCCTCGCAGCCGTCACCGGCGCCGCGCTCTTCGTGAGCGCCCCGGGCGACGCCGAGGCCTACGAGATTAAGCGGACCTCCCGCGGTGAGCTGGTTCACTGGGAGGAGCGGACGGTGAAGTACACGCTCGACGCGTCGCTCGACCGCGCCGTCGCCCAGGCGACCGAGGCGACCGTGAGCGCGATGGACTCGTGGAGCGGCACGGTGGGCGCGCCGGATCTCGAGGTCGCGCCGCTCGACGCGACCTCGCCCGCGAAGCCCGGCTTCGATCAGAAGAACGGCGTGTTCTACATGAGGGGCGGCTACGCCCCGGCCGGCCGGGCGCTGGCGATCACCGTCCTGACGTACGACAACGTCTCCGGGAACATCCTCGACGCGGACATCATCTTCAACGGAGCGTACTCGTTCGAGGTCCTCGAGGCCCCGGGCGCCCCCGAGCTCGTGCACGAGCCGAGCGCCACGGCGGCGCACCCGTCGAACACCGACGGGATCTCGCACGGCGGCGACATCGCCGTCGAGAGCTCGAGCGAGGTCGTGTACGACCTCCACCACGTCATCGCGCACGAGCTCGGTCACTCGCTCGGCATGAACGACGAGATGGGGAAGAAGGACGCCCTCATGTACCGCTTCTCGGCGCCCAACGACGCGTCGATCCGCGAGCCGGGCTCCGACGACATCGCGGGCCTCGCCGAGCTCTACAGCGCGAAGCTCGAGGCGCGCGGCAACGGCTGCGGGAGCGCCACCGTGGCGCCGAAGAAGCCGACGAGCGCGGCGTCGACGGCCGCGATGGTCGCCACGCTCGGCCTCCTCGTCTTCCTCGCCCTCCGCGCGAAGAGCGATCGCCGCGCGCGCCTCGGCTTCATCCTCGCCGCGGCCGCGGCGACGGTCGCGCTGGTCCCGAGCCTCTCGGGCAAGGGCGGCGCCGGCGTCGCCCGCGCGAGCGAGAGCCGGGCGCTCGGCCACGCGCGCGCCAAGGTCCTGAAGACGTCGACCGCGATCGAGAACGGCCTCTTCAAGACGAGCTACGAGCTCGCGACCACGTCCTGCCGCGCCGCGAGCTGCCCGAAGGCCGGCCACGGCTCGACCTGGGGCGGGACCATCGGCAACGTCACGCAGGAAGTCGGCGGCTACTACGCCCCGGCCGGCGGCGACGAGGTCGACGTGACGTTCGCGAGCCTCCCGAACGCGCTCGGCCCGCTGACGAAGCCGCTCGCCGGTCGCCTCTCCGCCGAGGACGTCGACGTCCGCGTCCTCACGCGCGCCGCGGAGTGAGCCTCGCGAGCCCGCCGCCGGCGGCCGAGCCGGGAGCCCCGGCGCGCGACGCGCCGGCTCAGTCGAGCCCCGTCTTGCCGACGGACCAGTAGGCCTTCACCTTCCCCGCGCGGAGCGCGCGCTTCGCCTTGAGGCGCCCGCGGACGAGCTGGATCGACTGCGCGCGGCCCGTCATGACGAGCGCCGCGCTGGGCAGCGCGTCGAGCTCCTCGAGCAGGCGCTCCGACGTCGCCGCGAGGTGGGCGTCCGCCGGCCGTCGCTCGATCGTCGTCCCGCTCACGCCCAGCTCCGCGAGCGCCGCCTTCGACTCGACCGCGTCGTTGACCTCGAAGACGCACCGGACGCTCGATCCGCGCTTCGCGTCGGCGAGCGCGCGCGCGACCCCGAACGACGTCTCGTCCCCGAAGAGGACGAGCGGATCGGCCGGCCCCGTCGATCGGATCGACCGCCGCGGGCCGAAGAGCTGCCACCGATCTCCCACGCGAAGGCGCCGCCCCCACTCCGCGCCCGGGCTCGTCCCGTGGATGTAGACGAGGAGCTCGGCGGTCCCGCGGTCCGCGTCCCACGTCATCGGCGTGTAGGTCCGCATCCCCTGCCCCGGCAGGTAGATCTGGATCTTGTCGCCCGCCTCCCACGACGCGCTCCGGAGCGCGTCGCCGCCGAACCCGACGAGGCGGAACGATCGCCCGAGGTCGCGGATCTCGAGGGTCGTGACCTCACGGAAGAGGAGGCGGCCGACGACCGCCTCGAACACGGACTTTCCCGATGCCATCGGCGCTTCGCTCCCTCGTGGTCGTGGTCCTGGCGGCGTCGCGGGTCAACGCGATCGGATGCCGTCGATCGCCACGTCGTTGCTTCGATCCGTCAGGCGTCCCAGAGCTCGTCGGCGAGCGCGCGGTTGAGCTCGAACGCCACGTTCGCCTCCGCGACGATCGCCTCGGTCTCCGCTCGGTCGCGCGGCAGCGCGTCGAGCAAGGCCCTGAACTCGCGGCGAAAGACCGCCGGATCGGGGATCCCCTCGAACGCGAAGAACGCGAGCCCCTCGCGCGAGGGCAAGCGGAGCATGCGCTGGGCGACGCGCCCGGCGATGACCCCACCCGAGACGTCGGCCATGTAACGTACGTAGGCGTGCGCGACGAGAAGCTTC
>JAHBWF010000133.1 GCA_019637105.1 Labilithrix sp.
CGATGATCTGCTTGCCGTCGAACTTGAACGACGGGATCTCGATCGTCGACGAGCCCGTCGCGACGACGACGGCCTTGGTGGCCTCGAGCGTCTCGGTGCCGCCCTCGCTCGTCTTGACCTCGACGGTGCGCGGCCCGGTGACGCGCGCGTTGCCCATCACGAGCTCGACGCCGTTGCCCTTGAAGAGGCCGCGGATGCCGCCGGTGAGCTTCTTGACGATGCCGCCCTTCCACTCCTGCATCTTCGTGACGTCGACGCGGACGTTGTCGGCGAAGATGCCCATGGTCGCGCCGTGGTCCTTCACCTTCTCGTAGGTGTGGCTCGCGCTGATGAGGGCCTTCGACGGGACGCACCCCCAGTTGAGGCAGACGCCGCCGACTTCTTCCTTTTCGACGCAGACGACCTTCTGCTTCAGCTGGCCGAGACGGATCGCGCACCCGTAGCCGCCGGGGCCGCCGCCGATCACCACCACATCGTACGTTCGCTTCGCCATATCGGGGTCACTCCAGGCACGAGACGGTAAAGAAGTAGGGTCGGTTTACACGAAGCAAAGCCCGACGAGAAGCGCGGTCGGCGAGGCCGGCGCCGGCGTCGCGCCGGAGGACGCCGGAGCCCCCTGCGCTCGAGCTTGCCCGACGCGAAACGCGACGTCGGCGGGACGCGGGCGGCGCGCGTGTCCCGACGCCGGCCAGCCTCTCTCTCCTCGTCCCCTCCCCGTACCGGTGAGGGCGACGAGGGAGGCTCAGTGGCTCGGCGCCGGCGGGATCGCGGCGAGGAGCTCGCGCTGCTCCCGGAGGTTCCACGTCGGCTCGGCGTAGACGTCGTCGAAGAGCGAGAGCCTGGGAGGAGGCGGCAGCTCCTCGACCGCCTTGATGACCTCGGCGATCTCGGCGCCGAGCTCGTCGTCGAGCTGCTTCTCCGAGGCGTCGTCGATCGCGCCGATCTTCCGGAGGTGGCGCGCGAGCCGGTCGACCGGGTCCTTCTTCTTCCAGCTCTCGACCTCCGCGTCGGTGCGGTAACGCGTCGGATCGTCGCTCGTCGAGTGCGCGCCGATGCGGTACGTGAGCGCCTCGACGAACGTAGGCCCCTCGCCGCGGCGCGCGCGGTCGGCCGCGCGCTCGAGGACGGCGTGCATCGCGAGCAGGTCGTTGCCGTCGACGCGGACGCTCGGGATCCCGTAGGCGCGCCCCTTCACGGCGATCGTGCGCGACGCGGTCTGGCGCGCCGTCGGGACGCTGATCGACCAGTGGTTGTTCTGACAGACGATGACGACCGGGGCCTTGAACGCCGCGGCGAAGGTCATCGCGGCGTGGAAGTCCGGCTGGCTCGTGGCGCCGTCGCCCGAGAAGCCGAACGCGACGGCCTCGTTCTTCGCCTGCTTCATCGCCCACGCCGCGCCGACGGCCTGCGGGATCTGCGGGCCGATGCACGACGACCAGCTCACCTGGTGCACCTGCTTGCCCGACGGGTGGCTCGGCATCTGCCGGCCCTTGAGGACGTCGCCCGAGTTGCCGAAGACCTGAGCCACGAACTGGCGCAGGGGAAAGCCGCGCACGAGCATGACGCTCTGCTCGCGGAGCGCCGGAAAGACCCAGTCGTCGGGGCGCGCGACGAGGCCCGTGGCGATCGGGACGGCCTCCTGCCCCGTGCACGCGCCGTAGAAGCCGACGCGCCCCTGGCGCTGCAAGAGGATCATCCGCGCGTCGAGCTGGCGAAGACGGCGCATGTGGCGGTACGCGAGGACGAGCCGCGGCGTCGGGATCTTCGGGTCGGTCGCGGGATCGGCGGAGCCGTCCTCGCGGAGGACCGTGAAGAGGCCGACGTCGGGGTCGGAGTCGCGCAGGGTCGCGTGCGGCTCTTGGATCATCGAGACGCTACGGTAGTCGAACGCCCGCGCCGCGTCAGCCCCGCGTCGTCATGCCGCGCGCCCTCGCACGCCTTCACGGCGGCGGCGCGTGCGGCTGAGCCGGGACGAGCAGACCGCCCGCGTCTTCTCCCGCCAGGTACGGAGGCAACGGCCCGCGACGGCGCAGCGGGCGCCGCCGCCCCGCGTCCCACGACACGTGGACGGGCCGCTCGCCGCTCGCCGCCGCGGGCGGATCGGGCTCGGGCCGAGGCTTCGATTCGCCGCACGAGCCGCAGCCCGCGAGGCTCGTGAGCGACGCGCCGAGCGTGAGGATCGCGCCCGCGACGACGCGGCGAAGGTGCCCGGCTCCCTGGATGACCATCGTGCGCTCCTCTCGCCTCTCGCGGCCCGCGCGAGCGGCATTAGCACGACCGCACGCCCGCACCGAGCGCGACGCGGCGATCTCCGGGCGCGGCGCGGCGACCGCTTCGGGACCGAGCCCGAAGCAGCGCGACGCCTTCCACGCCAGGCAGGCGGGCGCGCGGGGCGGGCGCGCTCGTGGACGTCACGGCCGTTTCCGCGAAGCCGCCGATCTCCGTCGGCGAAGGGCCCCGCGATACCGTGGAACGCGGCGCCGGCGCGCTTCACGGCGTCACCGACGAGATCGGCGGGCGCGTCCGCGCGCGAACGGGCGCGGCCCCTGCGCGCCTGCGCGCGTCTCTACTGCGAGACGCCGCCGTTGATGCACTGGACCCTGATCGGTCCCTCGAACGTGAACGCCGTGCCCTTGCACGCGGCCTCGTAGGTCGGCAGCTCGTTCGTTCCGCAATCCCTCTCGAGCGCGTCGTAGGCCCCCTTGCACGGCCCCGAGAAGATCCCCTGGACGTCCTGCAGGCACGCGGTGAACCCCTCGGCCGTGTCGCACGTGTTCGAACACGCCTCGAGACGACACTCGGCCACGTGCTGGTACGAGCGCCCGCAGGCCTCCTTGCCGCTGGCGATCTCGATGCAGCCGCCGCGGTTGACGTCGTCGAGCTTGTCACCCTTGGTGAGGATCGGCGTCCATTCCGCCCCTGTGCCGTCGGAGAACACGCAAGCCGCGCAGCCCTCGCTGACGGACTTCGCCCAGTCGCTGATGACGATGTCCTGAGCGTTCTGCGCCTTGGTCCTGAAGAACGCGGAGATCTCGTCGAGCTCCTGCGTCGTGCACGCATTCGCGGCTCGCTTCGCGCGTGCGTACGGGAACCGCGTCATGTCGATCGCCCTCGTCTCCATGCACGACTGCGTGTCGTTGGGCCTCGAGCCTGGCTCCCGGCCCTCCGTGTCGTCCCCGCCGTCGTTCGTCTGCGTGGGCGGCGGCGCGCCGTCCGACGCGCTGCCCTTCGGCTCCTCGTTCGAAGAGCAACCCGCTGCCGCGGCAGCGGACACCAGCCCCGTGAGTGCCGAGACACTCGCGAGCGCGAAGATCTTCTTGATCATGTCCTTCGCCTCCTGCTGCTGTCGGCGTTCACCGCGACAGCTTTACGAGGCCGATGTATGTGCAAGGAGCCAGCCGCCATACGCGAGCCTCGTGGCCCCAGCGAAGCCGCGCCGCCGCCCACCGCGAGAAGGCCGCGCGCACCGACCGCCCGACGCGAAGCGACCGCCCACGTCGCGGCGCGGCGCCGACGCGCATGGGGCGCCCGTTCATCACGAAGCCGCCACGCGTGTCCGCCGTCGACCGTCACGATCGGAAGGAGCGCGACGAGCGCGCGCGCGACGCGATCGCGCGACGACGCCACACGATCGCGGACCACGATGCGCGACCCGAGCTCGCACTCGAACATGAACGAACGGGATCACACCCTCGCGGGCCGGCAACCCGCAACCGGAGATGTGTGGGATCTTTAGCGATGCCCGTACGGTTACACATCAGTTCTCCACCGGAACGCTCTGACCCGCGTAGTCGTTTCATCCTAGGCTTGCATGGCTTCCTCCTTGTCGAGGCTTTGCTTGGCGCACAGGGGATGGCTCAGCCTTCGACCCTGTTCGCCAACGAATTCCGCGAGCGGTGGGACGAATACACCGCCCGCCTCAACGGCGCGTCGCGCCTCGTACCCTTCCGCGGCCGCGCTTCTCGCTGCGGAGGAAGCTGACCCAACGGTGAGCCATCATCGTCCATCACGCCGATCCGCTCTCGCGGCGGACAAGTCGCGATGATCGGACACTGGTCAGTCGGAGCGCGCTGGGACGCGGGCACCCGAAGGGAGCGCGTCGTCGCGGGGAACCTCTTCGACCTCGAGGCGTTTCGCGGCCGATCGAATCTTGAGGCCCTCCTCCTCCTCGATCGCTCGAAGTGCCACCCACTCACGGCGGCGGACTCGCCCGCGCTGAGCGAAGCCCGAGCGACCGACCTCCTGCCGCACCCAAGTCATGGCTCCGGGACGCACGGTGACCGCAAGGTTGGCGGTCACGAGGAGCTCGGACACGATCTCGTGCTTGCCGGGTTCGGCCGGATAGCAGAAGTACGATGCCCCCGTCGTCGCGCCGACGAGCCGGCCGTTGTCCCAGACGGGCACGGTCGCATCGTCGTGTTCGCCGGCCTCGCGAACGACGCACACGCTCTCGGGCGCCAACGGGCCGACGTCGTGCGCCGGTCGTGTCCGATACGATCCGCAGGCGGACACGAGGAGGACCGCGATGAGCGCCAAACGACGCGACGTCATGGCGCGAGTGTCCTCCCTGCTCCGACGATGTCAAGTCGCCGGCGAAGCCGGCTTGCTGCAGGATCGGCGTGCTCAGGATAAGAACCACACCCGCCTGCTCGCCGCTTACGAAGAGAGCGTGAGCGGGCACGAGCTCCTCGCAGAGATCCTCGAGTTCGAGTCGTCGCGCAAGTCCCCGACTGAAGGGCCTCCGACGGCCGACCGGACCTACGACTACGGGCCGCCCGTCAGCCGCCGTCGGGGAGCTCGCAGAGCTGGAGCCAGTCGGGCAGGTTCTGGAAGCCCGGGCCGCGGCACGCCTCGCCCGCGGGGCAGCCGCCGCGGCCGGGCTCGCCCGTCGCGGCCGACGCGTCGAACGGCGGGTTCGAGTTCGGCGTGAGGCACGTCATCCGGCAGAAGCGCGCGCCCGCCGAGCCCACGCAGATGAGGCCGTCGGCGCAGTCGTTGCCGAACTCGCACGGCTGACGATTCTGTACGCCGTTCGAGCCGATGCAGCCCGCCGTGCCGACCTTGTCCTCGACGAGGCAGACCTGTCCCGGCTTGCACGGCTCCACGCCGAACGGCTTGCAGCGCTCGCGGTAGGAGCAGACGCGGTGCACCTCGCTCGACTCGACGAAGAGCGACAGGTCGCACTGGCCGCCGATCCCTTCGGGATCGCTCTGCCCGCACGCGCCGTGGTCTCCTTCGCAGCAGGCGGGCGTGCAGCGCGCCGTCGTCGGGCCGCCGTCGACGCACGGATCGCCGACGCAGCTCAGGCCCGGCAGGCACGGGTTGGCGTTCCCTGGGCAGCAGCCGCGCCCCATCGGGAGGAGCTGGCTCGGCTGCACGGGCACGCACTGCGTGGTGAGCTCGCCGCTCGAGGCGCGCGCGACGACGCACTCCTGGGCCCGATCGTCGTCGTCGTTCGGGCAGTCCTGCACGACCAGATCGCACGGCCCGCGCACCGCGGTGCACCCGCCCTCGCGGGTCGTCGCGCCGTCGGGGAGGCCCGGCGATCCGTCGGTCCTCGCTCCGTCGTCGGAGGCGTCACCGCCGCCCGCGGCGGCGTCGGCGGCGTCCGCGCCGTCCGAGGAGCAGCCGGCGACCGCGAGCGCCGCGGTCCAGCCGGCGGAGAGCAGAAGTGCGAGAACGCCTCGAAGTCTCATCGGCCGTCTCCTCCGGAAGCATGCCGCCGGTGCGCCCTGCGCGCTCGTGCGATCCCTCTCGAGCCGTGGGAGGCTCGTCGCTCGCCCACCCGCCGCGCCCGACGTCTCGACGGACGGGGGGCGCGCGCGGATCGGCGCGAAGACGAGCTCAGCGCGTGCCGGCGTCGAGGAGGATGTCGGCGTGGTTGACGGGATCGCGGACCAGGATGGGTCGCGTCCCCGCCTCGGTCGTCTTCGTGACGGTCAGGATCGTGGACGGCACCGGCGGGCTCGCCGACTCCTTCTTGTCCTCGACGCAGGATCCGCAGCCGCTCAGAAACACGAACGAGACGACGATCATCCGGCTCATCGTTGACTCAAGCTCCGAAATGAAGAACGGCTGCCCCAGGACGGACCCGGAGCAGCCGCCATCGACGTTCGTGGATCAGCCGCCGTCGCCGGCGTCGACCGTGCCACCGCCGGTCACGCACTGCGACTTGATCGGGGCGTCGAACGTCCACGCCGTGTTCTTGCAGGCCGTGAGCGCGCCCTGGAGGTTGTTCCCGCACTCCTTCTGGACCGTCGTGATCGTGGCCGAGCAGGGGCCCTGGTAGATCGCGTCCTGGTCCTGGATGCAGGCCGAGAACTCCTCCTGCGTCTTGCAGTCGACGAGGCACGCCTCGATACGGCACGCCGTGTACTGCTGGAACGCGCGGCCGCAGGCCTCCTTGCCCGTCGCGATCTCGTAGCAGCCGCCCTGGTTGACGGTGTCGATCTTGTCGTCCTTGGTGATGATCGGCGTCCAGGTGTCACCGGAGCCGTCCGAGAAGATGCACTTGGCGCAGTTCTCGCTGACTTCCTTCGACCACTCGCTGACGAGCACGTCCTCGTTCGCGTCGACCTTGCCCTTGAAGTAGGCGGTCAGCGTGGTCTGCTCGTCGGCGGTGCACGCGCCGGGCGACTTGAGCGCCGTCTTGTACGGCTCGCCCGACATGTCGACGGGCTCCTTCGTGAGGCAGGTTTCGGGCTCGGGCTCCTCCTCGTCGTCCGGGGTGGTGGCGTCGCGCTTCGCCCCCGTGTCGGCGGGGCCCGCGTCGTTCGGGGACTCCTCCACCACGGTCTCCGAGCAGCCAGCCGCGCCAACGGCGGACACGAGGCCCGCGAGGGCCGTGACACTTGCAAGAGCGAACAACTTCTTAACCATGTCCGTCGCCTCCTACTGCTTTCGCGGTCGTCATCGCCGCCAAGCCAAAACAGTTCTTCTTCAGTTCAGGGTTCTGAGCCGCGGCGATGATCGACGAGCCCAGGAGTTTTTTTGCTTCGTTCCGCGGGAGCGGGGGTTCAAAAGCGCGCGCACGCTACCTTCGGGTTTCGAGTCCGTCAAGGGTTAGTGCGGAGCTATGACAATCCGTTCCGACCGATAACTTCCTAACGGAAGACGAGCGCTTGGCGCGTCGAGACACCGCTCCCGCGGTTCCTGGGGACCCGCCGTGAACGTTCGCCTTCCCGACGGCATTCTGCGATGGGTGGAAGGTCCCATTTCGCTGGAATGCCAACCATTTGCATTCTCTCGGAGGGAGCTTTCCGTTCGGTCGGCTCCTTCCTTTTTCCCGACGTCGAGCGCGTCACTGAAACGTCCGACGTCGGTCACCGAAAGAACACGCACGCCCTGTCTGCCGTCGTCGACCTCCTTCGTGCAGGGGCGTCTCGAGGAAGTGCAACCGTCATGCCTACACACCGGTACACGCACACCCCCTCCCCGCTTCCCCACCACGCGAAAGCGCCGCCCGCGGAGCGCGCTCACGGGCCCATCGGACGAGCGGCTCGCGACGCCGACGGGCCGACGGGCGGTCAGAGGAACATGCGGATGCCGTGATCGGGCTGGATCGTCCCGATCTCGAGCGCGGCCGCGCGCGAGGTCGTCGTGACCGTCTGGCCGTCGGGCAGCCGGAGCTCGAGCCGCGCGCGCGCGAGCTTCGTGTTCAGGCAGTGCGTGATCGGGCCGACCGGGTTCGCGTAGTGCAAGCCCACGATGTCGTCGTTCTCCGCGGCGACGTCGCAGGCGACGCGGAGCCCGCCGTCCTCGCCCGTCATCTCCCAGCGGCGCAGCGAGATCGATCCGCGGTTGTTCGTCATCGCGCGGACGCGCGACAGGTCCCAGCTCTTGCCACGCCAACGCACGAAGGCGGCCGTCGCCATCGGCGACAGCAGCGGGCCGACGCGCACGCGCGCGCTCATCGCCTCGAAGGCGAGCCCCTCGACGTCCCAGGCGTTGCAGTGGGTCCACGCGTAGAGCTCGGCGTTCCCCTTCCCCCAGTTGTGGCCGAGCATCGCCGGCCACCCGCCGAGCTCCCAGACGTCGACGTCCCCGCCGCCTCGATCGACGCGGAGCTCGCCCGACGCGCGCGCGTCGGAGACCGGCGTGACGAGCTTGGAGAACGGCGGCAGGCCGTCCCGGTACATCGCGCGCGCCGGGAAATGGACGATCGGCTCCGCGAGCGACGGGCCGATCGCGACGTCCCAGGAGAGGGCGCCGCGCCCGCTCGCGAGCGCGCCGCGCGCCTGCTCGCGCGACAGGGCGCAGCCGTCGACCTCGACGTCGAGCGCGTCGCGCGCGAAGCGCGCCGACTCGAAGGCGACCGTCGATTTGACCGCGACGTGGCCTCGATGGCGATCGAACGCGATCGCCCACGCCTCCGCCACCGGCGCGAGCGGAGGGCGCGCGAAGATCGTGCAGCGCACCCAGAGGGCGCGCCGTCCGTCCGGCTCGTTCGCCTTCATGAACCAGCTCTCCACGTGGCCCCGGCCCGCGCCCGCCCGGTAACGCACGCCGACCAGCCCCGGCAGCGCCGCCGCCCGCGCGCTCACGAGCGAGGGCCTCCGGACGCGTCGCCGGCCTCGCCGGCGTCGCCGTTCGCCGCGCTCGGCGCGTCCTCGCCGCGGGCGCCGGCCTCGCCGCTCGACGCGTCGAGGCGCTCGAGCGCCTCGCGCGTCAGCTCGGGATCGACCGCCTGCGCCGTCAGGCGCGCGATGAGGTCCCTCGCCTCCGTCATCCGCGCGCGCCCCGCGGCGACGACCGCCCCCGAGAGGACTTCCCGTCGAGACGAGGCGAGCTCGCTCAGGATCTCCTTCTTCGCGCGGTCGTGCCCCATCCGCGCCAGCGCGATCCGCGCGTGGAACGGGCACGTGTCGCGGATGAACCGCATCGCGCCCCACGCGCGCCGCTCGAGGTGGGAGGCGAGGTCCGTGAAGCCGAGCTCGCCCGCGAGCTCCACCGCGGCGCGCTCGTCCTCCTTCTCCGCGGCCTGCCCGCCGATCTTCTCCCCGCGGACGACGCGGCGGACGACGTCGTGCCCGCGTCGATCGCCCGATTTCGCGAGGAGGATCGCCGCCACGAGCACGACGTGGCTCCGAGCGCCGGCGCCGGGCGACGCGGCGTCCGCCACGAGCGCGCGGGCGCGCGCGAGCAGCCGCCCGTCGGGCGCCGTCCCGTCGTCGAGGCGCTCTTCGGCCACGCGGAGCGCGATGTGCCCGATGGCGTCGTCCGCGTCGCTCGCCGCCTCGAACAAGGCGTCGTCGACCTCCGAGGCGTCGAGGCCGCCGGCGCGATCGGCGACGCGCGCGAACGCGATGATCGACTGGTAGCGGACCTCGGGCCGCGCGTCCTTCAGCGCGCGGCGCAGCCGGGGCAGCGCGCACCGGTCGCCGATCTCTCCGAGCGCGTTGATCGCCATCTGGCGCACGTACGCGTCGTCGTCCTCGACCGCGACGAGCAGGCCCTTCACCCCCTCCGTCGCCTCGAGATCGCCGAGCGCCACGGCCGCGGCGGCCCGCACGCGCGGGGCCTCGTCCTTGAGGCGCTCGACGAGCAGCGGGATCGCCCGCGCTCGCACGCCGTCGTCGCCGCGCGCGTGGCGGACGAGATCGGCGGCGGCGGCCGCGCGCACGTCGGGCTTCGCGCTCCCGAGGTCGCGCACGCTCGCCTCGAGGTTCCGTGGAAGGAGCGGCGGACCGAGCATGACGGCTCCTTACTTCCGCCGGGGCCGGCGCGCAAAGGTCGGGTCGAACGCCCGCCCCGCGGCCATGAGGCTCACGCTCGTCACGAAGACCGCCGCGGCGCCGACGAGGAGCACGTGCGGCGCGCGGAGCATCGCCGAGACGCCCTGGTCGAGCACGACGCCGAGCGAGACGCCGTCGCGCGCGCCGAACCCGACGAACGACAGCGCTGCCTCGCTCACCACGACCGCAGCCGCGGCTGCGCCGAGCTGCACCGCGACGACGCCGAGCAGGTTCGGCACGAGGTGGCGAAGGACCACCCGCGCCGGGGTGACGCCGATCGCGCGCGCGGCCTCGACGAAGGCTTGATCCCGCAGGACGCGCGTCTGCGCCAGCGCGAGGCGCGCGAACGGCGCCCACGCGGTCAGGACGAAGACGAGCCCGAGGTGCACCCGCGAGGGGGAGCGCACCGCCGAGAGGACGACGAGCGCGAGGAGGAACGTCGGGAACGCCTGGACGAGATCGCACGCCCGCGCCACGCCGCGCTCGAAGCGCCCGCGACGGACGGCGGCGCCCGCGCCGAGCGGACAGCCGACGACGAAGCCGACCAGCGCGACGCACGCCGCGAGGAGGACCGCGCGGAGGCTCGCGTGCGCGACGAGCGCGAGGAGATCGACGCCGCCTTCGCCGCAGCCGAGCGGGTGCGCCCACGACGGCGGCGCCCACGACAGCTCCGGCTCGAGGCGCGACGGCGAGCGCGCGCTTGAGACGACCAGCGCGGCGGCGGCGAGGACGATCGCGAGCGGGAGGGCGCGGAGCTCCGGCCTCGGCCCGCCTCCGACGCGGCCCTGGGAGAGGGCGCGCGACGTCATCGCCGCACCCGCGGATCCACCGCCGCGTGGATCGCGGCGGCGAGCTGCTGCGCGCCGACGAAGAGCGCCCCCGAGAACACCACCGCCGCCTCGAGCACCGGGAGATCGCGCGACGCGTACGCCTCGAGGATCAGCGTGCCGAGCCCGCGCCGCTCGAAGAGGCGCTCGAGCACCACGGCGCCGCCGAGGAGCGCGCCGAGCTGCGTCCCGACCACGGTCACGATCGGGCCGATCGACGCCGGGAGCGCGTGGATCCAGAGGACGCGCGCGTTGCTCCCTCCCTTCGCGCGGGCGACGCCGAGGAACTGGGCGCGCGCGACGTCGTCGAGCGCCGCGCGCGAGACGCGCGCGACGTGGGCCGCGAGCGGGAGCGCGAGCAGCCCGCTCGCGAACAGGAGACCGCCCGCGCCGGCCTCGGGATCCCCCGGGAGCGGCACGACGCGGAGGCGCGCGGCGAGCGCGAAGGTCAACACCGGCGCGAACGCGAGCAGCGGCGTCGCCGCGAGGGCCGTCGCGGCGCGATCGACCCAGCCCCGGCGGCGCCCGAGCCAGGGCCCCGCGCCGAGCACCGCCGCCGAGATCCCGATCGCCGCGCCGAGGAGCACCGCGAGCGACGCGAGCGACGCCGTGGGGCCGACGGCGTCGAGCACGCGATCGAGCGCCGGCGAACCCGGGCGCCGGACGGACTCTCCGAGGTCGAGCGTCGCGAGGCCGCGGACGAACCGTGCATACTGCAACCACATCGGCTCGTCGAGGTGGAGCTTCCCGCGGAGGAGGGCGCGCTCCTCCTCGCTCGACTGATCGCCGAGGACGAGCGCCGCCGGATCGCCGGGGAGCAAGCGCAGCGCGAGGAACACGAGCGTCGCGAGGGCGAGCACGACGAGCGCGGCCTCGCCGGCGCGCCCGACGACGACGGCGGCGACGCGCGTGGCCGCGGCCCGCCTCTCCCCGCCCCGTCCGCCCGGCGGAGCGTCACTCCGTCCGCCGCGGGACAACTCAGCCTCCGTCGGTCGAGCCAGCGTCGGGCGCGTCGGCGTCCGGGAAGAGCGGAGGAGCGCCGCCGTCGAGGCTCGGGGCCGACGCGTCGATCGGGTCCACCGGCGGCGCCGTCGCTTCGCAGACCGGCGCCTTCGGCGTCTCCAGCGCGGCGCCCGCGTCCTGCCCCTCGAGCGGGACGGGGAGACAGGAGCGCTTGTTCTGGTCGTCGTCGAGGATGATCGCGTTCCACGGGTACGTGCGCGGGTCCGCGCAGACGTAGCCGCCGCGGCAGTCGCCGTTCGACTCGCACACCGCCGCGCAGAACGAACGAGCGATGCGCGAGCCGAACGGCCCCGAGCGATCGTCGTAGCCGCAGCCCGGGAGCGCGCTGTTGAAGAGCACGCACGACGCTTCGTCCGCGCAGCCGTTGCCCTGGCAGTTGAGCTGCGTGCAGTAGCCGCCCGGCTGGGACGTGTCGCAGAGCCGGTCGCCGCGGATCGAGCAGTCCGTCGAGACCTGACACTTGTCGCCGATCTCGGGCGTGCAACCGGCGACCGCCGAGAGCAGCGCGAGCGCGCCGGCCGCTCGCGCGAGCGCGCTCCGTCGCGGCGGACGGGGAGGCGAAACGGAGGGCGAAGGGCGCGCGTGAGACAAGCGAAGAGCCGTGTGTGTAGCCCTGTTTGCCGTTTGACATCAAGCGCGCCCGACCGTAAAGAAGCCGATATGGCGACCCACATCACCGCAGACTGCATCAACTGCGGCGCTTGCGAGCCCGAGTGTCCCAACGAGGCCATCAGCGAGGGTGATGAGATCTACGTCATCGACCCCGAGCTCTGCACGGAGTGCGTCGGCTTCTACGATCACGAGGCTTGCCAGGCGGTGTGTCCCGTCGAGTGCTGCTTGCCCGATCCGAACCATGTCGAGGACGAGGCCGTGCTGATCCAGCGCGCCGTCCAGCTGCACCCCGACGACGCGGAGCTCAAGGGCCGCGCCGACGAGAACAACTACCCCTCGCGGTTCCGCAAGTAGAGCGCAGGCGGGAGCGCGGGGTGACGTTCCGCGCTCGACGCGCGCTGCCTCCGGTCTTCGCCGCGCTCGCCGCGACGACGGTCGGCTGCGGCGGTGGCTCGCCGCTCCTGCACCCGGCGCGGACGCTGAGCAGCGGCGACGTCCGCGCGGCCGGCGGCGTCAGCGCCCACGTCGTGCCCGGGTCGCTCGGGGAGGACCTCCGGCGCGCGCGCGAGATCGGCGCGCGCGACACGACGGGCACGAGCTCACCCGGCGACCCGGGGACCAACCCCGACTACGCGAAGGGCGCGCTCGTCGCGGCCGCGGTCGCGCCGGGGCTCGCGCCGTTCGTCGGCGCGCGCGTCGGCGTCGGCAACGCGTTCGAGGGCGGCCTCGCGTACACCGGCCGGGGCGTGCGCGTCGACATGCGCCGCTCCTTCGACGACGGCCCCTACTCGCTCTCCGTCGGGCTCGGCGCCTCCGCCGCGCTCTACGGCAGGCAGCAGGGCGGCGACCTCCCCAACGTCGATTTGGGCTCTCTCCACGGCTACGGCGCCGACGTCCCGGTCCTCTTCGGCTGGCAGAGCGAGAGCGGCCTCTACTCCTTGTGGGCGGGGCCGCGCGCGGGCTTCGAGTGGGTGGCGGTCGAGCGGCTCACGAGCGAGCCGAGGGACGTCACCCTCGGCGCGCCGCCGCTCCGGCTCGAGGCGACGCGCTGGCACGCCGGCGGGGTCCTCGGCGTCGCGACCGGCTTCAACCACGTCCACGTCGCGCTCGAGGCCGGCGTCGCGTACCAGATCGTCAACGGCACCTACAACGCCAACGACGTCGGCGTCCGCGGGCTCACCGTCACGCCGGCGACCGCCGTGTGGTGGACCTTCTGACGACGCCGTCGAGCGCCGCCCACGCGACCTCGGCCGCGCGGGCCGACGCCGCGACGTGATTCGCGCGCCACGCCGCGCGGCCCTCGCCGCCGACGACGTTGGCGACGCCGAGGACGATCGCGCAGCGGACCGGGGCGTCCTCCGCCGAGGCGAGCCGGCAGGCGCGCGCGACGCCGTACGCCTCGAGGTGCTCGACCTCTCCGAAGGGGGCGAGCTTCGTCGCGAGCGCGTCGTCGGTGGTGACGCCGAGCGTGTTCGCGATCGTGGCCGCGCGCGCGCCGGCGGCGATCGACGCGTCGCGCGCCGCGACGTCGAGATCGATCGCCTCCGCCGCGAACGGCATCGCCGCGCGCCCCTCGACGACGGCGGAGTCGACCAGCCTCACGCTCGTCCCCGCGACGACGTCGCCGATCCCCAGGCCGGACGACGGCGACGCGCCGCACGTGCCGACGAAGACGACGAGCCCGGGCGCGCGCGCCGCGATGCGTCGCGTCAGCCCAGCGGCGGCGTCGACGAGGCCGATCCCGACGGGCGCGGCCTCGAGCGCGAGGTCGACGCCGGGGGCGGCCCGAACAAGCTCACGGAATCGCTCGAGCTCCGGCTCCCAGGCTGCGACGACGAGCACGCGCGGGCGTTCTTCGAGATGAGGCATTTCGACGGTGAGGCCGCGGGAGACGAGCGGCGAAGGAGCGATCCCGAGTCGTGAGCAGGAGGAGACGACGGGCGGGGTTGCAGCGGAGCGGGCTGCCGTCTACTCTACACGTGTTTATGCGTGCCTCCCTCCTCCTGATCGGCGCCGCCTCGAGCTCGACCCTCGTCGCCTGCGTGGGCGCCGCTCCCGAGCCCGTGGGGAGCGATCCGACCTCCTCCACGGCCACGGCCATCGTCGTCGTCGAGCGGACGGTCGGACCGGGCGACGCCGTCCGCGGTGACGCCGTCATCGCGCGCTTCGTCCGGGTGCGCCAGGGCGCGGTCGACGATCCCGCCCTCCGGATCGCGGGCGTCGCCGAGGACATCCCCGCGCCGGGCACGTGCTCCGCGCCGAGCGAGGGCGACGCCGTCATCCAGGGCCGCGGGGTGGAGCTGCTCGACGTCGGGCAGGTCGTCCTCACCGGAGAGGGCTCGAAGAGCACCGTCCTGCTCCCGCGCTCGATGCCCGATCCGGCCGGCGTCGTCTCCGGCGTCTTCTACTCGTCGCGCTCGTCCGACGTCTTCGCCGCGGGCTCGGGCGTGTCGCTCCGCTCGAGCGGCGGCGCGGACCTGCTCGAGGGCTTCTCGGTCTCCGTGACGGCGCCGCGCGAGGTCGGTGACGTGGCCGTCGCGTCGGTCGCCGGCGGCCTCGACGTCTCGTGGGACGCTTCCGACGCCAGCGAGCACGATCTCGTCTACGTCGACGTCCTCTCGCCGGCCCCGCGCGTCGTCCTGCGCTGCGCGACCACCGACGACGGTCACCTGCTCGTGCCGCACGGCGCGCTCGCCGGCGTCGACGAGGGCCAGCTCGCCGTGCACCGCCTCCACAAGGAGAGCTTCAAGGCGAAGGGCATCGAGCCGGGCGAGGTCCGCTTCGACGTCGCGAAGGTCGTCACCTTCCGGCGCTGATGTCGGCGGCTCGGCTCTGGCTCCTCGGCGCGTGCGCGCTCGCGGCGGCGAGCGCTCCCGGGCGCGCGCGCGGCGAAGGAGCGTCGTCGGCGCCACAGGCGAAGCCGGCGTCGCAGAGCAAGCCGGCCGCGAAGACCGCCAAGCGCGCCGCCCCCGCGACCGCGAAGCGCGCCGCCGCCAAGCCGCGGACCGTCGCGGCGTCCCGCGCGTGGCACACCCCGACCCCCGGCAAGACCGCGCCCGTCGACGACGCCGGCCGCCCGATGCTCACGCTCCAGGCGCTCAACATGCCCGAGCGCGTCACGCTCGCGGCGAGCGGCGACCACGGCGGCTTCTCGGCGGAGGACCTCGATCGCGCCGCCCATCTCCTGCGCGATCCGCGGAGCGGGGACGAGCACCCGATCGACCCGCGCCTGCTCGATCTCGTCTACCGCGTGGCGGTCCGGTTCTCCGCGCACGAGGTCCGGATCATCTCCGGGTACCGCACGCCGCGTCACGGACGCCACTCGAACCACGCCAAGGGGCGCGCGATCGATCTCGTGGTGCCCGGCGCGGGCGACGAGGACGTCGCTCGGTTCGCCCGCGAGCAGGGCTTCGTCGGCGTCGGCGTCTACCCGACGAGCGGCTTCGTCCACCTCGACGTCCGCGACCGGTCGTACTTCTGGGTGGACTCGAGCGGCCCCGGCAAGCGCAACCGCACGCGCGGGATCCTCGCCGACCTCGCGGCGAAGAGCGACGCCCGCGCCGTCGCGCGCGGCGAGCACGGCGTCGGTCCGTTCGCGATCGCGACCGACGTGGACGACGCGCTCGCGGCCGCGCGGAGGGAGAGCCAGGCGCTCGCGGCGCGCGGCCCGGCGGGCGCCGCCGGCGCGACGAGCGATCTCGACCACGACGACGACGACGACGACGAGGCCTCCGCGCCGTAGCGCGCGCCCGCGGCCGCGCGCGCCGTAGTAGACTCGACGCGTGGATCCGGACGTCGCGCGGCTCGTCCGCGAGGAGCGCCTGCTCGAGGCCGCGGAGCTCGCGAGCGCGCGGGGCGACGTCCGCTCGGCGAGCGCCCTCTTCGAGCGCGCGTGCGACTTCAAGCGCGCCGCGGAGCACGCGCTGCGCGCGAACGACTGGGCGCGCGCGCTGCCGCTCGCGCTCGAGGGCCGCTCGGAGGAGATCGCGGAGCTCGCCTTCCCGGAGCTCGTCGCCGACGCCGCCCAGGCCGAGCGCGTCGCCTTCCACCTCGAACGGCGCGGCGATCACGGCTGGGCCGCCCGTCTCCTCGAGGGCGTCGGCAAGAGGACCGAGGCCGCGCGCGCCTACGAGCGCGCCGGCCAGGCGATCAAGGCCGCGGAGCTCCTCGAGGCCTCGGGCGACGTCATCGGGGCGTCGAAGGTGCTCGAGGCCCAGCTCCGTCGAGAGCCGAAGAAGGGCGCGCTCCTCGTCGCGCTCGGAGCGCTCTTGCAGCGCTACGGCAAGACCGACGCGGCCGTCCGCGTGCTGCAGCGGGTCGCCGTCGACGCCCCCGAGCGGCGGGCGGCGCTGACCTTGCTCGTCCCCGCGCTCGATCGACTCGGCCTCGCGCAGGCCCGGGTCGAGGCCGAGGCCGAGCTCGACGCGCTCGGCGGTCGGGTCGAACCGGAGGCCGTCGAGCCGCAGGCGGCCTCGGTGCGGGCGCGGCTCTTCGGTCGCTACGAGGTCGTCCGCGAGGTCGCCTCGTCACCGCACGCGCGCGTCATCGAGTGCGTCGACGGGGTCCGTGGGGAGCGGGTCGCGGTGAAGATCTTCGCCGGCTACGACGCGCGCGGCGCCGGCCGCGACGCGCTCGCGCGCTTCGAGCGCGAGGTCCAGGCGCTCGGCGCGCTCGACCACCCCAACATCGTCCCGCTGCGCGACTACCTGCCCGAGGGCCCGGCGCTGGTCCTCGAGTGGATGGGCCGCGGCACGCTCGAGCACATGCTCGCCGCCGAGCCGCTCGCGCCGGCGCGCGCCGTCGAGATCGCGATGGCGGTCCTCTCCGCGCTCGGCGAGGCGCACCGCCTCGGCATCATCCATCGGGACATCAAGCCGGCGAACGTGCTCTTCGACGACGCCGGCGTGACGCGGCTCGGTGACTTCGGCGTCGCCCACCTGAGCGACCTGTCCGCGACCGCGACCGCCGGCGTGATCGGGACGCTCGGGTACATGAGCCCCGAGCAGCGCGAGGGCCGCCCCGCGAGCGTGAAGAGCGACGTGTTCGGCGTCGGCGCGATCCTCTGGGAGATGCTCACCGGCGAGCGCCCCTCCGGCGCCGCCCCCGCGGGCCTCGCGGAGCGGTCGGGATCGACCCTCCGCTCGGAGACGGGCTCGGACGAGCCGCCGCCGTCCAGCGTCGGCGCCGAGGGACGCGTCCGCCCGAGCGGGGCGCACCGGGACCTCGACGCCCGCCACGACGCGGTGGTCTTCGCGCTCGTGGCGGACGATCCGGACGACCGCCCGCTCGACGCGTTCGCCGCGCGCAAGGCGCTCGGATCGCTCACGTGGCCGAACAGCGTCGAGCGGGTCGCGGCGCCCCGCCCGGTGAAGCGCGCCGTCAGCGAGCGGCCGTCGGCCGTGCGCCTCCTCGCCGACGACGCGGGGCCCGCGATCGACCAGTGGCTCGGCCGGCGCGTCGTGAGCTTCCCGCTCGATCCGCAGACGCTCGCGCGCGCGTCGGCCTTCGCGCGCGCGGATCACCCCGCGCTGCAGCTGGTGCTGCGCGTCGATCGGGCGACCCGCACCGTGTGGCTCGCCGCGCCGCGCGGCGCGCCGATCGCCGCGCCGCCGACGCCGGAGCAAGCCGCGACGCTGCGCGAAGCGCTCGACCGCCTCCACGAGCTCGGCGAAGCCCACGGAGCGATCGACCCCGCGCACGTCCTGGTCGACGACTCGGGCAGGGTGACGCTCGCGTTCGCGCCGCCGCCCGTGCCGACCGCGACGTTCGACCTCGACCGCCTGGCCCTCGCCCGCCTCGGCGCCGGCGAAAAGGACCGAACGTGAGCCTCGTCAAGAAGGTCGAGGTAACGACCGCGCATCATGGCCCGCACGTATCACCATGAGGAGGGGCCGCGGCGGTTTGCTCCTCGAGCGGTACGGTGAACGTGAACGTCGCGCCTCCACCTCGTGGGCTCTCGGCCCAGACGCGCCCGCCGTGAGCCTCGACGATGCCCTTCACGATGGCGAGGCCGAGTCCGAGTCCATGCTTCGTGTTCTCGGACTCCGCTTGCCAATACCGATCGAAGACGTGTTCGAGGACCGTCTCGTCGAGCCCGGGCCCGCCGTCGCGCACCGACACGGCGAGCTCGCCGCCGCGACGCCGCGCCTCGATGTCGATCCCGGCGCCGGGCGGGGTGAACTTGAGCGCGTTGCCGACGAGGTTCCCCAGCGCCTGGACGATCCGGGCGCGATCGCAGAAGACGCACAGCTTCCCGACCTCACCGACCTCCGACCGGAGCGCGATGTCCCGCCGCGCGGCGACGTCCTCGAAGGAGTCGAGGACCTCATGGACGATGTCGCCGACGGAGTGCTCGGCTCGCTCGACGAAGAGGCGCCCGACCTCGATGCGGGCGAAGTCGAGCAGGTCGCCGATGATCTTTTCCGAGCTCGCCGCCGCGAGACGCATCCGACGTGCAAGGGCGCGGACCGCCGCGGCGTCGAGCTCGTCGGCGTGCTCGTCCAGCCGCGCCGCCGCCATCGCGATGACGCTCAGTGGTCCTCTGAGGTCGTGCGATACGACCGCGAGGACGTCCTCGCGAGCCCGCACGGCCCGCAGCGTTTCGTCGAGCAGCCTCTCGCGCTCGCGGAGCATGACCCGCTCGGCCGTGATGTCCTCCACGACGGCCACACTGCCGAGGAGATGCCCGGAGCCATCGAAGACGGGCTCACCTCGGTCGATGAGGGTGCGCGTCGTCCCGTCGGACAGCGTGATCGACATCTCCTGGCGAAAGCGCTCACCGCCGAGCGCGCGGACCGCGGCGTAGTCGCTCGTCGCGAACCTGTGGCCGTCCGGACCGAACGCGGGGTACTTCGAGACGAGCTCGTCGATCGTCGTGGCGCGCTCCCACGGGCGCCCCCAAAGCTCCGCGAGCCACCTGCTGGTGAGCCGGATGTTCCTGTCGCGAGCATCGTGAAACACGACGCCGACGGGGATCTGTTCGATCAGCGATTGCAGGACGTCACGCTGCCGCTGGACCTCCGCCGCGAGGGCCGCGCGCTCCCGTTCGGCCTCCGACGGCGTGGGAGGGGCACGAACGACCAGGACCGCTCCCCCATGGAAGCCGAAGAGCGCGATCGACGCGAGGATGCGCGTCCCGTCGCGGTGGGAGAGCCAAGCCTCGGCGTCGACGCGGCCTTCAATCTCGGCCCTGCGCACGAGCTCGTGGAGATGCCCGCTGTGCTCCTCCTCGGCGCAGAGACTCGAGGCGCGTTCGTGAAACACCTCCTCCTCGCGCCAGCCGAGGAAGCGCGCCGCGCTCGAGCTCCAGAAGAGGATGCTGCCATCGACGGAGAGCGCGATGACGGGACGGTCACAGACGGCGTTCAACAGGAGCTCGTATCGTTCGTCGGTCGCCTCACGTCGACCGCCGTGCATCGCGTCCATGTCTCTATGCATCGCCGTTCAGATGCCTCTCGACCATCCGCGAGACCTCGTCGACCGAGACCGGCTTGACCAGATGCTCGTCGAAGCCGGCGGCGCGGCTACGATCGCGATCACTCGGTTGACCGTAGCCGGTCACCGCGATGAGCAGGATGTCCCCCTGCTGCGCGCGAAGACGTCGCGCCAGCTCATAGCCGTCGACGATCGGGAGCCCGATGTCGAGCAGGGCGGTCGACGGTCTGAGCTCGCTCGCGAGCTCGTGCGCAGACCGCGCGTCGTAGGCAGTGTACGTCCGGTGTCCGAGCCACGCGAGTGACTCTGCCAGGAGGTCCGCTGCGTCGACGTTGTCGTCGACGACGAGGACGGACGATCGCTCTGGCTCGGACGAATCGAGATAGGAGGTGACCGGCGGCGCAGCCACCAGCGCCGGGAGCTCGACGAGGAACTCACTTCCCTGCCCGCGTCCCTCGCTGCTCACGGAGACGGAGCCTTGGTGGGCCTGGACGATGGCGCGCACGACCGCGAGCCCGGCGCCGAGGCCTCCGTCCGAACGATCGAGGGGCCGCGGATCTTGCACGAACAGATCGAACACGCGCGAGAGCAGCTCGGGCGCGATCCCAACCCCGTTGTCGCGTACGCGCACGAGGACG
>JAHBWF010000134.1 GCA_019637105.1 Labilithrix sp.
TCACCGCCTCGATCTGCGCGTCCACGCCTCCGGCCCGGTCGAGCGGGCGCGTGAAGACGAGCTCCCCGCGACGCATGACGCTGACGACGTCCGCGTGAGCGCGCACCTCGTCGAGCTTGTGGGTGACGACGACGACGCCCTTGCCGCGGTCCGCGAGGCGCCGGAGCGTCGCGTAGAGCGCCTCCGCCTCCGCCTTCGTCAGCACCGCGGTCGGCTCGTCCAGGATGAGCAGGCGCGCGTCGCGGAAGAGGGCGCGCGCGATCTCGGTCCGCTGGCGATCGCCGATCCCGAGGCCCTCGATCCTGGCGTCGAGCGGCAGCTCCACGCCGAGGTCGCGCGCGATCGCCTCGGCGCGCGCGCGCGCCGCGCCGAGATCGAGGACGCCGAACGCTCGCGTCGGCTCGGCGCCGAGGACGATGTTCTCCAGCACGGTGAACGCGGGCACGAGCGCGAAGTGCTGGAGCACCATCGCGACGCCGCGTCGGATCGCCTCCCGCGACGTGTGCGGATCGAGCGGGCGCCCGCCGACCACGACCTCGCCCGCGTCCGGCGCCGTCATCCCCGCGACCAGCTTCAAGAGCGTGCTCTTCCCTGCGCCGTTCTCGCCGCAGACCGCGTGGATCTCCCGGGAACGAAAGGCGCACGAGACGCCGCGGACCGCCTCCACCGCGCCGAAACGCTTCGCGACGCCGTGCGTCCGCGCGAGCTCGACCTCTCTGTCCTCCCTCTCCGGGGTCCCGGCGACCGCCACCGACGCGTAGCATAGGGCAAACCTCACGGTTCTTTGTATGATCGGGGCGCACGGAGAGAGAGGACGGGTGGACATGAGCTCTTCGAATCGCTCGGCAAGGCGCGTCTTCCGGCGTGTGGTCGGCACTTTGATCGGCTCGCGCGGCGCGACGACCGTCGAGTACGCCGTCATCCTCGTCGCGGTGCTCCTCCTCGCGGCGGGCTCGTGGAAGCTCCTCGGGGGCGCGCTCGGCAAGCGGAGCAGCGGCGCCGGGGACGTCGTCTCCGGGGGGAGCGGCAGCAGCTCCTCGGGAGGGAGCAGCTCCTCGGGCGGCGGCCTCGGCGGAGGCAGCAAGGGCGGAGGGAGCGGCGGCGGCGGAGGCTCCGGCGAGAAGGCGTCGGCCGCGTCGAAGGTCAGCGTCGGCGGCGTCGGCGGCGCGGCGGGAGAGAGCGGAGGCGGCGGCGCCTCGGGCAAGCCCTCGCGCGACACCTCGTCGGAGTCCGGCGGCGGAGGCGGAGGAGGCCCGATCGGATCGGTCGGCGGACGCGACAGCGGCGGCGGGGACGTGACCGAGGGCTTCACGCCCAAGCGCTGGTTCGGCGTCGGCCTCCTCGCGGCCGGCGTGTTCGCGCTCGGCTACGTCGTGATGTCCATGCGCCGCGCGAAGAAGGCCGCCGACGAGATGGGCAAGGACCCGAAGGGCAAGAAGGCTCCGAGCGGACCGACCGCCCCGCCGCCGCTCGGCTGATTCGCGTCGACGTCGGCTCTCTCAGCGGCCACGGAGGCCGGTCCAGGTCAGGAAGCGCTGCCACATCGTCGGCGGCGCGGCCTGGGGCGGCGGGGCGTGGTGCGGCAGCCACGGCACGGACGGCACGCCGTGCATCGGCGACGGCGTGCCGTACGGCCCGCTCGGGTGATGCGAAGGCGTCGGGCCGCGCATCCCCATGTCGTACGTCCCGGAGGTCGGCGGCGGCATGTGCGGAGCGGGCGAGCTCGCGGTGCGCGGCGCGTCCACGCGGACGCGCGCCCGCACGGCGTCCTGGTCCTCGATCGCCAGCGAGACGCCGCAGGCGACGCACGCCCGCGCATGCGGCGCGTTCACCGTCTGACACATCGCGCAGGGCCGCGGCTCCGACCGATCGATGCGCGTGATCTCGTCGGGGATCGCGCGCTTCGACGTGGAGACGTCCTCCGGATAGAGCGGCGCCGGCGCGGGCGCGCTCCGGATCACCGGCGGGTTGCTCGCCGGACGCCGCGGCGCGCGCGGCGTCATCGGGAGGCCCCCGCCCTGCGCTCCTGGCAGCCGCATCGCGAGCGGTCGATCGATCTTCAGCGTGGCGTCGTCGAACACCAGCTCGTCGGCTTCGTCGACGCGTTCGTTGACCGTCGCGTCGTCGGCGGGCAACGGATCGTGGATCGACCGTCCCGCGCGGGTCGGCGGCGGCGAGTCGGCGAACGATCGACCGACCGCGGTCTTGTCCCCCTCCTCGTAGATGTCGTCGCCCGCGCCGCCGTACTCGAGATCGATCAGCCCGGTGGACTCGGGCATCACGGCGTGCGTCAGCGCCCGCGCGAGCTCCGCCATCGACTCGAAGCGACGCTCGGGCAGCTTCGCCAGACAGCGGAGCACGACGTGATCGAGCTCGTTGGGCACGCCCGTCGTCACCTCGATCAGGGGCTTCGGCATCGTGTTGAGGTGCGCGTGGATGAGCGCCGGGACGCCGGTGTCCCGGAACGGCGCCTTGCCGCTCAACATCTTGTAGAGGACGACGCCGAGCGCGTAGACGTCGGTGCGCCCGTCGACCGGCTTGCCCATGATCTGCTCGGGCGCCATGTAGTCGACCGTCCCGACGAGCATGCCCGTGTGCGTGAGCTGGGTCTCCTGATCGCTCGCGCCGAGGGTCTTCGCGACGCCGAAGTCGAGGACCTTCACGAAGTCGTCGTCGCCGGCGCGCGAGAGCAGCATGATGTTCGCCGGTTTGAGGTCGCGGTGGACCACACCGGCGGCGTGCGCGACCTGGAGCGCCTCGCAGATCTGACGGCCGATGTGCGCGGTGCTCGCGGGCGAGAGGGCACCTTCACGGCGCAGCCGCGCGGAGAGCGACTCGCCCTCGAGCAGCTCCATGACGAAGTAGAGGCCGCCCTCGTCGCTCCGTCCGAGGTCGAAGACCTCGATGATGTGCTCGTGCTGCAGGCGGGCGGTGTTCTTCGCCTCGCGCAGGAAGCGCCCGGCGATCTCGTCGTCGAGCTCGACGCCGTCGACGCCGCGGATCAGCTTCACGGCGACGGGCCGCTTCATCATGAGGTCCGTGCCGCGGTACACGACCCCCATGCCGCCGTGCCCGAGCGTCCCCTCGAGCCGGTAGCGGCCGCTGAGCAGCCGTGGGAGGTCGTCTTCCTCGGACATCGCGTCTGTCCGAGAATATCACGGCAGGACGCACGACCTCTCTTTCTCGGGCACGCGCGCCGCAGGCCCCGGCGCGCGTGCTATCGTCGCGCCCGTGGACCCCGAGACCCACAAGCGCTTCCTCGAATACCGCGACCGCCACGGGTACTTCGGCGCGACCGGCCCCATCCTCACCCGCGACCAGTTCCTCGCCGCCGACGCGGAGCAGCGCGCCCTCGACGCCAAGGGCGACGCCCGCGACGACGAAGAAGAGGAGCGCTGGGTCGAGCTCTCGAAGCTCCTGTTCCGCGACTGACCCGCGACGGACGCGCTCCATGACGGAGCCTCAGCCGGCGCGGCATCGCCGCCCGACGCGGCGCCGCCCCCGGTCCCCGGCTCGCGCGGCCACGTTCGGCTCGCCGGCCGGGCCCCCGGCGCGGCATCGCCGCCCGGCGCCTCAGACGACCTTGCGCTCGGCCGCCTGGACGAGCGACAGATCGCTCGCGCGGAACGTGACGCCCGACTGCGGGCGCTCTTCGCTCACGGCGCGCTTCGGCGCCGGGTTCGCGTGGAGCGTCGCGCCCTCGAGGATCGCCTCGCAGAGCGAGGCATAGTCGAGCCCGGCGTGCGCGGCGATCTTCGGCAGGAGCGACGTCGGCGTCATCCCCGGCAGCGTGTTGACCTCGAGGACGTACTCGTTCTCGCCCTCGGTGACGAGGAGGTCGACGCGCGCCGCGCCGGTGACGCCGAGGCGCGCGGCGGCGCGCTCGGCGAGGTTCATCACGCCGCGCGTGCGCGTCGGCGCGATGCGCGGCGGGAGGATGTACTCGGTCGCGCCCGGCGTGTACTTCGCCGAGTAGTCGTAGAGGCCCTGCTTCGGGACGACCTCGATCGCGCCGAGGACGCGGCCGTCGAGGATGCCGACGTGCACCTCCGTGGCCTTGACGAAGCGCTCGACGAGGGCGAAGCGGTCGTGGTCGAGCGCGCTCTCGAGCCCCGCGCGCAGCGCGTCGACGTCGTTCGCCATGGTCAGCCCGACCGACGAGCCCTCGCCGCGCGGCTTGACGATCACCGGGAAGCCGAAGCTCCCGTGCAGCTCCTCGAGGTCGAGCAGATCGGCCTCGGTCGCCACGTAGTACGGCGGCGTCGGGACGTTGTGGAGGCGGAACATCTCCTTCGCCTTCAGCTTGTCCATCGCGAGCGCCGAGCCGAGGACGCTCGAGCCCGTGTACGGGATCCCCATCATCTCGAGCATCCCCTGGACGCAGCCGTCCTCGCCGAGGCGGCCGTGGAGCGCGAGGAACGCGACGTCCACCGACGCCTCGCGCAGCGCCTGGTCGGCGGGCTTGCCGGCGCCGAGGACCACGCGGACCACGTCATGACCGCGTGACTCGAGCGCCTCCGCGACGCCCTCACCCGTGCGGAGGGAGATCTCCCGCTCCGCGCTCGTCCCACCCATCAAGACCCCAACACGCCGCTTGCTCATCCGTGCTCACCTCGGGGTTCTACTGCGGCTCGGCTCGCCGAGCCTCGTCGACCACGTGGACGTCGCCCAGCGATCTGGACTCCGCTCACGTCGGTCCTGCGAATCCAATTTCTGGGCCGCGTCCAACACGCTGGAAAGACAAGGTCGATGCTGCTCCCGATGTGTCCCTGGTGACACGCCACGCAGCGCGTTCCAAGGTCGTTCGTCGGCGCGCGGATCGGGGCAGAGAGCACCGCGCAAGCTCGTTCTCACGTACCTAGGTCGAGGTCAAGGGGCCAAGTTTGTCGTCGATGTCGCGACGCCGTCACGAACCGACCACGCGAGCCGCCTCCCTCGACCTGCGCCGCGCCCTCCCCTCGCGCAGCCCTCCGCGATGCGGACCCGAGTCCGCATCGCGGACGTGCGTCCGCCCCACCCCCGCGAGCCGCGCAGGCCGTCTCGCCCTGACGCGGGCGTCCGCGGCGCCGCGCGTTCAGTCGATCTCGACGAGGATCGCGGTGATGTTGTCCTTGCCGCCGCGCTCGTTCGCGAGGGCGATGAACTTCTTCACCGCCTCCTCGCCCGAGAGCGCCACGATCGGCGCGATGTCCGAGTCGCGGAGGTAGCCGTGCAGGCCGTCGCTGCAGAGGAGGAAGCGGTCGCCGGGCGCAAGCTTCACGAGCCCGGTGTCGACCTGGACGTAATCCCGGTTGCCGACCGCGCGCGTGATGACGTTCCTGTGAGGGGATTTCTTCGCTTCCTGCGGAGTGATGAGACCTTGCTTCAACTGCCACGCGATAAGCGTATGATCTTCCGTCAGTTGTTCGACAGCGTCGCCCTGGACACGGTAGATGCGGCTGTCGCCCACCTGCGCGGTCACGGCGTACTCGCCGAGGACCAGGAGCGCGCTCAGCGTCGTGCCCATCCCGGTCTTGCCGCGGTCCATCTCGGCCATCGAGAAGACCATGTACGTCGCGGCCTGAATCGAGCTCTCCATGAGGCGGCTCGCGGCGCGCACGTCCTCCTCGACGACCGGATCGGCGAGCTCGTGGAGGTTGCCGATCCCGCGCTTGACCATCCCGTAGACGGTCTCGACGGCCTCCTGGCTCGCGATCTCGCCCGCGGCGTGACCGCCCATGCCGTCGCCCACGATGTACAGGCCGAGCCGATCATCGAAGAAGAACGCGTCTTCGTTCGATTGTCGTTTTCGTCCGACGTCGGAGAGACCGGTTCCGGTCCTACGAAGAGGGGGTTGGACAGGCTGAGAGCTCATCGCCATCGGCTTCGAGACAAGCGAAGAGAGGATGATACCCGAGGAGCCGGCGACCACACATCAAGAATCTTAGAGGCTTGTCGTCCTCACCTCCCTTTCGCCCGACGTCCCACACGGCCGAGGCGCCGCTCGACGATTCCGCCGCTTTCTCCGCAGATTCGCGCGGCCGTCCGGGGACGCCGGCCTCGGCGCGCCGCCGCGAACGGGGGCGGCAGGACGCGACGTTCCGCCGGTCGAACCCGCCGGAGAGGCCCCGGATGAGATAGCTTCGGACGCGCGCGAGGGGGGCGCGTCGTCGCGCTCCCCTCCGACCATCTCGAAGGGAGCACCGGAGTGAACCGCTCGACATCGAAGCTCGGCGCAAGCCTCGGAGGCGCGCGGCGCGGGCTCGGAGGCGCGGAGCTCGGCCTCGCGCTCCTCGTCATCTCGGTCGTCGCGATGATGATCGTGCCGCTCCCGACGTGGCTGCTCGACGTCCTCATCGCGGCGAACCTCTCGATCTCCGTCGCCGTGCTCCTCGTCGTCCTCTACGTGCCGGACGCCCTCGCGATCGCCACGTTCCCCACGATCCTCCTCTTGACGACGCTGTTTCGCCTGGCGCTCAACGTCTCCTCGGTGCGCCTAATCTTGCTCCAGGCGAACGCGGGCGACGTGATCAAGGCGTTCGGGCAGTTCGTCGTCCGCGGCAACTACGTCGTCGGCGGCGTCATCTTCCTCGTCCTGACGATCATCCAGTTCATCGTCATCGCCAAGGGCTCCGAGCGCGTGGCCGAGGTCGGCGCGCGCTTCGTGCTCGACGCGATGCCGGGCAAGCAGATGGCCATCGACGCCGAGCTCCGGTCCGGCGCCATCGACGGCAACGAGGCGCGGCGGCGGAGACGCCTCCTCTCGCGCGAGAGCCAGTTCTACGGGTCGATGGACGGCGCGATGAAGTTCGTCAAAGGCGACGCGATCGCGTCGCTCGTCATCACCGTGGTCAACATCCTCGGCGGCCTCGCCATCGGCGTCGGCCAGAAGGGCATGCCCGCGGTCGACGCGCTCAAGCGCTACGGCCTCTTGACCATCGGCGACGGCCTCGTCTCGCAGATCCCCGCGCTCGTCCTCTCCACCGCGGCCGGCGTCCTCGTCACGCGTGTCGCGAGCGAAGACCCGGACACGCCGCTCGGACAGGAGCTCGCGGGCCAGCTCTTCGGGATGCCGAAGGCGCTGCGCGTCGCGTCCGGCTTCGTCCTCCTGCTCGCGATCGTCCCCGGGCTCCCGGCGGCGCCGTTCCTCGTGCTGGCGGCGGCGCTGTTCTTCGTCGCCCGCGCGCGCGAGCGCCAGATCGCGCGCGACGACCGGCGCGAGGCGACGGAGCCTCGGCCGATCGCGCCGGCGGCCGGCGGCCGGCGGACCGAGGCGCAGTTCGTCCCCGTCGTCGTGCCGTGGAGCATCGAGGTCAGCGAGGACCTCGCGCCCGCGCTCGAGGACGCGCCCGAGGACGACCGCCTCGGCCTCCGCGCGGAGGCGCTCGCGATGCGGGAGCGCCTCTTCGCGGAGCTCGGGGTGCCGCTCCCCTCACCTCGCGTGCGCGTCGCCGCCGGTCTCCCGCCGGGGCACGCCGTCGTCTCGCTCTTCGAGGTCCCCGCGCGCGTGATGTCCGTTCCCGAGGGCACCTCCGACGCCGAGGTCGTCCGCGTCGTCGGGGAGGCGACCGCCCACCTGCTCCGCGGGCGCGCCGCGGACTTCCTCGGCCTCGCCGAGACGCAGCGCCTGCTCGACGAGCTCGAGCAGTTCGCGCCCGCCACGGTCCGCAACGTCGTCCCGAAGCCGGTGTCGCTCACGCTGCTCACGGACGTGCTCCGGCGCTTGCTCGAGGAGCGCGTGTCGATCCGCGATCTCCGCGCGATCCTCGAGGCGCTCGCCTCGCTCGCCGCGGCCGAGAAGGATCCGCTCACGCTCGCCGAGCTCGTGCGCGCCCAGCTCCGCCGCGCGCTCACGTTCAAGCTCACGCGCGGCGCCACGCACCTCGGCGTCGTCCTCGTCGATCCCACCATCGAGGACACGATCCGGCGCGCGATCCAGCGGACGCCCGCGGGCGCGTTCCTGACGCTGCCGCCGGCCGCGGCGCGCGACGTCATCGCCGCGCTCCGGCGCGCCGGCGCGGAGGCGACGGCCGAGGCGCCCGGAGCCGTGGTGTTCCTCACGCAGCCGGACATCCGCCGCTTCATGCGGAAGCTGCTCGAGACCGAGCTGCCGGACGCGGCCGTCGTGAGCTTCGCGGAGCTCCTCCCCGAGGTGACGCTCCGCCCGGTGGCGCGCGCGAACCTCGTCGGGATCGGCTGAGCGACCGCCGGCGCGCGGACGAGGACCCACGAGCGGCGGACGCGCACGCCACGACGGCTCGCCCGGCGAGACGAGGCGCGGCGAGCGCTCGGCGCCGGGTCGCGCTCACATCTTCTGGCGAACCATCTTCCGCTGGACGATGCCGAGCCGCGCGACCATCTGCTTGGCCTCGCGCTCCAGCAGCGGGTGCACCTTCTTCTGCGGCGGGAGGAACATCCCGAGGAGGTGCGGGTTGATGTCGGCGAGCTTCTTCAGCGCGCGCGAGATCCCCTTCGTGTCGTTGACCGCGGCGTACGCGAACGCGCGCGCGCGCCACATCTGCGCCTTCATCTCCGCGTGCTCGGGGGCGTCGGGGTTGAAGAGATCGAGCGTGTCGACGGCCTTCCTGCCCTGCCCGCTGCGCGCCCAGGCCTCGCCCGCCACCGCCGCGAACATCACGCGCGTCTTCGGCTCCTGCTGCTTGCCGAGCTCCAGCTTGTCGGCGAGCGCGCGCGCCTCGGCCGTCTCTCCGAGCGTGAGGTGGAGCATCGCGCGCATCGCGCGCACCTGGCCGGCGATCGGCGCGAGCTCCTTGTCGACGTTGACGCTCTCGAGCGTGGCGAGCGCGGCGCGGGGATCCTCCTGCATCTGGAGCTGCGCCTTGGCGATGACCGCCTGCGTGTCGCCCTTCTTGAACTCCGTGTCGAGCCGCTCGAGCGCCTTCTTTCGGCCCTCCTCGGTGTCGGCGCCCTTCAAGATCGCGCCGAGCGCGGCGGTCTTCTTCACGTAGCGGTCGAGCCAGACCATCACGCCGATCGCGACCAGCGTGGAGAGGCCGGCGACGGCCTTGGGGATCCAGCCCCCGACGGGGACGATGAGGGCGATCACCCAGATGACCGCGACGACGAGCGCGACGCGCACGTAGATCTTCTTGAGATCGACGGGAGGACGCTCCTCGGCCTTCCCGATCTCGGCGAGCTCCTTCTGGACCTCGGCGGCGCTCTTCTTCTTCTTCGACTTCGCGGGCGGGGGCCGGGAAGTCGCGCGCCCTGCCGTCGCCTTGGCGTCGTCCGTCACCTTCGCCTCGTCCTGGTCGCTCTCGGTAGCCACGGCGCGTCCTTACCGCGACAGTCCGCGCCTGGCAAACCCTGCTACGGCCCCGCCGCGCGCCCCCGCCCGGCGCCGCCGGCCGTTCGACGCGAGGAGCTCAAGCCGGGGGCGGCGGAGGGATGCTCCCCACGCTCTCGCCCGCCATCTCGGGGTCGGCGGCCTGGATCTGCTGGCGGACGTGGATGAAGACGCTCTGGGTGATCGACATCACCGGCACCGCCAGGAGGGCGCCGACGACGCCGAAGAAGTGCTCGCCGACGAGGAGCGAGAAGATCACGAGCAGCGGGTGGATCTTCGCCGCGTCGCCCATGATCTTCGGGTTCAAGAGGTTCGCCTCGAGCTGGTGGATCCCGATGATCCAGGCGAGCACGAAGACGCCCGTCCCGAACGACTGCGTCAGGCCGAGCAGGACCGCCGGGATCGCGCTGATGATCGAGCCGAAGATAGGGATGAGGCTGAACACGGTCGCGATCAGCGCGAGCACCGGCCAGTACTTGAGCCCGACGATCGCGAAGCCGATCGCGCTGAGGACGCCGTTCACCAGGCAGATGACGAGCTGCCCTCGGACCACGCCCGAGAGCCCACGGTCGACGCGCTCGACGAGCACCCGCCACGACGCGCGCGCGGCGGGGCGGAGGAGCGACTCGAAGAAGCCGAAGATCCGCTCGCGCGTGAGGATCGTGTAGGCCGCGAGCATCAGCGTCAGGCCGAAGATGAAGAAGAACCGGCTCACCCCCGCGATGATGTCGCGGCCGATCTTCACGATCTCCAGCGCGTTGTGCTGCGCGTACGCCATGCTCTTGCCGGCGATGTCGGCGACGAGCCGGTCGAGGTCGAACGCCTCGGCGCGCGGCTCGCGCATCGGCTCGACGGTGTAGCCGCCGCCCTTCGTCGGGTTGATCGCCAGCGGCCCCTCGATCTCGATGGCGAACGATCCGTCCGCCCGCTGACGCGCGACGATCGCCGGCGCGTCCTCCTGGCCGTCGCCGTCGCGATCGCGCTCGTGATCGCGCTCGCGCTCGACCGGCTCGGGCTCTCGGCCGCCGAGCCCGAGCGCCCGGAGCCGCTGCTGCACCTCGGGCACCCACTCGGTCTTGATCGTCTTCGAGAGGACGGGGAGCTCGCGGCGGAAGCTCGCGACCTCCTGCGCGACGCGGGGCGCCCCCAGCCGCACGACCGCGGCGAACGAGCCGAGGACGACCACGTAGACGAGGATGATCGCGAGCGCGCGAGGCACACGCTTTCGCTCCACCCACACGACCGCCGGGGTCAGCACGTAGGCGATCACGAACGCGAGCACGAACGGGAGCAGCACGGAGCGCGCCGCGACCATCACGACGACGGCGATCGCCGCGCTGACGGCGAGGAACCTCCGATGCCGACGACGCGCGTCGCGCGCGGCGTCCACGACGAGCGGGACCTCCGGCGAAGGCTCCATCACCCTACGACTCCGGGGCTCGCCGGAGGCGGCGCCGGGGCGCGCCGGCCCGGGAGGTCCGCGAACGCCTCCTGGAGACGCAGCCACGCTTCGTCGAGGTACTCGGGCATCACGCGGACGTCGGCGAGCACGGGCATGAAGTTCGTGTCGCCCCGCCAACGCGGCACGACGTGCCCGTGCAGGTGGTCGGCGACGCCCGCGCCCGCGTCGGCGCCGAGGTTGAAGCCGATGTTCATCGCCGAGCAGCCCACCGCGCGCCGGAGACGTTCGGCGCTCTCGCGCAGCAGCGTCATCAGGGCGAGGTACTCCTCGCTCGACAGGCCCGACAGGTCGCCCACGTGCCGGCGCGGCGTGACGAGCAGGTGCGACGGCGTGAACGGGTACCGGTTGAGGCAGACGAACGCGTGCTCCTGGACGAGCACGACCAGGTTCTCGCGGTAGCCGTCGGCGTCGTTCGGATGCTCGCAGAGGAAGCAGGCGCCGGTCGCTCCCTTCGCCTTGTCCGAGCGGACGATGTACGGCATGCGCCAAGGGGCCCAGAGCGGGGTCGCCATCGTGGCGCACCATACACCAGCGCGGGCCCACGTCGGAGCCCTCCAGGCGTCCGGCGCGGTCCGCGCGCGGCGCCGCCGCTGCGCTCGACGTGCTCCCGCGGCGACGCGCCGTCGTCGAACGCGACCCTCGAAATGCGACGACGGCGGCGGCTCCTCGCGGAGCTGCCGCCGTCCGTCGCGTGGTCGACGAATCAGGGCGGAGGGCTCAGCCCTCGTCCTTCTCCGACTCCCCAGCGGCCTCGTCCTTGGCCTCTTCCTTCGCCTCGGCCTGCGCCTCGTCCTTGGCCTCTTCCTTCGCCTCGGCCTTCGGCTCCTTGCCCTTCACGTTGACCGCGCCGAGCTTCTGCTTGATGAGCTCGCCGATCGACGTGGCCTTCTGCTCCTCGCTCGCCTTCTTCGGGGCGACCGACTGGCGCTGCTTCTCGGCCTTCGGCTGCGTGGCCGCCTCACCGATCCGCATCGAGAGCGTCAGGCGACGGTCCTGCGAGTCGACGTTCGCGATCTCGGCGCTGATGGCGTCGCCGATCTCGAACGGGACGACCTCGCCGGCCTCGTTCTTCTTCTCCACGAGCTCGTTCGACGGGACGAGCCCCTCGACGCCCTCGCGGATGCGGACGAACACGCCGTAGTCGACGAGCGACACGACCTTGGTGTCGACGACCTTGCCCGGGGGGAACTCCGAGAAGATGGTCGGCCACGGATCGTCCCAGAGCTGCTTGATGCCGAGGGAGACCTTCTTCTCGTCGTGGTTGATCGAGAGGATGATCGCCTCGACGTCGTCGCCCTTGTGGTGGAGGTCGGCCGGGTTGTTGACCTTGGCCGTCCACGACAGGTCGCTCTTGTGGACCATGCCGTCCACGCCCTCCTCGATGCCGATGAAGACGCCGTAGTCGGTGATCGAGCGGACCTTGCCGCCGATCTTGTCGCCGGGCGAGTACTTCTCGGTGAAGAGCGTCCAGGGATCGGGCTCGAGCTGCTTGAGGCCGAGCGAAATGCGCTTGGCCTTCGCGTCGACCTCGAGCACCTGGCAGTCGATCTCCTGACCGACCTCGAGGAGCTTCGACGGGTGCTTGACCTTCTTGGTCCACGACATCTCGCTGACGTGGATGAGGCCCTCGACGCCCGGCTCGAGCTCGACGAACGCGCCGTAGTCGGTGATCGACATGACCTTGCCGTGCACCTTCTTGGCCGGCGGGAACGCCTCTTCGGCGTGGCTCCAGGGGTCCTCCTGGGTCTGCTTCAGGCCGAGGCTGACGCGCTCGGTCTCGGGGTTGTACTTGAGGACCTTGACGGTGACCTCGTCGCCGACCTTGAAGAGCTCCTCGGGGTGGTTGACGCGCCCCCAGGACATGTCGGTGATGTGGAGCAGGCCGTCGATGCCGCCGAGGTCGACGAACGCGCCGTACTCGGTGATGTTCTTGATGACGCCGCGGACGATCTTGCCCTCCTCGAGGGTCTCGAGCGTCTTGGTCTTCTGCTCGTCGCGCTCCTTCTCGAGGAGGACGCGACGCGAGAGCACGATGTTGCCGCGCTTCTTGTTGAACTTGATGACCTTGAATTGGTAGGTCTGCCCGATCAACTTGTCCAAGTTGCGGATCGGGCGGAGGTCGACCTGAGAGCCGGGGAGGAACGCCTTGACGCCACCCTTGATGGTGACCGAGAGGCCGCCCTTCACGCGCTGGCTGATGGTGCCTTCGATGAGCTCGTCGCGCTCGCACGCGCCCGAGATCTCATCCCACACCTTCATCTTGTCCGCCTTCTCCTTGGAGAGCGTGACGAGCCCGTCGTCGTTCTCGCGGCTCTCGATGAAGACGTCCACGCGGTCACCCGCCTTGACGGTGACCTCACCGCCGGCGTCGGTGAACTCCGAGAGCGAGATCATCCCCTCGCTCTTGCCGCCGATGTCGATGATGACGTTGTCGCGCTGCACCGCGACGACGGTGCCCTGGACGATCTCGCCTTCTTTGCCGAACTCGCCGCCAGAGACGGACGCTTCGAAGAGGGCGGCGAAGGTGTCCATGCCTCCGCTGGTTTCGGTTACGGTTTCAGTTGCCATGTGAATCTTGGATGAACCTCGTTTCGTCCACGCCGATGGTTGGGTCGCGAACGCCTTCCTCCCCCCAAGGAGTCGCGCGCTCCAGTGAGGAAGAGCGCGGGTTCCCGAAGGGGGCCGAGCGTTTAGCCCAGCGCCTCGAGGGAGTCAAAGGGCCGAGCTCGTTCGATCCGGCTCGGCCGCGGCCCCCGGCCACGGCTCCGGGGCCGCCTCGGCTCACGGCTCCGCGCACCAGCACTTCGGCGACTCGGCCGTTTGCTCGCCGTAGGACGTACCGCACTCGCCGGTCCACGCCTGCGCCCGCGTCGCGCAGACGCCGGCGCAGTCGAGCGTGTAGAGGCGGCCGTTGTCGCGGCAGTCGGAGACGGTCCCGTCGGCGTTGCAGGTCGTGGCGAGCCGCGGGCACTTCGGGAAGCACGCCTCGAGGAACGCCTCGTCGAGGTCGGCGCACGTCGCGAGGCCCGCGACCTCGTCCACGCAGGCCGGCGTGAAGCGGGAGGCCCGGTAGGACGACACGCACTCGGGGATCGTGAGCGTGCCCCCGAGGCTGCACTCGGTCACGAAGAAGTCACAGAACTTCTCCGCGTCGATCGACTGCGTCGCGGTGTTCGTCGGCCCGCTGGCCTTGTTCTCGACCGTCGACGTGCACGCGGCGGGCGCGAGGACGGCGAGCGCGGCAAGGAGCTTCCTCACGCTCCGTACGCTAGCAGATCGCGCGCCGCCGGGCGGCGCGCCGAGCCCGCGCCTCGCGACGGGGCTCAGAGCCCGAAGTCGGCCCCCGACGCGCTGGGGAGCTCCTCGAGGAGCCGCGGGGGGACCGCGACGCGCACGACGACGGTGCTCCCCTCGTAGGCGACGCGCGCGTCCTTCAGCCATCCGGGCGTCGCTCCCGCCCGCCCCGGCGCGCCCTCGTCCTTCGCGATCGCCTCGATCAGGCGCTTGACGTGCATCTCCGCCCACGCCGCCGCGTCCGCGTCCGCGTACGCGAGCCCGACGACGAGCCCGCCCCTCCCCGGCTCGAGCGTGAACACGACGCTCGAGAGCCTCTTCGTCAGCGCCCCGTACGTCGGGTGCCGATCGAGCGCGTGCGCCAGGGCCCCGCCCACGCGCACGACCGCGAGCGCCTTCGGCTCGACCTCCGGCGCCGGTCGCCCCGACGGCGCCGCGAACGCCAGCCGCGCCCGCGCCCGCGCGTCGCCGAGCGCGCCCACCCACGTCCGGTCCGGCAGGACGAAGAGGGCGCCGGCGTCGGCGTTCCGCCGATCGTAGAGCTCGTACTCGATCGCCGCCGCGCGGTCGCTGGTCGGGCGGAAGAGCGCGCGGCCCTCGGCGTCCGTGACCTTCTGCGGATCGAGGCTCGCGGGCACGCCGCGGAGGACGAGCACGCCGTCGAGGCCGGGGTTCACCCCGACGATGATCTCGTCGGCGCCCTCGACCGCGCGCACCATCGTGTCACCGCGCGCGATCCCGCGAGCCTGGGCGGCGCGCACGAGCGCCTTGAAGAACGCGCCGTAGAGCTTGTCTCGCTTCATCGCCTGCGGGCGGATGACGGCGTAGAGATCGGGCGTGCCGTCGAAGACGTCGGCCCACGCCGGCGCGATCGCCCTCTTCGGCGCCGCCGCCGGCGCGGGCGCCTCCCCGCCGCACGAGGCGCACGTCGCGATCAGCGCGGCCGCGGTCAACGCTCCCCGAAGGCCGCCGCGAGATCTCGCCACGGGCTGCTCGCGCCGTCAGGCGGGCGCGACCTCGCGCACCGCGCGGAGCATGAACGCGACGGTCTGCTCGATCGTCAACTCCGTCGAGTCCACCAGGACCGCCGTCTCCGCCTTGCGGAGCGGCGCGACCGCGCGCCCCTCGTCGCGGGCGTCGCGCTCCCTCACGTCGGCGAGCGTCTCGTCGAACGTGATGTTCTGCCCCTTGGCCACGAGCTCCTCGTGGCGCCGCCGCGCGCGCACCTCGGCGCTGGCCGTCAGGAAGAACTTCACCTCGGCGTCGGGGAACACGACCGTGCCGATGTCGCGGCCCTCGAGGACGACTCCCCCGCCCTCGCCCGCCTGCCGCTGCAGGTCGAAGAGGACCGCGCGGACCTCGCCGTGGGCGGACACGGTGCTCGCGCCCTGCGCGATGTCCGGCGTGCGGATCGCCTCGGAGACGTCCTCGCCCTCGAGCTTCACGCGCACGCCGGCCGCTCCGGCGCGCTCGAAGGAGAGCGAGTGCGCGCCCACGATCCCGCGCGCGAGGCCGGCGACGCGCTCCCCGTCGTTCCACGGGACGCCGGCGCGGGCCGCCGCGAGCGCGACGGCGCGGTACATCGCGCCCGTGTCGACGAGGACGTAGCCGAGCGCGTCCGCGAGGCGGCGCGCGACGGTGCTCTTGCCGGCGCCGGCCGGGCCGTCGATCGCGACGATGGGACGCTTGCGCTCGCTCATGACGCGCGGGTCTCTTACCACGCCGGGCGCCGGGCCGTCACTCGACGTCGATCCGGGCGCCGAGCGCGCGGAGCGTGCCGACGAACCGCGGGAAGCTCGTGGCGATGCAGTCGCAGTCGGTGATGCGCGTCGGCCCGCTGCCGTGGAGGCCGAGCACGGCGGCCGTCATCGCGATGCGGTGATCGCCGCGGCTGTCGATCGTCGCCGCGGCGAGCGGGTCCTCCCGGCCCTGGACGACCATCCCGTCGGGCAGCTCCTCGCACTCGACCCCGAACGCGCGCAGGACCTGCACCATCGTCGCGACGCGGTCGCTCTCCTTCACGCGGAGCTCCTCGGCGTCGCGGATCGTCGTCTCGCCGGCCGCGCGCGCGGCGAGCGCGCACGCGATCGGGATCTCGTCGATCGCGCGCGGCACGAGCTCGCCCCCGATCAAGGCGCCGCGCGTGGGCTGATGCCACGCGGTGATCTCGGCGACCGGCTCGCCCGCCTGGTCGCCCTGCGGCACGACCTCGAGGCCCGCGCCCATGTGCCGCGCGATCTCCAGGATCCCGGTGCGGGTCGGGTTCGTGCCGACGCCGCGCACCGTGACGCGCGATCGTTCGGTGATCTGCGCGGCGACGAGCAAGAACGCCGCCGCCGACACGTCACCCGGGACGTCGATCGAGAACCCCGGCATCTTCCCGCTCCAGCCCGCCGGCTCGAGCTCGACCGCGGTCCCGACGGCGCGGAGCGGGACGCCGAGCGCGTGCATCATCCGCTCGGTGTGGTCGCGCGAGAGCGTCGGCTCCTTGAACCACGTCGTGCCGTGCGCGTAGAGGCCCGAGAGGAGGATCGCGCTCTTGACCTGGGCGCTCGCGACGGGGCTCTCGTACTCGAGCTCGGCCAGCTCCTTGCCGCCCGGGAGCGGCCCGACCCGGAGCGGCGGCGTGAGGTCGCCTCGCTTCGTCGGGTGGGGCGTCCCCTCGATGACGGCGCCGCGCGCGCGGAGCGGCGCGACGACCCGCATCATCGGCCGGCGCGAGAGCGAGGCGTCGCCGATGAGCGTCGACCGGAACGTCTGCGCCGCGAGCACGCCCGTCAGGAGGCGCATCGTGGTGCCGGAGTTGCCGCAGTCGAGCGCGTCCTTGGGCGGGCGGAGGCCGAAGAGCCCCGTCCCCTTCACCTTCAGCGTGGTCTTGTCCACGTCCTCCACGGTCGCGCCCATCGCGCGCATCGCGTTCGCGGTCGAGACGTTGTCCTCGCCGTGGGAGAAGCTCCGGATCTCGGACTCGCCCTCGCAGAGCGAGGCGAACAAGAGCGCGCGATGCCCGATGCTCTTGTCGCTCGGGACCGGCACGCTCCCGACGAGGGGGGTGTTGCCGAGAGGGTGGACGACGAGGGTGCTCACCCGTCGATGTTTACCTCAGGTCCCGCGCGGCGAGGGCGGGTTCCGCGCGGGCGATCGGGCGCCGGCGCGGAGCCGAGCCTCACGCCGATCGCGTCAGCGGACCCAGCCGTTGCGGAGGTTGTTCGCGCGGCCCGTGGGCCACAAGACGCAGTTCGTCTTCGACCCGGGCACCTGGAAGACGAGGACGTTCTCCTTCGACGGGCCGTCGTCCTTGAGCGAGACCACGACGTCGAGCGTGCCGTCGCCGTCGACGTCGCCGATCGTCGGGACGGCCATCGAGCCGCGGCCCGGCAGCGGGACCTTGTGGAGCTCCCTCCCGGACGACGACAGCACCCACAGCGCCCCGGCGCCGTCGTCCGGGGAGTACGTCGTGAAGACGATCTCCGGCGCGCCGTCGGCGGAGAGATCGGCGACGACGACGCCGCCCGTCAGCGCGCGGCCGTCCTCCGCGTAGGCCGTCGACCAGAGCTCCGTCTTGTCGGCGGCGACCGCGTGGATCTTGCCGTCGAAGCCCGCGAAGATCATCTCCAGCCCGGGCTTGGCGGCGTCGATGTCCGCGACGGTGACCTGGTTGGTGAGGCCGACGAGGTTGCCCGCGTTCGGCGCCGCTTCGCCTTCGAGCTCGGGGTTGAAGCCGTCGCCGAGCCCCATCACGTACGCGGGGGCGTGGAACGGGCTCTCCCAGCCCGGGCGGCGCGCCGCGTCCGAGCCGACGACCCAGAGCGCGACGCCGCGCTTGCGGTCCTCCTGCGAGGCGTTCTGGACGCTCCCCACCATGACGATCTCGAAGGTGCCGTCCTCGTCGATGTCGGCGATCGCGGGCGCCGTGTTCGTGAAGTGCGCCTGGTTCGCGGCGTCCTCGTCGTCGGCGTAGCCCTGCTTGGCCGACTCGAGGTCGTGCAGGTAACGGACGCCCGCGGTCTTCGGGCTCCTGCGGAACATCGGGTCCGCGTCGAAGACGGCGCCCGTGCCCTTGAAGAAGCTCGCGTACGCGTTGTCGTGCGGCAGGACGAGGTCGTGCTTGCCGTCGCCGTCCAGGTCGCCGACCGCGAGGTTCTGGTCGTAGAGCCCGACGAAGTAGCACGGCCCCGGATCGCAGCCGGCCGTCCCGCTCGCCACCGGAGGGAAGCCCGGCACGGCGCTCCCGTTGGCGTGGTACGCGTTGACGATGTCCGCCGTCGCGCCGCGGCCGTTGCGCACGCCGACCACGACGTCGAGCGCGCCGTCGCCGTCGACGTCGCCCGCCGCGATCGACCTCGTCTCCTCCGCCCACACCTTCGGGAAGCCGGCGACGATCGCCCCCGAGGCGTCGATCAGGTAGGCGGAGTCGCGCGCCGCGACCGCGATCTCGAGCTTGTCGTCTCCGGTGAAGTTGCCGACGATCGGGCTCGCCCAGATCCGGTCCTTCGTCGTGTCGAACGAGAAGATGCGCGTCCCGTCGGAGCGCCACGCGAGCACGCGCCCGCCGCGCACGGCGACGACGTCGTTCTCGCCGTCGCCGTCGAGGTCGGCGATCGCCGGCGACGCGAGCCAGCCCTGGTGGCCGTCGTCGGTCAGCTTCCGGAGCAGCGTCGGGGCGCTGACCGTCGCGCCGCCGCCGGCCGCCGCGCAGGACGGCGCGGCCGGCGTCGTGGGCCCGCCGTTGTCCGGCCCTCCGGCGCCGCTCGATCCCGACGAGCCGCCGGAGCTCGCGCCTCCGCCCGCCGACGCGCCGTCCTCCCCGCACCCCCACGCCAGCGCGAGGACGGACGCCAACCCGACGACGAGCGATCCACGGACGACGCGCATGAGACGTCACCTCCACGGTCGATGGTAGGCGACACCGCGGGCGCCGCGGAAGCCTTCCGCCGTCGTCCCCCGTCCAAGGCCGTCCACCGAGCCCGAGCCCGGCAGGGCCGATGGGGGAGCTACTGGCCGAGCCACGCCGGCGCGGACGCGAGGACCTGACGGAGCGACTGATCGTCGACCTCCAGCGTCACCTGCACGTCCTGCTTGTCGGTCTTGACGTCGACGTTCTGGACCTTCACGCCGATGAGCGCGAGCCACTTCGCCTGGTTCGCGACCTGCTTCACGTGCTCGGACGCCGTCCCGGCGCCCTGCTCGTCGGGATAGGTCAGGCTGCCGGCGATCTGCAGCCCCGGCTCCTTGAACGTCAAGAGGAGCCGGAGCGCCTTCATCGACTGGATGAACGGCACCGGGATCTGGCGCACCGCCTCGGCGGGCATCGGCTGCGTCGCGAAGTCTCCGGCGAGCGCGCTCGCCGCGCCCGGCGTCTCCACCGTCTCGAGCATCCACGGCGCGATGTCGCGCTTCACGCGGTTGTCCTTGATGCGCTCGAGGACGCGGCGGATCCCGCTCTCGGTGCCGGCGATCGCCTTCGTGCTCGAGAGGACGGTGAAGCCGACGTTGTTGATCGTGTAGACGTCGCGGCCCGCGTACTGGGAGGTGACGAGCATCCCGCCGCCCTTCGTCGGCGTCTGCTTCAGCGCGGCCTCCTTGATCTTCGCCTCGTCGAAGCGGCCGATCACGATCGCGGCGGCGTCGATCCCCGAGTAGGAGTAGCTCGCCCAGGTGATGCGGTCGACGTCGCGCGACGCCTGGAAGCCCGCCTCCTCCCCGATCGGGAGGTACTTCTCGGCGAGCTTCGCGACCTCCGAGCCGAACGTCTGGCTCCCGAAGAAGGCGCGCGCGTCGACGGTCCCGACGGCGATCGCGTTGCCGGGCAGGAGCGCGAGCGCGTCGTCCATGCCGTTGTCGACGGCCGGCGCCTTCGCCTCCTTCTTGTCGCCGCCGCAGGCGACGAGGAGCGTGAGGAGCAGGACGGAGAGGAGCGCGACGAACGAAGAGGAGCCTCGCTTCATGAGACGCGCGAGCGTAACACGCTCGCCGCCTTCGCTCACGAT
>JAHBWF010000135.1 GCA_019637105.1 Labilithrix sp.
GTCGTCATCGTCGCCGGCTACCAGGGCATGAGCTACAAGCGCGAGATCACGACGCTCGGGCGCGGCGGGTCCGACACCACCGCGGTCGCCCTCGCGGCGGCGCTCGGCGCCGAGCGCTGCGAGATCTACAGCGACGTCGACGGCGTCTACTCCGCCGATCCGCGCGTGGTCCCGGAGCCGCGTCACCTCCCGGAGCTCGACCTCGCGGTCCTCGCGGAGATGGCGGAGGCCGGCGCGAAGGTCGTCAACGCGCAGGCCGTCGAGTGGGCGCGCCGCAACAAGGTCGCGATCGTGGCGCGGAGGACGTCCGATCCGATCGGCGGCCCCAGCCGCGAGACCGTCGCCGCCGCGCACGCGCACGACGAGTCGGAGCTCGCGTGGACCTCCGACGACGGCCGGAACGTGCGCGCGATCGTCGGCGCCGCCGACGTGATCGTCGCGCGGACCAGGGCGGGGGGGCTCGGTCCGCTGCTCGCCGCCACCACGCAGCTCGAGCTGGCCGTCGGCGACGTCGTCTGCGCGGGGGACGTCGCGTCGGTCCACGTGCCGCTGCTCAACGTGCCGGACTGGTCGCGCTGCGCGCGCGAGATCGATCGCCTGACCGGCGGCGCCGTCGCGCTGGAGGGGCCGTACGCGATCGTGAGCGTGGTCGGCTACGGGCTCACGGGCGCGAGCGGAGCGCTCGGCAAGGCGCTCGCGGTGCTCGACGGCGCGGGCGCGCCGCCCGTCCTCCTCTCGGCGGGGCCGCTCCGGATCTCGGCGACGATCGAGCCGTCGAAGCTGGCCGACGCCGAGCGCGCGCTCCACGCGGCGTTCGTCGGCTGACCGTCGCGCCTCCGCGCGCGGGTCAGGTGCCGCCGCGCCTCGCGACGGCGCCGACGGTCCGCCGGAGGCCGCCGTCTCGCGCCGAGCTCTCGTCGGGCGGCGACGCCGCGGGATCGGCGGTCCCGACCAGGATCACGAGCGCGCGGATCATCGTGCGCGCCTCGCGCATCAAGGGCGCGTCCTCGATCGCCGCGGCGCGCGCGGCGATGCGGCGCCACACCGACAGCTGCGCCGGCGTCAGGCCGTCCTCGCCGTGCCACGCGGCGAGGACGCGGAGCGCCGCGACGTCGTCCTCGGCGCCGGTGAGCAGATCGTCGACGGCCTCGCTCCTCGCGCCGAGCGCGCGCCGGACGTGCGCGCGGGCGAGCCGCGCCTCGCGGAGCCCGGGCAGGTGCTCGAGCGCCACCGAGTAGACGCGCTCGGACTCGCGGAGGTCGCCGCGACGCGCGCGCAGGCTGCCGAGCCCGAGGTACGCCTCTTCGCACGTCGGATCGAGCGAGAGGGCGTCCATGTAGCGACGGAGCGCGAGGTCGTCCTGCTGCGCGGCCTCGAGGGCGCGGGCGCTCCGGACCAGCTCGAGCGCGCTCGACGCCGAGGCGTCGCCGGCGACGGCGAGGCCGACGAGCGCGGCGGCCGTCGCGACGAGCGGGCGGAGGGCCGTCCAGGCGTCGCGCTTCATGGCCAGAGGATAGCGTGCGAGCGGCCGCCGGCCATCGAGTCCGTCCGTCGCGCGGGGCGTCCTGTCCCGCCGCGATCCTCGGCGCGAGGCCGCGCTGCACGCGTCCGCGCTCGCCGGGCGATCGCCACCGTCGCCGCGCGCCGTGACGGCGCGCTTCACCCGTCGCGGCCGTGACGGCGCGCTTCACCCGTCGCGGCCGTGACGGCGCGCTTCACCCGTCGCGGCCGTGACGGCGCGCTTCACCGCAGCGTGATGCCCTCGCCCTTGTGGCAGATCTGCGAGGGGCGGCACTCGGGCACGACGCTTCGCTCGCCGAGCAGGACGTCACGGCAGCGGACCTCGGCGTTGATCGCGGCGATGCACTGCTCGAAGCCGGCGCGCTCGAGCGCGGGTGAGCAGCTCCACGACTCGACGCTGCGCATCGTCCGCGCCTTGCGCTCGGCGATGCACACCGCCTCGTCGAGCAGCTCTGCCTCGGCGCTGCGCTCCGGTCCTTCGGCGGCCGCGCACCTGCGCTCGAGCGCGCAGATGGCCGCGGAGATCCGGTCGGCGGCGTACGCTCGACCGCTGCGCTCCCCCGGGTCGGGCCTGTCGGTGACGCGCACCCCGTCGGGGGTCCCGCTGCGAACGGTGGTGGTGCTCGCGGCCTGCCCGTCGTCGCGTTTGCAGGCGCTGACGAGCGCGAGCGCGAGCGTGACGGGGACGGCGAGGGCGAGGGGGCTCGGGCGCATCGGTCGGTTCCTCCGGCGATCCCCCGTGCAGCGCCCGCGCCAATGCGCGGCGCGCGAGCTCAGCCGGGGAGCCAGCCGACGCGCACGCCCGCGATGACGATGCTCGGGACGACGACCGCGAAGCCGCCCTCCGGGCTCGTGAAGTGGACCGTCTCGAGGCGCAGCGTCGCTCGGTACGTCGGGGCCGTCGCGGCGCGCGCGTCCGGATCGGCGGCGAGCTCGATCGTCAGCTTGCCGGCCTCGGCCGACCAGCGCGTCCTCGGCGGCTCCTCGGTCCGGTCGTCGCTGCAGTACGCGGCGCCGCCCTCGAGCGCGCGCGCGTAGACGTCGACGAAGACCGCGACGCCCTCGGGGCTCGTGCCGAGATCGACGGTCCGCGCCTCGCCGGCCTGGAGCGCGAGCTTGCGCTCGTCGAGCTGGACGACGGCGTACTGCGTCCCGTCGGACGTCGCGCGGAACGCGACGACGTTCGAACAACCCTGGCTGTCGCCCTCGAAGACGTTCTGCGGGACGTCGCGCGGCGCGGCCTCCGTCGCGGCCGTCTCCGCCGGGCGGGCCGGTGGTTCGTCGGGCGGATCGCCGAGCTCGGAGGCCGCCCCCGAGCAGGCCGTGAGGAGGGACGCGAGCGCGAGCGGACGCATGCGACCGGGCTTCATTCACGGCGCGTGCCACGGCCTAACGATGTGAATTTATTGTGTTGCCTCGGAGGCGCGACCCGATCGCCGTGTCCTCGATTTGTGCCGAGGTGGCACGCCGCGATCGGGATCGACCGCTCCGGTCGGGGGCTTGGCCGCTCCGGTTCGGGCGTCACGGATCGCGACCTCTGTCCGACGTCCGAGCATGCGCAGACGCCGAGTGCCCGCATCGCTCGCGCCGGGGCGTAGACTCGGGAGGACCGCGATGCGAACGCTCGGCCTCCTGGTCCTGCTGCTCGGCTGCAACTCCTCGGAGGCTCGTCCAGAGCGCGCGAGGTCGCCCGCGCCGTCGGCCTCGCTCGAGGCGGCCGTCCCGGCCGGCGACCAGGCGCCGGCCCCCGCGTCCCCGAGGGGGGCCGCCGCGCCGCCGGCGCCCGACGAGGGCGCGCCGCTCCCCTCCGTCACCGCCGCCTATCCCTGGGGGCCGACGGCCCGCGCGCCGGCCGATCGCCTCGACGGCCGCTTCCGCTCGCCGCCGCCGGGCTTCACGCGGGTGAGCGCGGCCCCCGGGAGCTTCGCCGAGTTCCTCCGGACGCTCCCGCTGCAGCCGGCGGGATCGCCGGTCGTCGACTTCCGCGGCGAGCGGCTCTACGACGCCGGGCGGCACCCGAACATCGTCGCGGTGGCCGACATCGACGTCGGCAAGAAGGACCTCCAGCACTGCGCCGACGCGATCATCCGCCTGCACGCCGAGTGGCGCTACGGGCGCGGCGAGCGGGACATCTCGTACCGCGCGGTGTCGGGGCAGCCGCTCTCGTACCGCGGGTACGTCGCCGGCGACCGCGCGTTCGTCGACGGGAACAAGATCGTCGTCAAGCGCGCCGCCGCCGCGAAGAAGGACGATCACGCGCTCTTCCGCGCGTGGCTCGACGACGTGTTCTCGTGGGCGGGGACGGCGTCGCTCGAGCGCGACGGGAAGAAGGTCGGCTCGACGGCGGAGCTGCTCGCGGGCGACTTCTTCGTGATGAGCGGGACGCCGTTCGGTCACGCCGTGCTCGTCCTCGACGTCGCCCGCGACGAGCGCGGGCGCGTCGCGCTGCTCCTCGGTCAGAGCTACATGCCCGCGCAGAGCTTCCAGGTGCTCGCGCAGGGCGGCTCGCCGTGGTTCATCGTCGAGCCGGGCGCCGCCGAGGTGGAGACGCCGTTCTGGAGGCCGTTCCCGATGTCCTCGCTGAAGAGGCTCTGAGGCGCCCCGATTGTATCGGCACCGCAACGGTGCGTTCGACGCGGCGACCTTCCGCGGGCGTGTGGAGGACCGTAGGCTCTCGGCTGGATGGACCGACGAGCCGCGTTGCGATGGCTTGCGGCGACCGCGACCGCGGCGTGCACGCGAGCGAGCCCGTCGAGCTCGAGAGGGTCGAGGCCCGACATGTCGAACGCGCCGAGCGAAGTGACTCCCCCGAACCGGAAGATGCCCGTGGTCTTCCTCGCGCACGGCGCGCCGCCGCTGCTCGACGACGCCGCGTGGATGGGCGAGCTCTCCGCGTGGGCGACGCGAATGCCGCGGCCGGAGTCGGTGCTGATGCTCTCGGCGCACTGGGAGGCGAAGCCGGCGCAGCTCGCGGCGACGACGACGGTGCCGCTCGTCTACGACTTTTACAACTTCCCGCGGCGCTACTACGAGGTGAGGTACCCGGCGCCGGGGGCTCCGGCGCTCGCGGCGCGCGTGCGCGATCTGCTCGACGCGAAGGCGATCGCCCACGGAGACGCCCCGTCGCGCGGGCTCGACCACGGCGCGTTCATCCCGCTCATGGCGATGTACCCCCAGGCCGACGTGCCGGTGCTGCAGCTCTCGCTGCCCGGGCTCGAGCCCGCGACGCTGGCGTCCTTCGGGCGCGCGCTCGCGCCGCTCGCCGACGAGGGCGTCCTCGTCGTCGGCAGCGGGTTCTTGACGCACAACATGCGGAGCCTGGGCCAGCCGACGCCGGCGTGGGCGGTCGAGTTCGACGCGTGGACCGCTGAGAAGCTCGCCGGCCGCGACCTCGACGCGCTCGTCGACTTCCGCGCGCGCGCGCCCGCGGCGGGGCTGGCGCACCCGACGCACGAGCACTTCGCGCCGTCGATCGTCTCGACCGCGATCGCGGTCGAGCGCGGCAGGGGCGACGTGACCTTCCCGGTCGTCGGGTTCTGGAACGACTGGTCGTTCACCCGGCGATCGGTGCAGTTCGCCTGAGGCGCCCCCGCCCGTGACCGCGGGCGGCCAACGCGGGCGTCAGGCCCGCGACGCGAGGTGGCTGACGAAGCTCGCGCACATCACGACGATGAGACGCGCGTCGTCGGTCGTCGTCTTGCGCGCGCCGGTGACGTAGAGGAAGAGACCCGCGTAGGCGGCCTTCAGCGGCTTGTCGACGTGCCCGCGCTTCTCGAGGTCCTGGAGCGCGTCCTCGAGGTCGAAGTACGGCTCCTTCGTGAGGGCGAACGCCGCGCGCTGGACGGCGCGGACCGCCTCCTGGATGGCGCCGCGCGCGTCGGGCTCGGGCTTCGCGCCGAGCCGCGCGAGCGCCTCACCGAGCAGCGCCTCGACCTCGGGCCAGCGCGCGCTCTTGCACGAGGCGATCGCGCGATCGAGCGCCGAGACGTCGGCCTTCGACGCGATCGGCATCAGGCGCTTCATCACGAAGCGGTGGTCGGAGAGCCCGCGCTCGAGCGTCGCGTTGATCGCCGCCGCGAAGCGCGCCTGGAGCGGCGCCTCGAGGCTGTCGTGGACCGTCTCGAGGAACGCGTAGACGTCCGACGGCTCCACGAGCGAAAACCACCCCTCGAGGACCTGCGCGACGTCTTCCGGCATGCGGTCGGGCTCACCGCCGATGGGCGGCGAGCTCCACACGCGCTTCAGCGCGGGCCGGCCGAGAGGAGCGGTCCACCGATCGGCCGCGTCGTGCGCGGCGAAGAGCGTGGCGTCGACGACCTGCCAGAGCCACGCCCGGAGCTCGTCGGTCAGCGTCCCCGGAGGCAGAAGGCTCGCCGGGAAGCGCGCCGGATCGAACGCGACGGGCGGCGTCGCCATCGTGAAGCGAAGCTCCGACACCGGACGATGCCGCCGCGGCTCCAACGACGGCCGCCCGCCGAGGTCCTCCCCGACCTCCTCGACTCTACGCTCTCGACCCATCCTCATACTCCCCGATCGGGCGCCACCGCTTCGTGGCGACTCGTGCGTGGATCTCCCAGCGGCGGGACCACGTTCACCCCCGAGGTGAAGGCGAGATCCGCGGGCGCTGGAGCCGCGCGCGAGCGCCCTCCCGGGTGGGACGGCGCCCGCGCCGCGGATCGCTCCGTCAGGAGCAGCCCATCGAGTTGCCGCAGTTGAGGCACTTGTAGCAAGCGCCGTTGCGCACCGTGATGTGGCCGCAGACGTCGCACACCGGCGCGTCGCCCATCATCGCGTCGAGCTGCGCGTCGAGCGGGTTGACGGCCGCGCTCGTCGCGTCGTGCTTGTGGGCCGGCGGCGGCGCCTCGAGCGTCTCGGCCTCGGCCGCGGAGCGCTCGACGGCCTCCCTGGTGTAGGCCAGCGAGTGCGGGAGCTCGCTCTCGCTGACGCGGTCTTCCTTGTTGCCGCCGCCGAGGAAGCCGACGTGCGGGATCGCGTCCTCGCCCTCGGGCTTCACGTGCGCCAGGTCGTAGCGTCCGAGGTACTCGACGGCGAGCGTGCGGAAGAGGTAGTCGACGATCGACGTCGCCATCTTCACGTACGGGTGTCCCTCGACGATGCCCTGCGGCTCGAAGCGCGTGAACGTGAACTGGTCCACGTAGGTCTGGAGCGGCACGCCGTACTGCAGGCCGATCGACACGCTCATGGCGAAGCAGTTCATCATCGAGCGGAAGGCCGCGCCTTCCTTGTGCATGTCGATGAAGATCTCACCGAGGGTGCCGTCCTCGTACTGGCCCGTGCGGAGGAAGATCTTGTGGCCGCCGACGCGCGCCTCCTGCGTGAAGCCGACGCGCTTCTTCGGGAGGCGGACGCGGAGACCCTTGGGGCGGGAGCCCGAGGTCGCGTAGGGCGCGATGCCGAGCGTGAGCTGCGTCGGATCCTGCGGCTCGTTCGTCTTCGGGATCGGCGCGAGGCCCTCGTGGAGCGTCTCGGAGAGCTTCGCCTCGGCGTCCGCGGCGGCCTTCTTCTCGTCCTTCGCGTCCGCGTCCTTGGCCTTCGACGTCGTCGAGAGCGGCTGCGAGGCCTTGCATCCGTCGCGGTAGAGCGCGACGGCCTTGAGCTGCAGGCGCCAGCCCTCCTCGTAGACCTCCTGGACGTCCTCGACCGTGGCGTCGTTGGGGAGGTTGACGGTCTTCGAGATGGCGCCGGAGAGGAACGGCTGCACCGCCGCCATCATGTGGATGTGGCTCATCGGCGCGAGGAAGCGCTGGCCGGTCTTGCCGCAGCGGTTCGCGCAGTCGAACACCGGGTAGTGCGACGGCTTGAGGTACGGCGCGCCCTCGATCGTCATCCGTCCGATGATGTGGTCGCCGGCCTCCTCGATCTCGCTCTTGGTGAAGCCGAGCGCCTGGAGGAACGAGAAGCCGCGCGCCGAGCGCGCCTCCTTCGTGATGCCGAGGCGCTCGTAGGTGTCCTCGCCGAGGACCCAGGGCGCGAACGCCTGGTCGAGCTCGAAGATCCCGGGGAGCGCCGCCTCGGCCTTGGCGAGATCGGCGTCGACGAGGCCGCGGTCCTTCAGCGTCTTCCTGTTGACGTTCGGCGCGGCGAGCAGCGTGTTGGTGCCGGTGACGAACGCGACGATCTCCTGGATCTCCGGCGCGCTGTAGCCGAGCTTCTTCAGCGCGCTCGGCACCGACTGGTTGACGATCTTGAAGTAGCCGCCGCCGGCGAGCTTCTTGTACTTCACGAGCGCGAAGTCGGGCTCGACGCCGGTCGTGTCGCAATCCATCAAGAGGCCGATGGTGCCCGTCGGCGCGAGCACGGTGGCCTGCGCGTTGCGGTAGCCGTGCTGCTCGCCCAGCTGGAGCGCCTTGTCCCAGTCCTCGCACGCGGCGCGGTAGAGGGCGGGCGGGCACTTGTCACGGTTGATCTGGTAGGCCGCGTCGCGGTGCATCCCCATGACCTTGAGCATCGGCTCGCGGTTCTTGGCGAAGCCGTTGAACGCGCCCTTCGACGAGGCCATCTCGGCGCTGGTCGCGTAGGCCTTGCCGCACATGATGGCGGTGAGCGCCCCGGCGATGGCGCGGCCCTCCTCCGAATCGTAGGGGACGCCCATCTGCATGAGCAGCGAGCCGAGGTTCGCGTAGCCGAGGCCGAGCGGGCGGTAGTCGTGGCTGTTCCGCGCGATGTCCTTGGTCGGGTAGCTCGAGAGATCGACGAGGATCTCCTGCGCCATGAAGAAGATCCGGCACGCGTGGCGGAAGCCGTCGACGTCGAACGACTGGTTGCCCTCGCCGTCCTCCCGCAAAAACTTCGTGAGGTTGATCGACGCGAGGTTGCACGCCGTGTCGTCGAGGAACATGTACTCGGAGCACGGGTTCGACGCGTTGATCTTCCCGGAGTTCGGGCAGGTGTGCCACCGGTTGATCGTGCTGTCGTACTGCACGCCGGGATCGGCGCACGCCCACGCGGCCTCGGCGGTCTGGCGCCAGAGGTCCTTCGCGTCGTACGTGTCGCAGACCTCGCCGGTCGTACGCATGATCGTCTGCCACTTCCCTCCGGCCTGGACGGCCTTCATGAAGTCGTCGGTCACGCGGATGGAGTTGTTCGAGTTCTGCCCGCTGATCGTGTGGTAGGCCTCGCCGTTGAAGTCGTTCGAGTACCCGGCGGCGATGAGCGCGTGCGCCTTCTTCTCCTCGCGGACCTTCCAGTTGATGAAGTCGGCGATCTCCGGGTGGTCCATGTCGAGGCAGACCATCTTCGCGGCGCGCCGCGTGGTGCCGCCCGACTTCGTCGCGCCCGCGGCGCGATCGAACACTTCGAGGAAGCTCATGAGGCCGCTCGAGGTGCCGCCGCCGGAGAGCTTCTCCTGCCGGCCGCGGATCGCGCTGAAGTTCGAGCCCGTGCCCGAGCCGTACTTGAAGAGGCGCGCCTCCGACTTGATGAGCTCGTAGATGCTCATGAGGTCGTCGCTGGACGCCTGGATGAAGCACGCCGAGCACTGCGGCCGCTCGTAGGCGTTCTTCGTCTCGATGACCTGCGTGTGGCCGAGGCCGACGCGCGTGGAGCCGTTGCGCTCCAGCGAGACCGCCCAGTTGCCGCCCGAGCCGGTGATGCCGTACTCGGCCCAGAGCCCGCAGTTGAACCACACCGGCGAGTTGAACGCGCCGACCTGGTGGGTCATCAGGAACGAGAGCTCGGCCTCGAACGCGTCGGCGTCCGCCTTGGTCGCGAAGTAGCCGCCGAACTTGTCGGCCGCGTCGCGGATCGTGTGGGCGATGCGGTAGACGACCTGACGGACGCTCTTCTCGCCGAGCTTGGGGTCGCCGTGGAGGCCGGCCTTGCGGAAGTACTTCGAGATGACGATGTCGGTCGCGAGCTGGCTCCAGGTCGAGGGGATCTCGGCGCCCTCCATCTTGAAGACGATCGAGCCGTCCGGGTTCGTGATGACCGACGAGCGGCGCTCGTAGACGAGCTCGGTCGGCTGGCCGGTCGTGGTCGGGAGGCCGGGCGCGCCGCTGTCGAGCGGGTTCACGTTGGGGCGGGTGAACATGCGCGTGACGGTGACGCCGCGCGCGCCGCGCGCCCTCTTCTCGCTCTTTTCGCCGTGCGACTTGCCGTGGCCGTTTCCATGCTTCGCCTTCGGCGGGGAGGCGGGCCGTCCGTGGCCTTTCGCGTGCTGTCCGGGTTGTCCCTTCGTTCGCATCTTGTCAGCGCCCACGCGGGCCCCCACGCTCTGCCCCGAGCTCTGGGAACCTGCATCCTTTGTCCCCACGCGGCCGTTGGGGCCAATGCCGAAAGACGTAGCCATTGTCGGACTCCCTTGCGAGCGACCGAGGGTCCTGACGTGCAGGCTGCTCGGTCCGTTGCGCGACCACAGCTCGACCGTTCGCTGCGCCGCCTCCACGCCCGACCCGCGGAGGAGACGGAGAGCGCTCGCTCGAGCTCTGCCGTTGCATTGCCACCATCACTCCGGCCCAGAGAGGAAGAGGCTGCGCTGGACGACTCCAAGGCAATCCATTCCCCTCGGGGCCGAAGACCCTGACGCGAAGCGCCAGAGATCGACCACCCCACCCACCCCTCGGACTGAGGGCCGCTGAGGCTCTCGTTTCCTCGACTCGCCGTTGGCGCATTGTCTTTCGCTCCGCTGCGCCACCCCGCGTCCGCGGCGCACGCGGGCGATGGGCGGTGCCTGTTCAGGTTCTCCGTCGAGTCCGTTCAGGGCTGTCGGGAGGGGGGCGCCAAGTTCGGCGCTACTGAACAAACTTTACTGCTTCCGGATCGAAAGACGAGCCCTGTCGACGGGTATGTCTCCATACACGTTGACGGGCGAGAGGCCTTTCTAACCTCAACATGTTGTGGTGTCCAGAATAAATGCGTCCATCATCTGGTACCTACATGGAGGTTAAAGGTCTTCTATAAGCCCCACTTTGCCCACTGAACCTAAACGCGCGGGAAGACTCACCTCCGTTCAGGTCCAGCAGGTACTAGCCAACCATGCAGCCCCAACCCGTTCAGGTGTTCTCCACAAATTAGTCCACCCCTGTGGACGCGCGCGTTTCGCCGCAGACCCCCCATGGGTAGGGGGTCGCAGGCGCGGCCGCCCCATGGAATCGGGGCTCAGCGGTCGTGGGGCGGCTTGGTGCCGCGCTGCGCGGGCGGGACCGCGGGGTGAGGAAGAGGCGCGGGCCGCGGCGACGGGCGGCTCGCCATGAGCTGCTCGACGCGCGCGCGGAGCTCGGGCGTGAGCGGCATCGTCTCGGTCTCTTCGTCTTCGGGGACGGAGAGCGCGGGCGGACGATCGAGCGCGGCGTCTCCGCGCTCGCGCAGCTCCATCGTGCGCTCCGCCGGCTCGTCGGAGCTCGCGTCGGCCGACGCCTGCAGGGCCGCTTCGTGATCGAGCGAGGGCAGCAACGTCCGGTCGTCGAGGTGCGCCGCCTGTCCCCCCGGCGGGCTCGCGGCCGCGAGCGCCGCGTCGTCGAGCGCGCGCCGCTGCGTCTCCGCCTCGCCGTCGATCGGATCGGGGCGCCGCGGATCGGCGGGGCGCGGGAGCGCCGTCGTCGGCTCGTACGATCCGCGCTGCGGGCGCGCGGTCTGCCGCTGGGCCACGGCCGGAGGGCCGTGCGGCGCGAGCGACGCGAGGAACCCTGCCGGCGCGGCGTTCATCGAGGAGAACGTCGAGGAGTGGTCCTCGTCGCGCGGGGGCTCGGTCGCGTGCGCCGTCGTGTCGACCGCGGTGGACGGCGCGGTCGACGCCCCGCGCCGCGCCCCCTCGAAGATGGCGCGCAGCTCGTCCTGCATCTCCTTCGCCGACGCCGGGCGCAGGCGAGGATTGGCGGAGAGGGCGCGCGTGAGGAAGGCGCTCAGCTCGGGCGGGGCGTCGGGGCGGCGCTCGTGGAGCGGGGGCGCCTTACCCAGCGCGACCTGGACGAGGACGCCGTTGAACGAGCTCGAGACGAACGGGCGCTCCCCGGTGAGCGCCTCGTAGAAGACGACGGCGGCGACGAACAGGTCGCTCGCCGGCTCGATGCCGTGCTCGCCGCGCGTGCGCTCGGGCGACAGGTAGTACGGGATGGCCGTCGCCCCGGCGCCGTCGGTCGGCCCGCCCGTCGAGCGGAGCGCGTCCCACTCGTCCTGGATCCGCTCGAGCGGGGTCAGGCGCGCGAGCCCGAAGTCGAGGATCTTGAGCAGCGGGCGGCAGCCGCGACGATGCACGAGGAAGAGGTTCTGGGGGCGGAAATCGCGGAGGAGGAGGTCGCGCGCGTGGATCGCCGCGACGGCCGAGAGCAGCTGCATCATGACGTCGACCGCCGAGGCGAGCGACAGGCGCTCGCGCGCGATGCGGGTCGCGAGCGTCTCGCCCTCGAGCCGCTCCATCACGAAGAACGGAGCGCCGTCGGGGAGCGTCCCGATGTCGAAGACCTCGCAGAGGCACGGGTGGGTCACGCTCCACGCGGCGCGCGCCTCGCCGTGGAAGACGCGGCTCACCAGGTCCGCGTCGGCGAAGCGCGGCCGGAGCACCTTCATCGCGGCCGGGCGCGCGAAGGTGACGTGCTCGACGTCGAACACCGTGCCGGTCGAGCCGACGCCGATGACGTCGCCGATCTGGTAGCGGTCGGCGACGACGTTGCCGACGAGGGCCTCGTCCTCGCCGACGACGGTCGGGCGCCCCGCGACGCGGCCGGCCAGCGTGCAGCCCGTGTACGCGTCGTGCGTCTGCCCGCACCGGCGGCAACGCTGCACCATCGCGCCGATCGTAGCGTATTTCGGCGCCGCCGCGCGCGGCCGATCGCGCCGGGAGCCCGCGCTACGCGGATCCGCGTCGAGCGCCCTCGATCGGCGAGAGCGTGGCGACGAAGCGCGCGGGCGCGCTCACGCCTTGCGCGCGGAGCCAGGCCGACGCCTCGGCGCGCGGCGCGCCCCCCGCGCGGTGGCGGGCAATCGCGGCATGGAGCTTCATCCCCGCGCGGTCCGCGGCGGAGGCGGCGCGTTCGAAGCGTCGCGTCGCCTCGTCCGGCGCGCCGTACGCGGCCTCGCGGCTGGCGAGCGCGAGCTCGGCGAGGGCGGTCGCCCACGGGGCGTCCTCCTCGAGCAGCGCGGCGACGTCGCGGTCGAACGCGGCGAGCAGCTCGTCGCGCGCGCGCGCTTCGTCGAAGGACCGCGCGAGCGCCGCGCGGGCGCGGAGCTCGGTCATCTTCACGCGCACGAACTGCGCGCGGAGCAGCATCGCCCGCCGGAGCGCGCGCGCGCCTTCTCCGGCGCGGGCGTGGGCCGCGCGCGCGTCACCGGCGTAGAGGTCGATCTGGACCTGCGCGAGCGTGTCGTAAAAATAGGCGAGGTGCGTGCTGCCGTCGTGGGCGTGGAGCCGGCCGTCGATCGCGGCGCGCGCCTCGCGGCGCGCTCCCTCGAGGTCGCCCCGCGCGAGGCAGGCGTACGAGCCCACGGCGCCGCGGAGCTGCGCGAGGGCGTAGCGGTCGCCGCGCAGCGTGGCGTCGTCGAGGAGCGCGGGCAGGCGGCGATCGATCTCGCCGAGCTCGCCCAGGTGGACCAGCGCTCCGAGGCAGTAGAGGTTGGCGTTCACGCTCGCGAACGCCATGCCCGCGCCCGAGCACTCCGTCCGGAGGATCGTGTCGGCGCTCTCGAGCAGCGCGCGCGCGTCCGACCACCGTCCCTCGAGGAAGGAGGCGATGCCGCGCGCGTTCAGCGGCCAGACGCGCGCCGGCGGCTCGGCGAGCTCGCGGGAGAGGCGGTCGGCGAGGTCGAGGAGCGCCGCGGTGCGCGCGCTCGCGCGCGTGCCGGTCGACGCGCTGAAGGTGGCCTCGAGCGAGATCGCCCGCGCGAGGCGGCGCGGCTCGCCGGCGTCGAGCGCGGCGAGGAGGTGGCGCGTCTGGAAGTCCGCGCCGCGGAGCGTGTCGACCATCGCGAGCGCGCTCGCGGCGGCGGAGAAGGCGTCGACGCGCCGGAGCAGCGCCGGGCTGACCTCGGTCTCGCCGCGGAGGACGTACGACAGGCCGCGCACGCCGAGCCGCGCCCGGCCCCACGCGAGCGAGGCCGCGGCGGCGGCGCGGGTCCTCGGCGCCTTCGTGCCGACGGACTCGAGCACCGGATCGAGCGTCGCGAGGCCGCGGTCGAGGTGACCGCACATGAGGAGCTGCTCGGCGGCCCGTCGCTTGAGGTCGAGCGCGTCGTCCGGCGCCGACGCCGACGCGGCGGCGAGGAACGCGTTGGCGGCCTCCGCCCCGCGCCCGGACGCGGCCAGCGCCTCGCCGAGCCGCCGCCTCGCCGCGCGCGCGTCCGTCGCGTCGAGGACGCCGAGCGCCAGGCGCTCGCGCTCGAGCGTGGCGGCGCGATCGAACGCGAGCGCCGCCGCCGCCGCGTCGGCGGACACGGCGAGCCAGCGCGCGGCCTTCGCCTTCTCGCCGGCGGCGAGGAAGTGCGTCGCGAGGGCGTCGGCGTCGTCGGGAGAGAGCGCCTCGAGCGCCGCCCCGAGCCGCGCGTGCCACTCCCGGCGCGCGTGGCCTTCGAGGCGAGCGACGACGGCCTGGCGGATCCGATCGTGGTACGCCTCGACGGTGCGCGCGCGCCCGTCGCCGCGCGTGCGCACGAGGCGGGCGATCTGGAGCCCGCGGACGATGCGCCCCGCCGACTCGGTCGGGGCGCCCGCCGCCAGCGCCAGGACGTCGGCGCGGATCGGGGTCGCCGCCACGCACGCGGCCTCGACCACGGCGCGGGCGGACGGCTCGAGCCGATCGACCGAGGCCGCGAGCGTGTCGTCGAGGCGAGGCGCGCGGAAGGTGACCTCCGGCCGGGCGAGGAGGCTCCGCGCGAGCGTCTCGATGAAGAGGGGGTGGCCGCCCGCCTCGCCGACGATCGCGTCGAGGAGCGAGCCCTGGTGCAGCCCGGCGAGGGCGTCGAGCGCGAGCTCGCGCGCGTCGCGTCGGTCGAGCGGCCGGAGCGCGAGCTCGCGCGCGTCGTCGCGGATCGCGCGCGCGAGGCGCGCCGACGGATCGCCCACGTCGCGCATCGTCGCGACGAGCAGGACGCTCGGGGCGTCGGGGGGCCGGAGCACCTCGTGGAGGAGCGCGAGGCTGTCGGCGCCTCCCCACTGGAGGTCGTCGATCACGAGCACGATCGGCCAGCGCGCGGAGAGGTTCGCGAAGAGCCCGCGCGCGGCGGCGAAGAGCTGGGCGCGCCGCTCGCGCGCGTCCTTCGGTGGGGGATCGTGCGCGTCGCCGCCTTCGGCGAGCGCCGCGAGCGGCCGGAGGGCGGGGAACGCCTGGGCGAGCCGCGCCGCGTGGCGCGGCTCGAGCGCCCGCGCCTCGGACCTCGTGAGGCGCGGGAGCCAGCGCGCGAGCGCGTCGGCGATCCCGTCGACCGCCTTGTAGGGCACGCTCTCGCGCTCGTAGCAGCGGCTGGACAGGACCACGGCGCCGTACTCGCGCGCGATCGTCTCGCCGAAGCGGCGCGCCAGCGTCGTCTTGCCGAGGCCCGACTCGCCCGTCACGACGACGACGGCGCAGTCGCCGCGCAGCGTGCGGTCGAACGCCTCGGCGAGCTCCGCGAGCTCCAGCTCGCGGCCGACGAAGCGCCGCGGCGCCGGCGGAGCGATCGACGCGAGCCCGGGAGCCGCGTCCAGGCTCGATCCCGCCCGCCCGTCTTCGAGCCGCGCGAGCGCGTCGTGCGTCGTCGGACGGAGCTCCGGCGCGGCCTGGAGGAGGTCCACGGTGAGCGCGTCGAGGTCCGGCGGCACGCCGGCGGCGATCGCGGAGGGCCGCGCCGGCGCGCGCGGATCGCCCGGCGCGGGCGGTCCGGGGAAGGGGAGCTTGCCGGTGAGCGCGCGGTAGAGGACGACGCCGACGCTGTACATGTCGGCGCGGGCGTCGACGCGCATCCCGCGCGCCTGCTCCGGCGCCATGTAGGCCACGGTCCCAACGACGCCCTCCGGGGCTCGATCGCCCTCGGGCACGGAGTCGACGGCGAGCCCGAAGTCGAGGAGCACGACGCGGCCCTCGCGCGTGACGAGCACGTTGGACGGCTTCACGTCGCGGTGCACCTTGCCGGCGCCGTGCAACGCGTCGAGCCCGGCGAGGAGCTGCGGGAAACGCGATGCCGGAGCCACGCCTCGTCAGAGAGTCTCTGCCCTCTCGCCGCCGCGTTCGCCGCGAGCGCCGCGCTCGGCGGCGCCGACGGCCCTCGTCGACGGCGGAGACGTCGGAGGGCCCAGGCGGATCGAGGTCGGTCCGATCGTGGCGCGTCGCCTCGGCGTCGCCGTCGGCCTCGGCGGGCGCGCGCACCCACGAGAAGAAGTCCGCGCCGTCGACGAGCTCCATCGTGAAGAACCACTGCCCGTCCTCCTCGAAGAGCTCGCCGAGCCCGACGAGGTTCGGGTGCTCGACGTCCTCGATCGCGCGGAACTCGCTCTTGAAGCGGAGGATGGCGTCGGCCGAGAGGCGCTTGAGCCGCTTGAGGGCGACGCGCGAGCCGAGCTCGCGATCGTGCGCCTCGTACACGACGCCCGCGCCGCCGGCGCCGAGCCGGCGGATCACAGCGAAGCGGCGCGTGCCCTCGAACGGATCGTCGATCAAGCGGCGTCGAGGATATCCCGGTCGGCCGCCGGAGGCTCCGGCCGGGCGACGCGGCACGATCCGGCCGGGCGACGCGGTTCGATCTAGCCGGGCGACGCGGTTCGATCTAGCCGGGCGACGCGGTTCGATCTAGCCGGGCGACGCGGCACGATCCGGCCGGACGAACACGCGGCCCCGAGGCTACCCGGGGCGTGCGCGGTCAGCGCGGCAGGACGATCTTCGGCTTGTGCGGGTGCCGCTTGTAGAGGAGGAGCGTGCGGCCGAGCGTCTGCGCGAGCGCGGCGCCGGCGCGCTGGGCGAGCTCCGCGCCGGCTTCGTTCCGGTCGACGGGCGCCTCCGTCAGGATGCGCACCTTCACGAGCTCGTGCGCGAGCAGCGCCGCGCGCGTCGCCGTCACCACGCCTTCGGTGATGCCGTCCTTCCCGATCTGCACGATCGGATCGAGGTGGTGGCCGAGGCCTCGCAGGTAGCGCGTCGCCTTCCCGGAGAGCGCGCGCGCCTCCTCGGCGGCGGCCTTGGCGGCGTCGCTCTTGGGCGCGGCGGCGCGCGCCGCGCGGAGATCGTTCTTCTTCGCGAGCGCGCGGCGTCGCTTGGGGCCGGGGCCGGACGACTTCTTCTTGGCGGATGCCGTGGTGGGTCGGCTCATTCTATTTGGCGTTCGCTGCGGGGATGGTCTTCACGACCTTGAACTCTCTCTCGGGGTCCACGACGGTGACGTCGCCGAAGCGCGCGAGGTCGCCGCCGACGACGTCCGCGTCGCCGGCGACGACGATGAGCCGCTTTCTGCCGTAGAGTGCCGGGACGATCGCGGCGACGTCCGCGGCGTCGGTCTCGCGCAGCTGCTTGCGGTACGCGTCCCAGTAGCCGTCCGGCAGGCCGAGCTCCTCCTGGGCGACCACCATCTCGGCGATCGCTCCGATCGTCTCCATGCGGATCGCGAAGATGTCGCTCAGGTAGCGGCGCGCCGTCTCCGTCTCTTGCGCGGACGGCGGGCTCGACGTCATGCGCTCGAGGTTCTCGACGAGGCCGCGGACGGCGTCGGCCGTCTTCGCCGACTCGGTGCCGGCGTAGAGGACGAGCGGCTGCGCGCCGTGCGCGACCTCGAGCACCTGCGCGCTCGTGCGGTAGGCGAGCGAGCGCTGCTCGCGCACGTCCGAAAAGAGGCGGCTCGCGACGCCGCCGCCGAGCACCTGGTTGGCGACGCGGATCCGCGCCCAGCCGTCCGCGCGCCGCTCCGGCGCGAGCATCGCCACGAGCACGTCCGACTGGACGCTCTTCGGGCGGTGCGCGATCAGCACCTTGCTCTCGGCGGGCGGCTGCGGCGGGGGGAAGTCGACCTTCGGGGGCTCGCCGCCGGTCCACGCGCCGAAGTGCCGCTCCGCGGCCGCCCTCGCGGCCGCCTCGTCGACGTCGCCGGCGAGGATCAGCGTCGCGTTCTTCGGGACGACGAAGCGGCGGTGCCAGTCGCGGATCTGCGCGCCGTCGATCTTCGCGATCTGCGAGGGCACGAGCCCGTGCGTCGCGTAGGGGTGCTTGGCCGGGTAGAGCTCGCTCCAGACCACGTGGTTCGCGGTCCAGTTGCCGCTCGAGCGCGCCGCGTCCTCGGCCTCGTCGACCGAGCGGGCCTTCAGCTTCGCCAGCTCGGCGCCGTCGAAGCGCGGCTCGCGGACGATCTGCGAGAGGATCGCGAGGCCGCCGTCGAGCTTGTCCTTGGTGAGCGCCATCCCGACGACCGTGCCGTCGGTGCTGCTCCTGACGGAGAGATCGGAGCCGAGGGTCTCGACCTTGCGGAGGACCTCGTTGCTCGACATCGCGCGGGTGCCGCCGTCCTTGAGCATCTGCGCCGCGAGCTCGCCGACGCCGGGCGCGCCGCCGTAGTTGCCTCCGGCCGCGACGAACAAGCGCACCTGCACGATCGGCAGCGCGCGCGACGTGACCACCGCGACGCCGAGCCCGTTCGCGAGCTTGGCGCGCGCGACCGGCGGGAAGGGCGACGCCTTCGTCGCGCCCGACGGCGGCGGGCTCTGCCGGGCCGGCGTCGCGGGCCGCCTGCCGCGCGTGAGCCCGTCCGTCGACGGCAGGTTCACCTTCTCGGGGCCGGTGCTGGCGACCGTGGGCCCGCCGCAGGCGGCCGCGAGCGTCGCCGCCAGGACGAGCGTCGCCGGGGCGTAAAACGAGCGCGGGCGTCTCATCGCTTCTCTCCCGCGGCGTCGCGCTTGTCGGCGCCGGGCTTGACCTCCACGACGTTCCTGCGGCTCGGCGTCAGGTACTTGCCGACCGCGCGCTTGATGTCCTCCTTCGTGACGGCCAGATACCTGTCGAGCTCGCCGTTGAGGAGCGACGCGTCGCCCCGGTAGAGCTCGTGCTCCGCGAGCTTCTGCGCGCGGGCGAAGTTCGACTGCAGCCCGAACAGGAACTGCGCCTGGACGCGGGCGCGGAGCTTCTTCATCTCCTCGTCGCTCGGACCGAGGCGCGCGACGTCGGCGACCTGCGAGTCGATGAGCTTCTGGACCTCCGCGATCTTCGTCCCGGGCCCGGCGCCGCGCTGGCCCGCGAGCTTCACGACGATCTCGAACATGTCCGGGCCGCGGAAGCCCTCGGTCTGGGCCTCGGCCTCGATCGCGAGGGCCCGCTCGCGCACGAGCGCGCGGTGGAGCCGCGAGCTCTCGCCCTCGCCGAGGAGCATCGCCGCCAGCGTGAGCGCGTAGTGTTCGGGCTCGAAGCTCGGGGGGATCACCCAGCCCTCGAAGAGCGCCGGCAGCTTGGCGTGGGGGTCCTCGACGACGACGCGACGCGGGGACGTCTGCTCCGGCACCGGGGGCAGCTCGAGCTTCGGCACGTTCGTGGGCTTGGCGTCGCCGAAGTACCTCCGCACGAGCGCCATCGCCTCGTTCTCGTCGAAGTCGCCGGCGATCGAGAGGACGGCGTTGTTCGGCGCGTAGTACGCGCGGTGGAACGCGCGCACCCAGTCGAGCTCGGCGGCGTCGAGATCGCGCATCGTGCCGATCGCCGAGTGCTCGTAGGGCCAGTAGCCCTGGTAGGTGAGCTCCTGCAGGCGGATCGCGGCGGGGACGTACGCCGCGTTCTCGACGCGCATCCGGTACTCCTCCTTGACGACCGCGCGCTGGTTCTCGAAGTTCTTCTGCGAGACGTCGAGCGCCTTCATGCGGTCGGCCTCGAGCCAGAGGCCGAGGGCGAGCTCGCTCGACGGGAGCATCTCGAAGTAGTTGGTGCGGTCCTCGCTCGTCGTCCCGTTGAGCGTTCCGCCGTGGCTCGTCACGAGCTTGAAGTGATCGCCGCGCGGCACGTTCTTCGATCCCTGGAACATCATGTGCTCGAAGAGGTGGGCGAAGCCGGAGCGGCCGCGCTCTTCGTTGCGCCCGCCGACGTCGTAGACGACGTCGACGGCGACGGTGGGCGACGTGTGGTCTTCGAGCATCACGACGCGGAGGCCGTTGTCGAGCTTGTGGCGCTTCACCTGGAAGCGGAGCTGCGGCGCCGCGGGCGCCTGGGCGCTGGCCGCGATCGGCGATAGGGCGACCGACGCCGCGATCGCGAGGGCGAGCGTGTGACGGAGGAGCATGGAGCCGTGCTTAGCACCTCTCGCGCGCGATTGCCGACGCGGTTGGCAGACGATCGCTCAGCCCGAGCCGAGGCGGCGGTGGAGCGAGACGTCGAGCTGGCTCCGGACCATGCGCATGATCGACTCGCACTCGTCGCTCGAGAGGCGCGCGTTCATCATGAAGGTGCGCCGCGTGCGCGAGAGCAGCTTCTCTCGCGCGCTCTGGAGCCAGCGCGCCGCGGTCGCGCGGTGCACCTGATAGAGC
>JAHBWF010000136.1 GCA_019637105.1 Labilithrix sp.
GCAACGACGCGGTCTCGTGCAGCGACAAGTTCGGCAAGTCGGTTCAGCCTAACGCTCTGTTCGTCACGACCGAACCGAACCTGTTCCGCGCCAAGAACTACTACGCGGCGACGGAGATCATCACGCCCACGGCGACGAACTTCTGCGGCAACGACATCGCGATCGTCATCCTCGAGCAGAACATCCCCGACAGCGAGGCGGAGCCCGCGACGCCGGTCGTCCAGTTCAAGATGACCGACGAGTCGAAGATCGGCGGCACGGTCACCGCGATGGGCTACGGCATCACGAGCCCGACGGCGAACGACTCCGGCCAGCGCCGCATCCGCGAGAACATCGGCATCCTCTGCATCCCCGGCAGCCCCACGCTCGAATGCGAGGGCCAGCTCGCGCGCTTCTCCGACAGCCCGGCCGAGTTCATCACCGAGGGCTACGTCTGCTCCGGCGACTCGGGCGGCGGCGCGTTCGATCAGAAGAGCTTCACGAACGGCTCGCCCTACGTCCTCGGCGCGCTCTCGCGCGGTCCGCAGACGGAGTCGAAGTGCCTCGCCGCGATCTACTCGCGCACCGACGCGCACGCCGACATGATCATCGAGGCGGGCAACAAGGCCGCCGAGCAGGGCGGCTACCCCGCGCCGAACTGGACGAAGCCGCTCAACGCCGACGGCAGCGAGCCGACGGCCGACGAGCCGTGCGAAGGCGACATCTGCACCGACACGAGCGCCACCGAGCCCGCGCCCGCGACGACGACGACCACGACGACGACGGGCTGCTCGAGCGCGCCCGCCGGCACGAGCGGCAACCCGACCGCGCTCGTCGCGCTCGCCGCCGCCGCGCTCCTCGTCGGCGCGATCTCGCAGAAGCTCGAGGAGCCCCTCCTCCCCGTGAAGGGCATCCTGCTCGAGGCGCTCGCCGAAGCCCGCGAAGCCGCGCGCGAGCGCGAGGCGCGCGCCGCGATGGCCCACGCGCTCGTGCGCATCCGCGAGGCCTCGGCCGTCGGGCTCGGACCGACGGCCGCCCCCTCGCCCGAGCTCTGGTTGTTGCATCCTACACGCGTACTCACCGTCAACGCGGCCGGCTACCTCCAGGAGCGCGCCGCGGAGCTCCCCGCCGGGATCTTCGACGTCGCGTTCGGCGAGCCGTACGCGACGCTCCGGACGTCCGTGCTCCGCGCGCTCGAGGTGCGCCGCGCCGACCTCCGCCCGCTCCTCGCGTGGCTCGACCAGCGCGACGCGATCTTCGCGACGGTCATCGCCGAGTCGGACGATCCCGACGGCCTCCTCGTCGTCCCCGCCGGCGCGCGGGCGGAGGAGCTCACGCTCGAGGAGGCGCGCGCCGCGAAGCTCCTCGCCGACGCGTTCGTCGCGGTCTCGCAAGCGACGAGCGCGAGGGAGCGCCACCTCGGACGCGAGCGGGAGCTCCAGCGGCGCGTCGACGCGCTCGACGACGAGGGCGCGCGCCTCCGCCACACGATCGAGCTCGAGGTCGGGCGCCACGCCCTGGCCGCCACGCGGCTGGCGCGCCCGGCGACGGTGGGCATCTACTCCGCGGCGGCGCGCATGGCGTACGAGGCGCTCGAGCGCCGGATCGCGCAGGAGGCGCCCACCGTGCTCGTCGCCCGCGCCGGGATTGATCCGGTGCCGTACGTCGCGCGCGCGCACCTGTCGGGGCCGCGCCGGAGCGGGCCGCTCGTCGTCGTCGACGGCACGTCCTCGCGCGAGCACGACGTCGAGCGCTGGAACGACGGGCGCGCGAGCCCGCTCGCGCTCGCCGATCGCGGCCTGCTCTTGCTCGTCGACGGCGCCGCGCTCCCGCGCGAGGTGCAGGTCGTCGTCGCGCGCGCGGTCGCCGAGCGGCGCGCGCCGTGGGAGCGCGCCTCGCCGCTCGACGTCGCTGTGGCGCTGAGCGCGACCAAGACGCTGGAGGAGCTGACCGAGTCCGGGCTCCTCGCGCCCGAGCTCGCCGCGCGGTTCGACGGCGGCGAGCCGATCGTCTTCCCCGGCCTGCGCGATCGCTCCGAGGACCTCCGCGCGATCGTCGCCGATCGCCTGGCGCGCGAGGGCCTCCGCGTCCACGGCCGACCGACCGGGATCGACGCCGGCGCCTTCGCGCGGCTCGTCGAACACCCCTTCGAGGGCGAGGACGCGGAGCTGGCGTCGATCGTCACGCGGCTCGTGGCGCGCGCCCAGGGCGACGTCGTCCGCGCCGCCGACGTGGACGCCCTCGGGCTCCGCTCACGGGAGGAAGAAGCCGAGCCTCCGCGCTGGCCCGAAGGCGCGCGCGCGGCGAACCGCGCCGGCGACTGACCGCGGGGCGGCCGCGCACGTCGTCAGCGGCAGGTGCCGGCGGAGCAGTAGTAGCCCGTCGGGCAGACGTTGCCGCAGCTCCCGCAGTTCCGGGTGTCGGTCTGGACGTTGACGCACTGGTCGTTGCAGAGCATCGCGCCCGTCCCGCAGCTCGCGTAGCTGTACGACTCGGTCGATCGGGTGATGAGCTCGATCCAGCCCTCGGGCTGAACGACCTGTCCTCCCGAGAGCTCGCCGAACGTCTTCTTGTCCTTCCGGACCTCGCGCCGCTCGCGCGTCACCGAGAGCGAGAGGGAGCCCGAGCTCGATCCCTCGCCGTCGGACATCACCTCGCGGATGACCGCGCGCGGGAGGTCGAAGCTGCCGGACGGATCGTCGGCCGGGCACTTGGCGGAGCCGCCGGGCCCGGTGGCGCCGACGTAGACCGTGTCCTCGCCCGGCACCCAGCCGACCGTGACGGCGCCCGAGCCGAAGACGGACGCGCGGGAGATGTCGCGGAGCGGCGGATCGGCCTCGAGGAACGTCGTCGAGGTGAACTTCTCGTCGAACTTCTCGAACCCCGCGGACGCGCCGCCGGTGGCCTGCACGCGGATCTCGCTCCGGGCCATGAACGGCGCGCCGTTGCCGGTCGGCGTGATGCTGTAGGGCGGGAAGAGCGTGATCGCCTGGGTCGTCCCGTCGAAGGCGATCGCCCCGGCGTCGAAGCGGTCCCGCTTCCGGCACGCCATGTCGTCCTCCGTGGCGGTCCCGACGACCTTCTTCGAGAAGTAGCAGGCCTCGCCGGCGCCGCAGACCTTGGTGCAGACCGGGACGCACTTCGCGGTGCACTCGTCGTCGAAGGTGCAGACCTCGCCGGTCCCGCAGCCCTGCACGCTCCCCGTCATGCACTTCGGGATCTCGGTCACCTCGCAGGCGCCGACCTTCTTCGTGCAGGACTGCGTGAGCTTCGCGTCGGGGACGAAGGAGGCCGAGATCAGCGGCGTCGAGTTGCCGGTCTCCGAGCTGCGGCTCTCACCGAGGATGATCGTCCCGAGCGCGTGCGGCGGCGCCGTCGCCGGGTCCTCCGGGATGGTGTTGCCCTCGTCGCTCGCGCCGGGCGTCTGATCCGGGGGCAGCTGGTCGACGGGCTGGGTGCGCCCCGAAGCGGCGCAAGCAGCCGAAAGGATGACGAAACCGAGACCGAGCAGGTGTAGCGAGCGCATCGTGGGACTCTCTCTCCGGTCGGCTCATACGACGGCCCGACCGGGAGTCTTCCCTCTCCGCTGCCGCGCGGCTCCGCGGCCCGGCGCCGGCTACTCCGGCTCGTTCGGGAAGCTCACGTCGACGATGATGCTCGGCTCGAGCATCGCGTCGAAGAGCGCGCTGACCTCGCGCGACGGATCGACCTCGCCCGCCGGAGGCGCGACGAGCGACGGGCGAACGCGCGCCGCCTCTTCGCGCAACTGCGCGAACGTGGAGCGCACGGCGACGCGCATGTCCGCGGCCGACGCGAAGCGGTCCTCTTTCTTGAACGCAAGCGCCTTGTCGACCACGCCGATGACCCACATCGGCATCTGGGGCGCGACGACGCCGAGCGACGGCGCCCGCTCCTTCATCGCCTGGAAGAGGCGATCGGTCGGCGTACGCCCCTCGTGGATCGCGCGGCCCGTGAGGGCGCGGAACATGACGGCGCCGACGGCGAAGATGTCCGAGCGCGCGTCGATCTGGTCGCTCTTGCCCTGCGCCTGCTCGGGCGGCATGTACGAGGCCGTCCCGAGGACGATGCCCGACGCGGTGGGCGAGCCGCCGATCCGCGGATCGCGCAGGCGCGCCAGGCCGAAATCGAGCACCTTCACGACCCCGGACTTGGTGACGTAGAGGTTCCCCGGCTTGATGTCGCGGTGGATGACGTGGCGCGCGTGGAACGCGGAGAGCACGTCGAGGACCTGATCGGCCACCGCCAGGACGTCAGCCAGCGGCAAGACCTCCCCGACGCGGGCCATCCAGGCGTCGAGCGACTCGCCCTCGAGCAGCTCCATCACGAGGAAGGGCGCGCCGTCGGGCGTGAGGTCGTCGTCGAGGATGCTGACGGCGCCGGGGTGCTCCACCTGGTTCGCGACGTAGCCTTCCCGGAGGAAGCGCTCGCGGACGTCCGCGTGCGTCGCGATGAAGGGGTGGAGCATCTTGATCGCCACCTTCTTCCCGTTGCGATGCGTCGCCTGGTAGACGGCGGCCATCCCGCCGATGTCGACGAGGCGATCGATGTGCCATTTGTGGTTCAGGGTCTGCCCGACACGCGCGAGCGCGGCTTGACGGGGATCAGACGACTGCATCGTCGACGAGCATATCAGCCCAGGCCAGCGACGGACAGCGCGACGCACACGACGAGCGTCCCGTACTCGATCGCTACGACCCGGCCCGGCTTGGCGCCGTCCGCGGTGATCAGCCCGTGGAGGCGACCGCCGAGCGCGTTGCCGAGGAAGATCGCCGCCGAGACTGCGATCGTCGGACCGATGAGCTCCCTCGAGAAGAGGCCGAGCCCGGCGTAGCCGGCGACGCGGCCGACGTGCGCGGCGACCGCGACCACGCTCGTCGTCGCGACGAACGCCTTGCCGGAGAGCCCGACCGAGAGGAGGACCGGCGCGAACAGCACGCCCGCGCCGCCCGACGTCCCGGTCATGGCCCCCACGACGAGCCCGGCGGGGATCAGCGCGTTCCGCGGCACCTGGAACCGAAGGAGCCCGAGCGCCTTGGCGATCGCGACCGCGGTCATGAAGACGAGCAGCCCCTGGAGCGCCCACGCCGGCGTCACGCCGGCGAGCAGCCCGCCCGCGAGCGCGCCCGGGAGCGCCCCGGCGATCATCCGCGCCGCGACGCCGCGATCGATGTGCGCGCGGAACAAGAGCGTACGGTGGAGGTTGCCGAGGAGCAGCGCCGGCGCCGTGATCGCGAGCGCCTCGTGCGGCCCCAGGACGGCGGAGCACGCGAGGAGCAGGAGCAAGCCGCCGCCCTGCCCGGCGAGGGTCGTGAGCGCGCCGGCTCCGAGCCCGAGCAGGAGGAAGAGCAGCGTCATGTCCCGGATGATGGGCTCGACGCTGGCATCATTCCAATCGATTCTAATGATGCGTCCCATCATGTTCTATGATGTCCCTCCGAGGAGCGTGAACCCCGGATGCTCGAGCCGCTGCGCCACTTCGCCCTCGTGAGTCAGCACGGGACCTTCACGGCCGCGGCGCGCCACGCGCACGTCACGCAGCCCGCGCTCACCGCCTCGATCCAGCGGCTCGAGGCGCTGATGGGCGCGCGGCTGTTCGACCGCGGTCCCGGCGGAGCGACGCTCACCGCCGCCGGAGCGGCCCTCTTGCCGCGCGCGCGCGCCGCGCTCGCCGCGCTCGAGGAGGGCCGCCGCGCCGTCGCCGAGGTGATGGGGCTCGCCGCGGGCTCCGTCCGCATCGGGGCGGGCGCGACGGTCTGCACCTACTACCTGCCGCGCACGCTCGCGCGCTTTCGCGCGCGGCACCCCGCGGTGCAGATCCTCCTCCGCGAGGCGAACCCCGACGATCTCGTCGACGCCCTCGAGGCCGGCGATCTCGACCTCGTCATCCTCGCGCGTATCGCTCCGCCGGCGAGGCGGCGCGCTCCGCGCGCGGGCAGGCACGCCGAGCGGGCGGAGCGGCGCCTCCCGCCCGATCTGCTGCGCGTGGCGCGATCCGGCCTCACGCGCGAGAAGTGGCTCGACGACGAGCTCGTCCTCGTCGCGGCGCCCGGGCTGGCGAACGCCGAGGCCGCGCCGCTCGTGACCTTCGCGCGCGGCGCGACGACCCGCACGCTCACCGACCAGTACTTCCCCGATCGGCCCATCGCGATGGAGCTCGGCAGCATCGCGGCGGTCAAGGCGAACGCGCGCGCCGGCGTGGGCGTCGCGCTCGTCAGCCGGAGGGCCGTCGAGCGCGACGTCGCGACGAAGCAGCTCGCCATCGTGCCGAGCGATCGCACGCCGATCGAGCGGCCGCTCTACCTCGTGCACCGCGGGCGGGAGCGCCTGCCGCCCGCCGCCAGCGAGCTCCGCGGCCTGCTCCGGCGCGCGCCGAGGGGCGAGCGCGCGGACGATCCTCGCTGAGCGCTCTGAAAACGGTCCGACGACGCTCCAGCGCCTCGCGGCGGTGTGCTAATCGTCTGGCCCATCATGCGACGTCGACGGCGCGGCGGGGGACCGGAGCGGGCTCGGAAGGTGCGAGGAGGCGCGCGCTTCGCGGCGTTCGCGGCGCTCCTCCTCGCGTGCAGCACGCCGCCGAAGCGCGGCTTCGACGCCGATACGGGCGGCTCGTCGAGCTCTTCGGGCGGCCTGGGCTCGAGCGGCGGGTTCGACAGCGACGGCGGCGCGCCGCCGGGCGACGGCTGCACCGACGCGGCGCGGCTCGTCTACGTCGTCTCGGCGGAGAACGACCTCTACAGCTTCACGCCGAACACGGCGACCTTCCAGAGGATCGGGCCGCTCGAGTGCCCGACGAACGGGCTCGCGACGCCGAACTCGATGGCGATCGACCGCGAGGGCACCGCGTGGGTGAACTTCAGCGACGGCTCGCTCTTCAAGGTGAGCACCGCGAACGCGAGCTGCTCGTCCACGAGCTTCCAGCCGAACCAGAGCGGCTTCCTCCGGTTCGGGATGGCGTTCGCGACGAACGGCGAAGACTCGACGGACGAGACGCTCTACGTCTCCGGGCTCGGCGGCGGAGGCGGCGGCGGGCTCGGGCTCGGCAAGATCGATCTCGACACGATGACGCTCACGGTGCTCGGCGACTACACGGGCAACCTCGCCGGCCAGGGCGCGGAGCTCACGGGCACCGGCGACGGCCACCTCTACGGCTTCTTCACCACCCAGCCCTTCGCGACGCTCGCCGAGATCGACAGGTCGAACGGCGCGACGTCGAACGACCAGGCGCTCGACGGCGTGCAGACGGGGAGCGCGTGGGCGTTCTCTTTTTGGGGCGGCGACTTCTGGTTCTACACGTCCGAGGGGACGAGCCCGTCGCGGGTGACGCGGCTCGCGACGAGCGGCAGCGGCGACATCTCGGTCGTGAAGGGCGACGTCGGCGGCTTCCGCATCGTCGGCGCCGGCGTGTCGACCTGCGCCCCCACCGCGCCGCCGAAGTGACGAGCGCGAGGCGGCGGCGACGGCGCGCCCAGGCCCCGCTTCCGTTACGACCGTCAACCGGCTCCGGGCTCCGGCCCATGCCGAAAAGGCACGACGAGGCCGATCATGGCCCCCCAGACGGCGAGGACGATCGCAACCAGGACGTTCCACCACATCGGGGTCAGCCAGGGGAAAGAGCCCGCGGCGAACACCGCCCCCATGACGATTCCGACGATCGAGACGAGCCACCCTCCTCGCCCGTTCCCCGCCGACCAGGTGAGCGCCACCGCCGCCACGGCGAAACCGAGCAGCGCCAGATGCAGGGAGCCGAAGGCGGCGCTGACCAGCATCGCGACGACCTCCGCCGACAGCTCGATCCCGAACACCGGATAGACCAGCCGGCCCACCACGAGCAGCAGCACCAACAGCGAGACGAGGGCGACGCCGAAGGCCTCCAGCCCGACGTTGATGCGAATCGAACGACGGGTTCGGCCAGAGCGGAAGGCACCGCGCGCTCCGGCTCCGAAGCACACCACCGCGAAGAACAGAAGCTCGTCGCTCCACACCAGCAGCGAACGCGACTCCGAAACCCAGCCGACCAGCGCTTCGGCCTCCGACGGCGCCCGAGGAAGCAGCGCCAGCAGGAGCACGGCCGCGGCGGTCAGAGCCGCACCGGCAGTCAGCAGCCACCCGTGCGCGGAACCACGCCATGCCCGCCGAGGCGGCTCGACTCGATCCACGTCCAGTCCTCTACCCGTAGAAGAAGCCGCTGAGGAGCGCGGAGGTGAAACGAACACGATGTCGCGATGCGTTGGGGGCACCGTGGGGAGGCGAAGGTCGGCGCGGACGTCGGGGGGCGCCCACAGGTGTGGCACGAGGACGCACTCGCGAGGGCGACACGGGGGCCGGAGGAGGGCGAAGCGCTCGGGATGGACCGCCAAGATCGACGTCGTCGAGGGCCGCGGCTGGCGTGGTCGTCCCCATCGCATCCAAGCGAGGCGCCGCTCCCGACGTCGACGAAGGAGCGCACCTGCCGGAGCGAGCACAGCGCTGCGCGCGAGTGCTCCTCCTGCGTGCGCACGGCTGCGCTTGCGACCAGGGGAGATCTACGTCGCCCGGACGCGACGGCGCGCGCAGATCGCGATCGACGACGCGCTCCTCGAGACGACGCGCGGGCGGCGCGGCGCGCTCGCGAGCCGACGGCGGGCGCGCGCGGCGGTGTGCTAAGACCGCGTCCGCGTGCGGCGCGCCTTCTTCCTCTCGATGATCCTCGCGCTCGCGGTGGCCGGCGTCGGTTGCCCGTGCGCGCGCGGCGCGGTCAACGCGAGCCCCGAGCTCCGGTGGTGGCTGTTCTCGAGCTTCGGCGCGTCGAAGATCTGCCCGGAGATGCTCAAGCGCGGCGTGCCCTTGAAGCTCCCGCAGTTCGGCGCCGCGAGCGTCGGCCGCTTCTTCCCGAGCCGGTGCGACGTCCAGGTCGACGACGCGAAGAAGGCCATCGTGATGACCGCCTCGGGCACCGGCTACGTGATGCTGCCGTTCACGCGCCGCGTCGGCTTCTACGTCGGGATGAGCGTGGAGTACCTCCCCGACTTTCGGCTCGAGGACGACGGGATGTGGGTCTGGGGCAAATTCAGCCGCTTCGTCTCGCAGCCCGATCTCCGCGTCCTCGGCGTCGAGAACCCGGTCGTGAACCTCGCGACGCAGACGCCGTTCGGGAACGTCGCGACGGTCATCGGCAACGGCCTCGTCGCGAGCGAGATCGGTCGCGGCTTCACGGTCGTCCGTCAGGACGACGGCGACGACTTCGCGCTCGGTCACCTCGAGCCGCCGAACAAACCGAAGCGCCACTTCGAGACGCGGGAGGGACGCACGTCGCTCGCGAGCGATCTCACGAGCGTCTACACCCGCTCGCGCGAGTTCCTCGGTCCGTTCGACGTCGCCGGCGAGGGCGCCGCGCTCTACCTCCGCGGGCGGCTCGACGGCGCGCCGATCCGCTACGCGGTCGTCGAGCGCTCGGTGGGCGAGCACTGGCGCCGGCAGTACGAGACCGCCGAGCCCCTCGGACCGCCGCCGGGCGCGCTGCTCGCGAGCGGCGTGGCGGCGCCGGGAGACCTGAACCTCGGCTTCCCCGTGAACCGCGGGACGTACTACGTCGTGCTCGAGAACACCGCGCCGCCGCCCGTCCTCGGCGGGGCGCTCGGCGAGCAGGTCGCGCAGATCGCCTACAGCGTCGAGGTCGGCGCGCGCAGGTGATCGAACGCGAGCCTCCTCGCTCCGTCGCGCCGACGAGGCGCGACGCCGACGCGGGACGAGGCGCGACGCCGACGCGAGGGTCCGAGGCCGACACGAGGGCGCGACGCCAACGCAGGACGAGGCCCGACGCCGACGCGGGACGCTCGTCGCGGGATCAGAGCGTGTTCTCGGTCGCTCCCATGGCGGCGCGCAGGACCTTGTCGGCCTCGTCGGTGCCGCCGCGGCTCGCCTTCGACGGCTTGCTCTCCGCGCGCTTCGGCTCGGCCGGCTCGCGGGCCTCGCGGGGCTCCCGCGAGGCCTTCGCCGAGGCCTTGGGCTGCTCCCTCGGCTCGTCGTTGCCGGCCGAGGCGATCCGGTAGCCGTCGTCCTTCTCCTTCTCTTTCGTCTTCGCCGGCGCGCTGACCTTGGGGGCGGCCGCGGCGCGCGCAGGCTTGCCCCACGACGCGTGCTTCTGCGGCGCCTTCGGCGCGGGCGCCGCCGCCACCGGGGCGGCCTTCGGCGCCGGCGTCGCGGCCGTCGACGGCGGCGAGACGACGAGCGAGCCGAACGGCACGTCCGCGTAGCTCTGCGGCGGGAGGCCCGCGGGGTCTCGCGGAGCCTCGGCCTGCGCCGCGGCCGCGACGGGCGCGTTGGGCGCGATCACGACCGGCGCGATCTCCGTCGGAGCGGCCGGCGGCGCGGCGGACGCCTTCGCGACCTCCGCCGCCTCGTGCTCCGCCTGCACGGCGTCCTGCTGCGCGGCGAACGCGGCCTGAGCGGCGTTCTCGCGCACGCGCATCCCGATCCCGAAGACCGCGCCGAGCAAGGCGCCCCCAAGGAGGATCATGACGCCCGCGCGCGCCGTCGGACGAGAGCGGATGACGACCGTCGGGTGCGCCCGCTGCGGTCCGGTCGCGGCGGCGTCGCGCGCCGAGCTCATCGCCATCGGCGAGAGCGAGTGCGGCGCCTGCGGCAGCGGCGCGTAGTGCGCGGGGTAGTGACCGCCGCCGTTTCCGAAGCCGTACCCCTGCGACGCCGCGTGCGGCGCCATCGACCGATGGAAGATCGGCGCGCGAGGCGCAGGCGGGATCTCCTGGTAGCTGACGGCCTCGAAGTCCCCCGTCCCGAGGTCGAGGGGTTCAGCGGGCATCGGTCGGTTCGAGTAGCGGCGCAAGGGACTCCCTGGGGACATCCCGCTCGAAGCGGGGTGGCTAGGTCTCGCCCCAGCCATGCGAATGCCGCGCCACCTCGGGCCGCGCGCCGACCACATGGACGTCGCCCGTTTGCGACGCGACGGAGCGCGCGCCGGGAGGGCCGGCGCTTCCCCTGGGGGTCCATCGATCCACGATCGTCCAACCCTCAACTCGGCCGGACCTGCGGCCTCACGGTCTCGTGCGAGGCCGAGCCACGGTGTACGTCAATGAGGCAGCGGCGGAGGGAACGCCTCGCGGTACGCGCGCATCGCGGCCCGCTCGTCGATCGCGTGAGCCCACCCGGTGGCCCGCTTGAACGACGAGGCGTCGACGGTGATGGGGTAACGGATGTGCTCGAGCGCCCCGCGCGGCAGGCGCGGCAGGCCGAACCGACCGAGCGCCGCGCCGAGCAACGGGCCGGGGAGCGGCACGTTCGTCCTCCCCGTCTCCTCGATGATGACCGACAGCGGCACGGGCTGCGGACCGGCGACGTTGAACACGCCGCGCGGCCGCGCCTCCAGCGTCGTGACGAGGGCGCGAACGACGTCCTCTTCGTGCATGAAGTGGAAGAGCGGGTCGTAGCCGAGGATCGTCGGGACGCGCGCGCCGCGGAGGAACGTCGCGAGCGTGCCGTGCCCGGTCGGCCCGAGCGTGTAGACCATCCGCAGCACGCTCGTGACGAAGCTCGAGTAACGCCACAGCGCCGAGCCCGCGTAGAGATCCGCGGCGACGAGATCGGCGAGCTGCGGGAACGACGAGAGGCCCATCGGCGGCTCGTCCTCGACGTGGAAGAGCGGCGAGTCCGCGGCCGCGCCGTAGTAGGTGTGACGGCCGACGAAGACGACGTGCTCGACGCCGTAGGCCGCCGAATGCTCGAAGACCGCGCGCGTGCCGCCCAGGTTGATGCGGTAGCGGTCCTCGCTCCGCACGACAAGGTGGGTCACCGTCGCGAGGTGGATGACCGCGTTCGGCCGCACCCGGCGGAAGACCTCCTCGGCCGCGCGCTTGCGGATGTCGAGCTCGTGGACCTCGACGCCGGGCGGCGGATCGCGGAGCGGCCTGCGATCGATCCCGATGACGTCGTGGCCCTCCTCGATCAGGCGCTCGGCGAGCATGCGCCCGAGCCGGCCGGCGATCCCGGGGACGAGGACCTTCACGGCTCACCTCGGCGGCGCTTCCTGCCGATCTCGATGAGGCGCGCGATGCGCTCCTTGACCTTCTCGACGTTGGCGTTCACGACCTCGTCCTCCTCCGAGCCGGTCCCCTCGAAGGACATCGGCTCCGAGTAGTAGACCTCGAGCTTCGCCGGCAACGGCAGCGCGACGAGCCACGGCGTCACCGGCACGTACGGCACGCCGAGCAGCTTGCCGAGCGTCACCGCGTTGGAGATCGTCGGCACCGCCTCGCCGCCGCCCATGAACGCGAACGGGACGATCGGCGTCTTCATCTTCTGGGCGAGGCGCATGAAGCCGCTGCCGAAGTTCACGAGCGAGTAGCGCTCGCGATAGAGCTTCGCCGTCCCGCGCGCGCCCTCGGGGAAGACCATCAGCATGCGCTCGTCGGCGAGGAGGCGCTCGGCGTGCTCCGGGATCCCCGTGAGGTGGCCGAGCCGGCTCGAGATCTGCGACGCGAACGGGATCTTGTTGAGGAACTTCTCCACCATCCCCTGCGCGACGCGCGGCGGCTCCATGTCGAAGAACATCGATCCGATCACCATGACCCCGTCGAGCGCGACGCCTCCGGAGTGGTTGCCGACGAGCATCACGCGACCGCGCTTCGGCACGTGCTCGAGGCCGTGCGCCTCGACCGAGAAATAGCGCCTGTAGAAGAAGCGGAGCGCGGTGAAGTACGCGGCGAGGTAGTCCTTCGAGATCCCGTACGGGTCGATCCCGAGGTCGTTCCACGGCAGCTCGAGGCGATCGACCCGCGCGCGCACTTCGGGATCGATGGGCAGGGGCAGTCGCAAGGAGGGATCCCTCTCACGGTGGCCGGCGCGCGGCGCCGGGTGAGCCTCATGCTCGCGGCCGAGCGTATCGGATCCTGCTCGGCGCTGCGCCGGCGCGTTTCGTCCTGGGCGCGGCCGAGACGCGCGGGTTGACGGCCGCGCGCGCGCGCGCGATGAAGCCCGCGATGAACAAGTCCCGCCTCTCCCTCGCCCTGGTCGCGTTCGTCCCCGCGCTCGCCGCGCTCGCCTGCGAGAACAACGCGGCCGCCCCGGAGCCGAAGACGACCTCCGCCGCGCGCGTCGCGCCCGGCCCCGACGCCGCGGAGCCGACGGGACCGCGGCTCGACGAGCTCTCGCGCGCCGACTTCAACCGACTCGCTCCCGAGCTCGCGCTCCCGCTCTTCTGGGCCGAGGACACGAACCGAAACGGCGCGCTCGACCCGAGCGAGCTCGCCGTCTACTGGGGCCTCGCCCGCGGCGCCGCGCTCGAGGACTACGTGACGAAGGGACCGACGCCCGCGTTCACGCCCAAGCTGCTCGAGGCGTACGGGCAGCTCGTGAAGCAGAAGGGGGCGACGACCGACGACGCGCGACGCGCCGCCGTGAAGAAGGAGCTCGCGCAGGGACGCGTCACGCTGGTCGCGACCGACCTGTCGAAGGCCGACGCCGAGGAGCGCCGCTTCGTCGCCGCGATCATGAAGGCCTCCGAGCTCGTCGAGCTCCTCTACGCGAAGCAGCAGGCGGTGAAGGACCTCGCCGCCAAGGTCCCCGCGGACGACCCCGCGAGCCGCACGCTGTTCTTCCGCGGCCAGGGCCCGAAGTGCGAGGCGCCGCTGACGGAGAACGATCCCGCGTGCGGCGCGCTCCTCCCGGCGGACATGCCGAAGACGAAGCTCTCCGGCCTCTACCCCGCCGATCTGCTCGCCTCGAACCCGAAGTTCTGCGAGGAGCTCCAGAAGAAGAAGGACAAGGCCCTGCTCGATCCGTTCACCGCGGTCGTGAAGGACGACAAGGGCGCGCTCGTCGCCAGGCCGTTCCACGAGGTGTGGCCCGACGACGTCAAGGCGATCGCCAAGGAGCTCGAGGGCGCGGCCGACGCGCTCGGCGCCCGCGAGCCGGCGCTGAAGGACTACCTGCGCGCGGCGGCGAAGGCCTTCGTCGACGACGCGTGGTGGCCCGCCGACGAGGCGTGGGCGAAGATGGACGCGAAGAACTCGAAGTACTACCTCCGCATCGCGCCCGACGAGGTCTACGACGAGCCGTGCAGCACGAAGGCGCTCTACCACGTCAGCTTCGGCCTGATCAATCAGGGCTCGCTGACCTGGCAGCAGAAGCTCGATCCGCTCAAGACGGAGATGGAGAACGCGCTCGCCGCCCTCGCCGGCAAGCCGTACACGGCGCGCGCCGTGAGCTTCAAGCTCCCCGACTTCGTCGACATCGCGCTCAACGCCGGCGACTCGCGCAAGGCGTTCGGCGCGACGATCGGCCAGTCGCTCCCGAACTTCGGCCCGGTGGCCAACGGCGGGCGCGGCCGCACCGTCGCGATGACGAACTTCTACACGGACCCCGACAGCATCGCGACGGCGAAGGAGCAGGGCGAGTCCTTGTTCTGCAAGGACGCGATGGCGAAATGGACGAGCGCGCAGGAGCCTCAGCTCATGAGCACGGTCCTCCACGAGGCCGCGCACAACCTCGGCCCGGCGCACCAGTACAAGGCGAACGGCAAGATCGATCGCGAGGCGTTCGGAGGTCCGCTCGCCAGCACGCTCGAGGAGCTCAAGGCGCAGACCGCGGCGCTCTATTTCACCGAGTGGCTGGTCGACAAGAAGCAGATCACGCGCGACGACGCCGACAAGGCGCACGTGCGCGACATGTTCTGGGCGTTCGGTCACATCTCGCGCGGCATGTACGGCGAGAACAACCACCCGAAGAACTACAGCCAGCTCGCCGCGATCCAGCTCGGCTGGCTGATGAAGGACGGCTCGGTGACCTGGAAGCCCGAAGAGACGGCGGCCAACGGCAAGGACAAGGGCTGCTTCTCGCTCGACCTCGCCAAGATGCCCGCCTCGATCACGTCGCTCATGACCGAGGTCGCGCGGATCAAGGGCCAGGGCAACAAGCCGCGGGCCGACGCCCTCGTCAAGGAGCACGTCGGCGCGCCGGGCGAGAAGCGGCCGCTCCACGCGGTCATCACCGAGCGGATCACCCGCGCGCCGAAGGCGAGCTTCGTCTACGCGGTGAAGCTCGACTGACCGAGCTCCCGGAGCTCGACGGAGCGGGGGCCGCGGCGTCGCCGTCACGACGCGGCGGCGCGCGCTCGGGGCCGCCGGGCACGCTAGACTGGATCCGCGTGAGCGCGCGGGTCCCTCATCCTCCGGTCGAACCGCCGAAGACGCGCGTGCGGTTCCCCGACCCGCGGCGGGCGCCGTCGCACGGCGTGCTGGCCGTCGGCTGCGACTTCGCGGCGGGGACGCTCCTCCACGCGTACCGGAGCGGGATCTTCCCGTGGCCGCACGGCGACGACGAGGACGAGCGCGGAGCGCCGCTGGTGCTCTGGTTCTCCCCCGAGCCGCGCTGCGTCTTCTCGCTCGCGGACGAGCCGCGCTGGTCGCGCAGCCTGCGGCGCACGCTGCGCGTCCACCCGTACGAGGTGACGGTCGACCAGGACTTCGCCGGCGTGATGCACATGTGCGGCGAGACGCGGAGGGGCGCGACGTGGATCATCCCCGAGCTCGAGCGCGGGTACCGCGAGCTCCATCGGCTCGGCTGGGCCCACAGCGTCGAGGTCTGGGAGTCGACGGGAGACGGGCGCGAGCTCGTCGGCGGGATCTACGGCGTCGCGATCGGCGGCGCCTTCGCCGGCGAGTCGATGTTCCACACGCGCACCGACGCGTCGAAGATCGCGTTCGCGTCGCTGGTCGCGAAGCTGCGCGCGGCGGGCTACGAGCTGTTCGACGTGCAGGTCACGAACCCGCACCTCGCGTCGCTCGGGTGCGTCGAGATCCCGCGCGACGAGTACCTGAGCCGCCTCTCCGGCGCGCTCGAGCGCGCCCCGCGCCCTCTCGTCTGAGCGCCTCCCTGCGACGCGTCGAGGCCGGCGACCGGGCGAACGGCGAAACGCCTCCCTCCTCCGCGGCTCCTCGATAGAAGCGCGGAGCGGGCGCAAAAGCGAGCCGCCGGAAGAAAAAAATTCCGGCTCAGCTCGCCGCACGGCAGGCTGCGATCTACGTCTCCGCCCCGCGGAAGCAAGGGAAACTCTTGAAGAAGCCCCGCGTCACCACGCCCCAGCGCCGAAATTTCGAGGGCTGTCGCCCATGTAGGCGAAGCTCCGACTTTGGCCCGACGCTTTCGAACGTGCCAGACTTCCGAAGGCACCCGAATTCGGGCGATTCGACGTGCCTTTGCTGCTCGACGAGACGTTGCGGACAGCGAACGCTCCTCGGCGCCCGGGGGGAACGTTCGAAAGGAAGATCGCGCGAGTTCCGTGTGTTCACCTCGTCGCGCTCTGCCTTTACGCCCCCGGTCAGATCAAACGCGCTCATCGAACGTGCATAGAGAACGAGCAGCCGAGCGAACTTGAGAGCGAGCACGCGAGCGAACGAGCAACTTGCTTAGAAGTCGATGGTCTGTCCTCGAGCGTGGTCGTGGACAGGAGCGAGACCAAAGGGCCACGCGGAGCCGATTAGCCTTGAAGAAGTCCGAAGCCCCCAACCTCTCCAAAGCCCCCATCGCGAACATGACGCCGCCGGCGGAAGCCGAAGAAGCGGTGGACATGTATTTCCGCAAGATGGCCCAGGTGTCCCTGCTGACGCGCGAGGGCGAGGTCGTCTTGGCGCGACGCATCGAGGAGGGCGAGCGGCGGATCATCGAGGCGATCGTCGAGTCGCCGTTCGCCGCCGCGGAGCTCGACCACATCGGGCGGCTCCTCTACAAAGGCCGGCTCAAGGTCCGCGACGTGGTGCGCAACGTCGACGACGAGGACGCCTTCGACGAGGCGACGATGCTGAAGATCGCGCGCCTGCTCGAGCGGCCGCTCAAGGAGCTGCACGGGCCGAAGGTGAAGAAGCCCGACCCGAAGGCGAAGCCGCGGCCGAGCGCGAAGAAGACGAAGTACGAGCTCGCGCGCGAGGACATCGTCTCCGTGCTCGAGGAGCTGCGGCTCGATCGCGGCGTGATCGAGCGCGTCGAGAAGAAGCTCAGGATCGTTCAGCGGGAGATGCCGTCGGCGAAGAAGACGACGAGCGCCACGCTCGACACGATCGCCCGCGGTCGCCGCGTGGCCGATCGCGCCAAGGCCGAGCTCGTCGAGGCGAACCTCCGCCTCGTCGTCTCGCTCGCCAAGAAGCACGTCAACCGCGGGCTCCAGCTCCTCGACCTGATCCAGGAGGGCAACATCGGCCTCATGCGCGCGGTCGACAAGTTCGACTACAAGCGCGGCTACAAGTTCTCGACGTACGCGACCTGGTGGGTCCGCCAGTCGATCTCGCGCGCCATCGCCGACCAGGGCCGGACGATCCGCGTGCCCGTGCACATGTACGAGTCGCTCCAGAAGCTCACCCGCATGAGCCGCTCGCTCCTCCAGGAGTACGGGCGCGAGCCCACGCCCGAGGAGCTCTCCGAGTCGACCGGCATCCCGGTCGAGAAGGTGCGCGCCGTGATGAAGATCGCGCGCGAGCCGATCAGCCTCGAGACGCCGGTCGGCAACGACGGCGAGTCGCACGTCGGCGAGTTCATCCCCGACGAGTCGGGCCTGCCGCCGGACGAGGCCTACGCGCAGATGCGCTTCAACGACCAGACGCGCCAGCTGCTCAAGACGCTCACGCCCCGCGAGGAGAAGATCCTCCGGATGCGCTTCGGCATCGACGAGCCGCGCGACCACACGCTGGAGGAGGTCGGTGAGAGCTTCTCGCTCACGCGTGAGCGCATCCGCCAGATCGAGACGAAGGCGCTGCGGAAGCTCCGCCTCCCCTCGCAGCACCGCAAGCTCAAGACGTACATCGGCGGCGGCGGCTGAGCCGCGCGCTCGCGACGGTTCGCGTCGCGCGCCCGGCGGCGGCTGAGCCCGCGTTTCGGCGGCGGCTGAGCCGCGCGCTCGCGACGGTTCGCGTCGCGCACCCGGCGGCGGTTTGAGCCGCGTCCGGGCGGCTCGTGCGTTCGGCGGCGGCCCGTCGGCGCGACGGCCCGCGATCGCGTGCAGCGAGCCTACGTTTCGGGCGCCCGGCCGACGAGCGCCCGAAGCTCCGGCGCGCGACGGCGCGATCGGCTCATTCCGATCGGCGCAACCGAGTCGCGCCTCGGACGGAGAGGTGGCGCGCGATCGCTTCGACGTGCGGATCCGCGACGTCGAGCTCGCGGAGCGCCGCGCAGAGGAGCAGGACGTAGTCGGCGTTCGACCCGCTCGGCCCGCGCCGCGCGCGGACGTAGCCGGCGATCTCGCGCTCCGGCAGCGGGCCGAGGAAATGCGCGTTCGTCGCGCCGGCGACCCAGGTGACGCCCTCGGCGAACGGCGCCTCGTCGAGATCCTCGTGGAGCGGCAGCAGGTGTCGCTCGAAGCCGGCCTGCTCGCGGACGTCGAGCGCGGCGAGTACGGCGTCCGCGTCCGCCGGATCGACGCGGTAAGCGCAGCCGCCGCACGGCTCGTCGGCGCTCGGCACGATCGTGACCACGCGGCCGGGCGCGCCGGGCACGCCGCGGTGATCCGGCGAGCCCTGCCAGAAGCGACGCGCCCAGCCCCTCACGAAGGCGCGGCGGCGCTCGACGAAGCGGAACGACGGTCGGAAGATCAGCGAGCCGTAGGCGAAGATCCACATGCGACGCACGCGCGAATCTAGCACCGCCGGCTCCGGCGCGCGTGCGCCGGCGCGGCCGGGCGGCGCAGCGGCACGTCAGAAGGCGAAGTAGAACCGCACGTCGCGCGAGCGTCCGCTCGTGTCGGAGACGACGGTCGCCGCGGCCCTCGATGAGGTTTCACGACCTTCTCACCGTCGACCTCTCGCGGGCCGTACTCGACCGTCGAGGAGCCCGACGGATTGCTGACGTAGCGCCCGCTCGTCACGCCCGAGTCGCTGTCCTCGTTCGTCAGGAACAGGTACGCGCTCGTCTCGTCGAGGAACGGCCGCACGGCGGTCTGCGGGTAAGGCGCGTCGTCGACGCCGGAGATCGAGAGCGCGGCGCCGCCGAAGCAGGGCGAGCCCACGCTGACCGTCCAGCCGCGGCCGTCGAGGCCGAGGCTCAACGCGACCTCGAGCTCGCGTGCGGTCGCGCGAACGCCGGCTCGCGTGCGGGTCGCGCGGATGCCGGCTCGCGTGCGGATCGCGCGGACGCCGGCGCGCGGACGCCGCGCGCGGACGAGCTCGAGCCCCGCGGCGCGACGGGTGCTATGGTCCACGCGTGACCGTCCAGGACCGCATCGAGACGAAGCTGAGGGAGACGCTCGCGCCCGCGCACCTCGAGGTGATCAACGAGAGCCACATGCACAACGTGCCGAAGGGCTCCGAGACGCACTTCAAGGTGGTCGTCGTCTCGGCGCGCTTCGACGGCGTCTCGCCGGTGAAGCGGCACCAGCTCGTCTACGGAGCGCTCGCCGAGGAGATGAAGAGCGGCGTCCACGCGCTCGCGATCACGTCGCGCAGCCCCGCGGAGTGGGGCGCGAGCCCCGAAGCCAACGCCTCGCCGAAGTGCCTCGGCGGCAACGGCAAGTAGCTCGACGCTCCCGTCGAGCCGCAGCGCGCTCCCGTCGAGCCGCAGCGCCTACTCCCGTCGAGCCGCCCACGCGCTCCCGTCGAGCCGCCCACGCGCTCCCGTCGAGCCGCCCACGCGCTCCCGTCGAGCCGCGGCACCTTCGCCGCTCGCGCGCTCGTCGCGCGAGCAAGGCCGACGAGGCGGCGTCGACGAGACGAAGCGCTTCGCCCCGCGCCGGCGTCAGTTCGAGACGCCCGGGGACGGCGCCGAGAAGCGCGCGAAGTCCGACGCGTTGTCGTCCGTGTCGAGGCCGTCGCTCTTTCGCCCGATCGAGCCGCTGCCCGACGGGAGCGGCGCGGAGGAGCCCTCGGTGAACGCCCCCGACGTGCTCGGGCCGTAGCCGACC
>JAHBWF010000137.1 GCA_019637105.1 Labilithrix sp.
ACGCCGGCCGCGCGCGCGGGAGCGTCAGGACGAACGTGCTCCCCTTGCCGACCTCGCTGGTCACGACGATGTCGCCGCCGAGCAGCCGCGCGAGATCGCGCGAGATCGAGAGACCGAGGCCCGTCCCGCCGTACTTGCGGTTGCTCGCGCCGTCGGCCTGGCGGAAGGCCTCGAACACGAGCTCGTGCTGGTGCGGGGCGATCCCGATCCCGGTGTCGCGCACCGCGAAGCGCACGCGGTGAGGGCCGGGGGAGACCTTCACCTCGACCTCGCCCGCCTCGGTGAACTTGAGCGCGTTGGAGCAGAGGTTCTTGAGCACCTGCTCGACGCGCTGCTGGTCGGTGAAGATCCGCTCGGGCGTGCCCGGCTCGACGACGACCGAGAAGCGGAGGCCCTTGTCCGCGGCGACGGGCTCGAACGTGCGCGTCAGGGTCCCCGTGATCCGCGCGATCGGGACGTCCGTGAGCGTGACGTCCATCTTGCCGGCCTCGATCTTGCTGAGGTCGAGGATGTCGTTGATGAGCGTGAGCAGATCGTTGCCCGCGCCGTAGATCGTCTGGGCGTACTTGACCTGCTCGGCCGTGAGGTTGCCCTCCTTGTTGTCGCCGAGGAGCTTCGCCAGGATGAGCGAGCTGTTGAGCGGGGTCCTGAGCTCGTGCGACATGTTCGCGAGGAACTCGGACTTGTAGCGGCTCGCGCGCTCGAGGGCGTCGGCCTTCTCGAGCGCGCTCTCGCGGGCGTCCTCGAGGTCGTGGGCCTGCTCCTCGAGCCTGGCGTTCGCCGTCGTCAGCTCCTCCTGACGCTCCTCGAGGCGCGCCTGGGCTTCGCGGATGGCCTTGCTCTGCTCCTCGAGCTCTTCGTTCGCGACGCGCAGCTCCTCCTGCTGCGTCTGGAGCTCTTCGGCCTGTCGCTGCGACTCCTCGAGCAGCTCGCGGAGGCGGGCGCGGTACTCGGCGGACCGCACGGCGATCGCGAGCGTCTCGCCGATACGGCCGAGCAGATCGACGACGCGCGGGCCGGGCGCCTCGCGGAAGCCGAGCTCGACGACGCCGTAGGCGCGCCCGTTGATGCGGAGGGGGACGAGGACCAGCTCGCCGGGGCGCCGATCGCGCGTGCCCGAGCGCACCCTCGGGGCGTCGTCCTCGCCGGCGACGTCGGCGACGCGGACGATCTCGTCTCCCTCCGCCGCGCGTCCGACGAGCCCCTCGCCGCGCCCGAACGTCTCCGCGCCCGCGGCGCGCGGATCGAGCGCGAAGCCCGCGCGCCGGCGGAGCGCTCCGGCGTCCGAGCCGAAGAACGCGCCGATCTCCGCGTCGACGTACATCGCGATGGACGCCAGCGCGCGCTCGCCGACCTCCTCGACGGAGAGCTCCCCCTGGACCGCGTCGCCGATCTCCGCGTAGCCGGCGCGCGCCCACGCCTCGTCTTCGAGCTTCGCCCTCACGTCGCGCTCGCCCGCGAGGGCGTGCGCGTAGGTGCCGGTGATCGCCGCGAGCTGCCGCCGCGAGAAGAAGGCGAGGAAGGCGGCGGCGCCGGCGAAGAGGACGACGAAGAGCGTCCGCGTGACCGACGTGGAGCTCGCGCTCGCCGCCGCGCGCCGGTCGCGCAGCGTGTGCTCCTCGTCGACGATCTGCGTGACGACGTCGCGGACCGCGTTCATCTTCTCGCGGCGGCGCAGCATCGCCGGCTTGCTGCGGGCCTCTTCGAGGCCGCGGCCCGCGGCGATCTCGAGCGTGTCCTCCTGCCATGCCCCGTAGCGGCGCCTCAGCTCCTGGAGCCGTCGACCCTGGTCCGGGTTGTCGACGACGAGCTCCTCGACCTGACCGATGAGCTCGAGCGGGCGCGCCCTGTAGTACAGCTCGAGGAAGAGCGGGTCTTCGGTCAGGAGGAAGCCGCGTACGGCGGTCTCCTGATCGACCACCTGCTTCTGGACCTGGTAGGCCTTGGCCAGCACCTGATCGGTGTGCTCGACCCAGCGCGCGTCCTCGGACATACGCATGAGCTGCGCGCCGAGCACGCCGCCGAGCGCCAGGAGGAGCGCCGCGGGCGCGAGGATTGCGAGCGCCAACCGGCGCGAAAGGAGCTTGCTCTCGACGTCCACGCCGTCCGGGACGGTACTGAGTCGGAGGTTCGGGCGCTAGGAACAAACGTCGCGAGACCTGTGGCGTTTTGGGACAAGCCGGAGGGCGTCTCCGCCCTTCGTCAGGAGAGCCCGCTCCGCCTGCGGGTGAACCAGTGCGCGCCGAGCAGCACGGCGGCGGCGAGGGTCCACGACCACGGCGGCGCGAGCGGGACGACGTGGCGCTCGGCGCTGACGACCGCCGGCTCGGGCAGCGGGAGCGCCCGATCGTCGGTCGCCCAGCGGAACGTCCCGCCCGTCGCGGCGGCGAGCGCGCGCAGGCGGTCGGCGTCGGGCCGCGAGTCGGCCCACTCGTCCCCGCCGGCCTCGCAGGCGAAGTCGCGGCGGGTCGTCGGGCCGGGGCCCAGCTTCAGCCGCGCCGTGTACCCGCCCGCGGGGAGCGGCGGGAGCGTGACCTCGACCGTGCCGGTGGCGCCGGGCGCGCGCTTCGGCACCTCGACCTTGAGCGGCTCGGCGCCCGACTCTCCGGGGCGCGCGTCGAGGCGGCGGACCTCGACGACCATCTCGCGCGGCTCGCCGCTCGCGTCCCGCCCGTCCGGCGCGCGCACGCGGACGCGCGCCGGCTCGCCTGCCACGCACGGGGCCGTGAGGTCGAGCTGGCCGGGCTCGAAGCGCGGATCGCGCATCAGCCAGCCGAGCAGGCCGTCCCACATCGCGCCGTAGCCGCGGCCCGAGGTGCGCGCGCCGAGCTGCGAGAACTCGAGCTGCCACGCGCCGTCGATGCCGAGCGCGATCGAGCGGCCGTCGCCTTGGTCGCCGATGGCGAGGATCGGCATCGGCGCGCCGCTCTTCGTCGTGCGCGTCGGGTGAGACCAGAGCACGAGGCCGCCGGCGCGCACGTCGCCGAGGATGTTCGTGCCGGGCATCTGCGGCAGCTCCTCGGAGGCGACGTCGCGGAGCGGCGCGAGGAGCGGCGCGGCGCGTCCGTCCTCCGTCCAGGTCGGCGTGACGGGCGCGACGTCGGCGGCCGTCGCCCCGGGGGAGTGGTCGAGCGAGACCGGGAGCACCTCGGCGAGCGGCGTGCCCGCGTAGCCGCCGGCGATGAACGAGTTCTGTCCGCCGACCATGATGAGGCCGCCGCCCGAGCGCACGTAGCGCGCGAGCTGCGGCAGGTGCTTCTCCAGGCCGTAGGGCTGCGCGTCGAAGTCCTGGAGGACGACGGCGTCGAAGGACGGCAGGTGCTCGGTGAAGAGCTCGTCGACGGGGAAGGGGATGAGCGACAGGTCCTCCGGGCGCGCGTTGGGGTTGTCGGATTGCGTCCGGAGGATGAAGAACGCGACGACGTCGACCGACGCGTCGCTCTTCAGCCACTGGCGGAGCGCGCGCACGTCGTTCGTCGGACGGCCCGCGACGTGGAGCACGCGCACGCGCTCGCGCGCGACGACGAACGTGAGGAGGCGGCGGTCGTTCTCCGGGATCGTGTCCCCCGACGGCGGCGTGATCGCGATCTCGAGGATGCGCGCGCCCGCGCGCTCGAGCGTGACGGAGAGATCGACGGTGCCCTTGCCGTCCTTCAGGTGGGAGAGCCCGGTCGCCAGCAGCGCCGGCGGTCCGTCCTCGCGGAGCTCGCGCGCCGTGACGGTGAGCTCGTCGCAGGAGAGCCCGCCGCTGCACCCGACCTCGACGCGGAGCGGGAGCGGGACGTGCGCGACCGCGGCGCCGGCCGCCGAGACGCGCCGCACGCTCGCGTCGGGGGGGCCCTGGCGCGTCGTCGCGATCGTGTGGATCGGGACCTTGAGCTCTTTGCCGAGCGCGGCGAGGTTCTCCGGCGACGCGTCCTCGGCCGGATCGTCGAGCCGCCCGTCGGAGACGACGACGACCGCCTGCGGCTTCTCCTCCGCCGAGGACGCGAGCGTGCGGAGCGCCGCGGTGAGATCGCTCCGCGGCGCCGCCGGGACGGTCTTCTCGCCTTCCTTCGCGGCGATCGGCGCGGGCGGCCCGTCGCCGAAGCCGAGGACGAGCAGCCGCGCGTCCTTCGATCCCTTCGCGAGATCGGCGAGCGCGCGGGCGCCGACGTCGCCGCGGGTCGTCTTGCCGTCTTGCGGGAGCGCCATCGACCGCGACGTGTCGGAGAGGACGACGACCTTGGCGCCGATCACGCTCTCCCTCGCCGCGATCCGCACCGGGCGGACGACCGCCAAGAGGAGCGCCAGGAGCGCGAGCACGCCGCTCGCGACGATGGCGAGGCCCCCGCGCTCTCGGCGCCGCAGCTCGTGGACCACGAGCACGCCGAGGCTGACGAGGACGAGCGCGCACGCGAGCGCGGCCGCCCACGGGGGCAGGTCGCCGTTGACGGCGAGCCGCGTGCTCAAGGTCAGCTGTTCGGTCGGCGCGTCCACCCGCTCTCCGCCTCAGGGTACGAGCGCGCCGGCGCGGCGGCGCATGAGGAACGGCGCGTGGACCTGGTCGTCCTTGTAGTTCGAGCAGAGGACGTACATCGCGATGTTGACCGCGAGGCGGATGGCCCGCTCCCGCTGGATGTCGCCGCCCGGCACCACGGGGTTCTCCCACACGCCCGTCGCGCCGCGCGCGAGCGCGCCGCCGAGGTCGTGCGACGAGAAGACGACCTGCGTCTGGCCCCCTCGAACGACGGCGTCGAGCGTCCGCGGTCCGGCGACGCGGCCCTCGGCGCGCTTGAGCAGGTAGAACGACTTGAAGAGCACGTGGTCGGGCCCGAGCGCGATCGGGCTCGAGTCCGGCAGCACGCGCGCGATCTGCTGGCGGGCGCTCTTGCCGAACGCGCTCGCGCCGCCGCGTCCGTCGCCGGCGTCCTCGGACGCCCCCGCGTCGTCGACGAGCAGGATCCCGCCGAGCGCGAAGAAGCGACGGAGGCCCGAGATCTCCTGCGGCGTCAGCGCGGTGACGGCGGAGTCGCCGCTCCACCAGAGGAACGGCCCGTCGACCACGCCGGGGTCGTCCGCCCGGATCTGGCTCGGCTTGAGCCGCGCGGGGGCGCTCGTGCGCTGGACGAGCTCCCACGACCAGCGCCCCGCGGCGCTCGCGCGCGCGGGGCCCGTCGTCCCGCCGGCCAAGAGCGCGCGCGGGTCGAACGCGCCGACGTCGCCGAAGGCGCGCGCGGGGCGGGGGAGGAAGAAGACGAGCACGCCGAGCGCGAAGGCGAACGGGAAGAAGCAGAAGAGCGTCCGGCGCATGGGCGGGGAACGTTAGCAGGCCGCCGGCGCGAGGTGCACCGTCGACGCGAGCTCTACGGGAGCCGCGCCTCGGCGCGCCCCGTCCGCCGTCAGAGCGTGCCCTCGAAGCCGAGGCTCGGGATCGCGATCGGGCCGATCTCCTGCGGCGAGCAGCTCGGCGGGACGCCCGTGCAGGTGACGCCGACCGCCTCCTTCATGAGGAGCGCGTTGAACATCTCGGCGGTGATCGCGAACGAGCGCCCGTCCTTCTGGACCCACCGCTTCTCGACGCGCGCGTCCACGCGGTGGAACGCGGGCGTGCGGGCGTTCGGCAGGAGGAGCTCGCTGATGGTCGAGTACGGGACGCCGGAGTAGCCGGTGTAGCGGACCCCCGTCCGCCAGCCTTTGCCGAGGTCGACCGAGATCACGACGTTCAAGACGTGGGTGCGGTCGAACTCGCTGAGGCGCGACGTCTGCTTGCGTATCGTGACGTCGTACGCGTCGCGCGTGGAGCGCGACAGCGTGTACGAGACGAAGCCGCCGACGCGCTTGCCGAGGTTGCGCTTCACCATCGCCTCCAGCCCGACGGAGCGGCCGCGCGCGCCGGACGGGTCGCAGCGCGGATCCTCGACGTCGCACTGCTGGCCGAGGTCGACGAGCCCGGTGTACGTGTGGAGGTAGCCGCTGACTTGCGCGGTGATGTCCGCGGGGAGCGGGATCTCGAGGCCCTGGCTCAGGTGGTAGCCGGCCTGGAGCCCGCGGCGGAGCTGCGCGAACGTCAACGCCGGGATCGGGACCGGGAAGGCCGCGGGTTGGTGCGCGATCCCGACCGCGCCCAGGTGATGGATCGGCCCGATGCCGATGCGCGTCGTGACGCGCGGATCGAGCGAGGGGATCGCGCGCGCCCTGCCGATCCCGCGCGACGTGAAGAGGTCCGCGCGCAGGCCCGGCGTGACCTCGACCCGCGGCGCGACCACGAGCGGCGCGTCGACCCACACCGCCATGTTGGCGTCCTTCTGGATGCCGCTGAGGCTGTCTCCCGCCTCGTCGGGCCTCGGCGGGACCTCGGACCCGCCGGAGCCGCCGAGACGGAAATCGTACGTCTGGAGGTGGAGGTCCGCGCCGCCCCGCACCTGCGCCGACTTGGCGAGCCGCTCCTGCGCCACGATCCGCGTGCCGAGGATCCACGAGCGCGCGGCGAAGTCCTGGCTGCCGGTTCGATCGTATCCGAGCGTCACGGCGGCGCGCATCGCGCCCGTCGCGCTCGTGCGTCGGTCCCAGCGCAGGTCGAGCCGGTGGAACTGGATGTTGAGGATCTCGCTGAGCTCCGGGTTCGGGATCCCGTTGGTCTCGTCGCGCTGGCTGATCGAGTCGTAGCTCCCGAACCCGAAGACGGAGACCTGGTCCTTGTCGGAGAGCTTGTAACTTACACGTGTCTGGTAGTCCCAGTAGGCGAGGCCGGCGTCGGGCGCGAAGATCGAGAGGAGGAGCGCGGGGTAGCCGTAGCGCCCGGAGACGAGCGCGCTGCCTCGCGGCGCGGCGCCGTCGCCCTCTCTGCCGAAGGGCGCTTCGACGAGCGCGCCGGCGTCGAACAAGCGGAGCGTCCAGTCGGCGCGCGCGCGCTCGCCGGGCCGCACCGTGTCCGCGGAGAGGATGCCGCCGGCGAAGCGCCCGAACGTCACCGGGTAGGCGCCCTTGTAGAGATCGACGTGATCGATCAGCGCCGGGTACATCACCGCCGGCCCGACGCCGAGGTGGAAGAGCCCCGGCACGCGGACGCCGTCGATGAAGAAGCCCGTGTTGCCCGGCGGCGCGCCGCGGATGAAGTAATAGGGCAGACCGCTGACGATGGGCGTGACGCCCGGGAGCGTCTCGAGCGCGCGGAAGGCGTCGCCGAACGCGCCGGGGATGTAGCGGATCTCGCGGCCGCCGAGCGTCTCCTTCGGCGCGGTCGGCTCGCCGTTCTTGACGCCGCGGACCCGCACCTCGTCCGGGCCGGCGTCGCCGTTCGCGGAGCCGTCGCCGTTCGCGGCGTCGCCGTTCGGCGCGGCGTCGGCGTTCGGCTCGGCGTCGCCCTTCGCCGCCGTCGCCGCGCCCGCCGATGCGTCGGCGAGCGGCGGCTCCCCGGGCGTGGCTGCCGCATCGTCCGGCGGAGCGGGGGCGGCCGGCGCGGGAGCTTGGTCCGGCTCCTCCGCCGAAGCACGCGCATCGGCGAGGGCGATCGCGACGATCGCCGCCCCCCGTGCGGCCGTCAGTCGAAATCGTCGACCCGCCACACGCCGCCCTCGCGCTTCAGCTTGACGCTGTGCCCGCCGGGGATTGTCACGACGGCACCGTCGCCCGTGACCTCGACATGCAGGGTCTCCGGGCGCTCGAGGCCCGAGACAAGTGAACGAAGGTCTTGTTCGATCGCCGCCCGGGTGGACGGCGTGAGCACACGCATCAAGCCCGCGTAGCTGCGTCGCGCGAGCACGCGGCGCAGCTGATCGAGCGCCTGCTCCGGCGTCCGCGATCCGCCCGGCAGCGCGCCCGACGACGTGATCCAGAAGCGGCCCTCGCGGAGCTCGAGCTGCGCCTCTTCGCCGTCCTCGTACCGGAGGCGGGCGACCGCCTCGACGCGCGCGTCCTTGGCCGTGAGGCTCTTGGCCTGCTCGGCGAGCTCGCCGCGCTGCTCGGACACGAGGCGCTTCACGTCTTCGCGTGAACGCGACCTCTGCGCCGACGTCGTCATCATCTCGTAGATCGCGTCGCCGTCACCGCGCGACGCCGCCTGGGCGTACTCCTCCGCGGCGCTCCGCGGATCCGGCACCGCGCGGCCTGAGCACGCCGTCAAGGCGACGAGGGCGGGGCCGAGCCAGAGGAGCGCACGCATCGCGAAGGCAGGTTAGTACGAATCCCCACGCGCTTCACCTAAGGACGAGGACATCGGCACGATTGTCGGGGCGCGCGGAGCGCACGCAATCCGCGGCCGCATCGACGGCGGCGCACGAGCGCGATCGTGCGGCGATCAGCGGCCGTTGGGGCGGCTCGATGACGGGCCTGCCGCCATCGTCGCCGACTCGCGTGCCCCAGGGCGCGCCGACGATGCGGCGCCGGCGATCGTCACGTCGAGGTCGAAGACGTCCCTCAGGAGGTCCGACTTCGCGCGGACGGTCCACTCCTCGAGCTCGCGGTTCTCGTCGCCGGTGAGGACGAGGTGCATCTTGCGCGCCTTGCCGTCGATCTCGGCGCGAACGCTCTTCACCTTGCCGAGGTGCTCGCGGTCGAGCGCGTCGGCGATGCGGAGGATCGCCGACAGGCCACGGACCTTGGCGCGCGCCTCCTTGTCGAGATCGCGGAAGTTCGGGTGCGCCGGATCGGGCGGGCTCTTGCGGTGATAGCGGGCGACGTTCGCCACGATCGCGCGCTCGCCGGGCGTGAGCCCCATGATGTCGGAGTGCTGGATCAGGTAGTAGCTGTGCTTGTGGTGGCCGCCGTAGCTGACGTAGTCGCCGATGTCGTGGAGCAGCGCCGCGCTGCGGAGGAGGAGCCGCTCGCGCTCGCCGAAGCCGTGGAACGCCGCCATGTCGTCGTAGAGCGACATCGCGAGCGACGCGACGAGCTCGCCGTGCGCCTGATCGAAGCCGTAGCGCTTGCCGAGCCGGAGGCAGCCGTCGACGACGCTCCGCGCCTCCGACTCGGCGTCCCAGCGATCGAAGTACTTGTCGACGATCTCCTCGAGGATGCCCTCCTTGAGGCCGACCCCCGGCGCGACGATCGCCGAGGCCTTGAACAGCTCCGCCACGCGCAGGAAGATCGACGACGCGGTCACGATCGTGTCCGCGCGGTCCGGCCGCAGGCCGAAGGTCTCGCGGCGCTGATCGGGCGTCATCGCGAAGAGCTTGCCGAGCAGGGTCTTCATCAGCGCGACGTCGACCGCGCGCGGGTGGCCGGCGTGGCCGCCCTTCACGGGGCACAGCTCCGAGAGCGTGTCGACGCTCCCGCCCGTCCCCACGACCATCTCGAAGGGCATCTTCTTCAGCGTCGGCACCGCCTCGGCGAGCGTGCGGTCGACGCCCTCGACGAGCAGCTTCTGGCGCGCGCGGTCGACCGTCTTGACGCCGCGGAGGTACATCTCGAGCAAACGTACGGTCCCGATCGGGAGCGACGTCGCCCAGACGCTGCGCCCCTTGTCGAGGTAGGTCAGCTCGGTCGAGCCGCCGCCGACGTCGACGAGCAGGGCGCGCCGGTCCGCGAGGCCGAGGCGCCGCCTCACCGCGAGCTGGATGAGCCGCGCCTCCTCGATGCCCTCGATGACCTCGAGCTCGATGCCGGCCTCGCGCCGGGCGCGCTCGACGAGGGTGCTCCGGTTCGACGCCTCGCGGACGGCGCTCGTCGCCGTGGCTCGGTAGACGTCGACCTTGGCGTCGTCCATCGCCTGACGGAAATCGCGGAGCGCGTTGCACGCCTGCCCGATCGACGAGGCCGCGAGCTTGCCGGTCACGAACACCTCGCTCCCGAGGCGGACGGGCGCGCGGAGGCTGACCACCTCGCGCCACGGAGCGCCGCCGGCGTCGGGGAGGAGCGAGAGCTGTTCGCGGCCGAGACCTGAGGCGTGCGCCTCCACGATGCGGAGGCGCAGCGCGTTCGAGCCGAGGTCGAGCGCAGCGAAGCGCGGCATGGGGATCTTCTACCACGATGTCTGGTAGAACCACGTCATGGCGGAGCGTGAGGCGGCGTTCGTTGCGAGCTCGTCACCGACGTCGCCGGGGCGCGCGCCGTTCGACCGCGCGAAGCGGCACCTCGTCCTCGCGTGCGCGGCGATCGCGGGCGGGCTCGCGATCGCAGGATCGGTCGATCGGTCGACCGGCGGCGTGCTCGTGTTGATCGGCTGGCTCGGCGGCGTCGTCTCGCTCCACAGGCTCGGGCGGACCGGCTCGGACCGCGGCCCCGCGTCCGGCCCCGCCGGGCCTGCGAAGGCGCGCGCGGCTCGGCCCCGGTGACCGCGCGCCCCTCGTCTCGCCGTCTCGCGCGCGGCGTGGAGGCGCTCGCCGCGGAGGGGGGAGCGTCGAGGGCTCCGAGGTCGAGGGCTCAGATGTCGCTACGGAGCACGACGACGCCGACGTCTCGTCCGAGCTTCGGCAGGCGCGCGGCGGCCCAGCCGAAGTCGCGATCGGTGATCTTGAGCGGGCTCGACGCGGGGCCGGCCTCGGTCTTGGCGTGGAGGCCGACCTCGGCGAGCGCCTTCTCGTTGACCGGCGGCACCGGGACGGCGCCCGGCGCTCCGGCGCCGTAGACGTGCTCCTTGTCGAAGAGGCAAACGTAGACGATGGGCATCTTGCCCTTGTCGTCGTTGCGGAGCATCTGGTCCTGAAGATCGCGCTGGAGGGTGACCTGCAGGTGGTACGCGAAGCGCCGGTAGGTCCAGCCCGTGACGAGGATCCCCTGCGCCGAGCCGTCGGCCTTCTTCACGGGCACCGCGGCGACCCACTCGCGGTCGGGGCCCGCGGGGTTCGGCGCGCCGGGGAACTGCCCCGTCGTCGCCGCGTACGGGGCGCCGTCGACGACGGGCTTGATCCCGGGCCAGCCTTTGACGAGGTCCTTCCCCGCCATCGTGTCGTGCTCGAAATCGTTGCGGACGGCGACGCCCTTGTCGTCGGCGAACGCGAAGAACGTCGATTTCGCGATCCCGAGATCCGGCACCTGCTGGCGCATCTTGAGCAGCGCGCTCCGCACCGCGGGCGCGTTCTGCTTGGGGTCGCCGTCCTTGCCGACCTCCTTGGCGAGCAGCTCGGTCAGCTTCTTCGCTCCCTCCGGCAGCCCGCGCTCGACCTCCTCGACGTCCTTCGCGGTGAGCTCGACGAGCTTCTGGACGTCGGCGCGCGCGTCCTCGGAGCTCTTCAGCCCCCGGTCCTTGCACCCGACGAGCCCGGCGCCGGCCACGGTGACGAGGGCCGCCGCGGCCCATGCGAGGAGCGCTCTTCGACGCAGGATCATCGGGCGCCGAGCATACGACAGATCGCGCGCTCCGGGGCTCTCGCGTCCGAGCGGGAGCGGGCCGCGCCGTCGTGCTCGGCTCGAGCGCCGCGCCGGAACGATGGCGACCGGCGCGAGTTTCTGTTAGCAACCTCTCCAGTTGGCCGAAGTGGCGGAACGGTAGACGCAGCGGATTCAAAATCCGCCGCCCACAAGGCGTGAGGGTTCGAGTCCCTCCTTCGGTACGGATCCGACGGCCGCGCTCGCGGGCCGCGAGCGCGGCGGGCTCGTCAGAACGCGTCGCCGAAGAGGTCTCCGGCGTCGGGGGTCACCGAGGGACACTCGCTCTCGCATTTCGACTTTGCGCAGGCCGATACGTCCGAGAGGACGGCGCCGCCGCGCTCGTGCGTGCTCGAGCACGTGAGCTGGCAGAAGACGTCGCCGTTGCAGCCGTCGAGGCACTTGATGAGCGCGTCGCAGTCGGGGGTCTTGTCGCACGTGAGGATGAACTCACAACAGTTCGCGCGCGCGCACTGATCGCACGCCGGTCGATCATCCACCTTCTCGTGATTCGTGCAGTCGCCGGCGGCGGGGTTCGAGCCCGTGTCGTCGGGATCCGTCTCGTCGTCCGAGCCGCTGCTCGAGCCGCGACCGCGGCTGAGCGAGGTGCCGTCCGGAGACGGAGCGCTGCATCCGACGACGATGGCAACCGCGATCAAAGAGCTGAACAAGGCGACGCCGATCGGTTTCCGCACGAAGACCTCCGCGTCTTCAAGCGTGCCATCTCGAGCCCATCCACGCCAGAGCCTCGTGTCGATCGCGACGCGTCGGAGCTCGGGTTGGATCCTCTCTTGACCTTGGATCCTCTCTTGACCAGTGGGCGCCGCCCTCGTCGTCGCCGGAGATCGGTGGAAGGCGTCGTGCCTCCCGAGCGCGCGACCGCGCTACGGTGCCGCGGTCGAGGCGCAATTCGGTTGCGCCGATCCCGGGAACGAAAAGGCGCGGATCGGAGCGCGGCGCGAAGACCGGAGTTTCGGGCGACGCACGAAACGTGGGCTCACGGCGCGGGATCACGGCCACGGGACGACGACGTCGCGTCGCGTGGAAGGCCCGCCTCGACCGAGGCGCGCGGGGTCCGAGAGCGCGCTCGACGCGGCGGCTCCAGCGCGGCGAGCACGAGCGATTCGAGCGTCGCGTTCGCCGCGCGCTCCGCGTTCGCGCGGGCCGCGAGGGTGGGCCTCGGGCGCCCGAGACGCCTATCGCGCGGGCGCGTCGTCGCGTGTTTGGCAAATCCCCGAATACGGATTTTCTTTACGTGTGGATATCGAGTGTTTTATTGCTTCGCCCGATGAGCAATTTGAAGAGCACGATCGAAGGCCTCGCCAGAGATTTCGCGACGAGCATCATCCACGCGCTGCGCGCAGCGTCTATCGACGAGCTCACGGACGTCAGCGACGCCGGTCGCCGAGGGCGCGGCGCGCGCGCGGCCTCGGCCGTCGTCGAGGTCGCGGGCCGCAAGCGCGGACGCGGCGGGCGCCTGGGGCGCCGCTCTCCGGCCGACATCGCGCAGGTGGTCGACGAGATCGTCGCGCTGCTCGAGAAGAACCCCGAGGGGCTCCGCGCCGAGCAGATCCGCGAGGCGCTCGCGTGCCAGGCGAAGGAGCTGCCGCGACCGCTCGCCGACGCGCTCGCCGCCGGGCGCATCTCGAAGTCGGGCCAGAAGCGCGCGACGACGTATTTCGCCGGCGGGAAGGCCGACGCCGGCGCAGGGAAGCGCCGCGGCCGCCGCAAGCGCGCCGCCTGAATCGGCCTTCGCGCGCGTCGCCGAATCGGCTCGCGCGCGGCTGCTTGAATCGACCTTCGCGCGCGTCGCCGATCGCGCGTCAGTCGCGCGTCATCGTCGCGAGTCGCTCCGTCGCCCGCGCGACCGTGCGCGAGGTGGTGGCCTTCGGCCACGACGCGACGATCTTCTCGTAGCTCGCCTTCGCCGCCGCGACGTCGCCCCCGGCCTCGTGCGCCAGCGCCAGGTAGAGGCGGGCCTTGGCGATCACCATCACGCCGTCGAACGTGGCGCAGCTCGACACGACGCGCTCGAGGTACGGCACGGCCTGGCTCCAACGGCCCGTCAGCGCGTACGCCTTGCCGATCGCGAAGTCGACGAACAGGCCGTGGGGGGTGCCGGGCGCGCCCTCGTCCTCTGGCGCGCGCGCGAGCGCCTCGGCGGCCTCCTCGCGTGACTCGGCGAAGCTTCCGTAGACGGTCGCCCAGGTGGTCCAAGGGTCGCGCGCGCTCCGGCCCTCGCTCGCGCGGCGTCGCTCGTGCTCGAGCCAGTCGGCGCGGCGCGACTCCAGCTCCTCCTTCGTGATCTCGCCCGCCCGGTAGAGCGGCTCGTAGAACGCGATGCTCGGATCCGGCGCGAAGGGGTAGGTCGGCCAGGCGGCCATCCGGTCGAGGAAGGAGCGCGCGGCCTTCGCGGCGTCCTTCATCCGGTCCATCTCCATGAGCACGTTGACGCGGAGCCGGCCGGGCTCGGCGTGGTCGTAGGAGTCCGCCGCGTGCGGGAGCCCGGCGTCGTACTCGCGCGCGAGCTCGTCGGCGCGCGGGAGGTCGCCGTCGAGCACGGCGAGCAGCGCCGAGTCCCAGAGCTCCGCCTGCTTGCGCGTCTCGGCGGGGACCAGGCTCCAGCGCCGCGAGAGGACCTCCTCGACGCTCGGGCGCGGCGCGCCGTCCGCGTGCAGCGCGCGCGCCAGGCTGGCGAAGGGGCGAGGGGACTGCGGCTCGAGCGCGCCCCAGCGGGTCGCCTCGTCCTTCGCGCGCCGGCACTCGCCGGCGGCGAAGAGCAGCTCGTAGCGCGTCTCGACGCACGTCGACGCGACCGGCGAGCGCTTGATGCAGCGCTCGGTCGTCGCGAGGCCGTCGGCGAAGTTCCCGAGGCTCTTGTCGCTCTTCGCCATCGCGGCGAGGGCCGGGACGAAGCCGTCGTCGAGGCGCACCGCGGCCTGGAACGCCGCCTTCGCGCCCTCGTGATCCCCGTGCTGCTGGCGCGCGCGGCCGAGGTAGTACTGGAGCTCGGGATCGCGCGGGTGCTGGAAGACCGCCGACGTCATCCGCGTCTCCCACTCCTCGACGTCGGGCGCGACGCGGATGAACGGCTCGCTCGCCTCGAGCAGACGCTCGTCGCGCGGCAGGAGCATGTGGCGGTGCTCGTACGCGCTCTGGAAGGAGGCCTGCGCGGCCGGCGGATCGTTCGCCGAGGCGTGCTGGAGCGCGAGCTGGAGGTGGGCCGCCGCGAACGTGGGATCGAGCTCGATCGCGCGTCCGAGGGCGGCCCGCGCCTTCGCCGTCGCGCCGTCGCGCCACAGGCTCATCGCCTCCCGGTACGCGGTCTCGGCCTGCGGGACCGTCGAGAGCGGCCGCGGCGCGCTCGGCGCGTGGAAGACGCTCGGGACGCTCGGCACGCGCGGGCGCTCGGTCCGCGTCTTCACGACGTAGACCGTCGCCGCGAGCGCGCCGAGGAGCACGAGCGGGAGCGCCAGCGAGAGCGCCCGCCGCCTCGGCGTCGGAGGCGCGGCGCCCGCGACGTCGTCGTTCGCCGCCTGCTCGATCGACACGGTCGTGGGCACCCGCGTCGTGGCCGCGTACGCGGGATCGTCCTCGGCCCGCGGGCGCGGCGTGACGCGCACGCGATCGCCTCCCGTCGTGAGCGAGGCGAACGGCTCGAGCGCGTCGGCGACGTCGGCCATCGAAGGGAACCGCTGCGCGGGGTCCTTCGCGAGCGCGCGCATCACCGTCTCCTCCACGACCGAGGGGACGTCCTGCGTCTTCGATCGAATCGGGCGCGGCGCCTCGGTGAGGATGTTCGCGACGAGGCTGAGGACGTCGCCCGTCTCCGCCCAGGGGCGCTCGCCGGTCACGAGCTCGTAGGCCATCACCGCCCAGCCGAACTGGTCGCTCCGCGCGTCGACGTCGCCGCCCTTGATCTGCTCGGGCGCCATGTACACCGGCGTCCCGACGATCGCGCCGCCCCCGGTCACGGTGTCGACCGCGTGCTGCTCCTCGGGCGAGCGGTTCACGGTGCGCCGCGCGATGCCGAAGTCGAGGACCTTCACGCCGCCGTCCTCGCGGATCATGACGTTCTCGGGCTTGATGTCGCGGTGGACGATCCCCGCCTTGTGCGCGGCCTCGAGGGCGCGAGCCACGTCGACGAGCCAGCGGACGCGACGCGAGAGCGGCAGCTCGACGTTGCCGACCAGGTTCCGGAGCGACGAGCCGACGACGTACTCCATCGCGAGATAGAGCCGTCCGTCGGACTCGCCGACGTCGTAGATCGCCACCACGTTGGGGTGACTGAGCGACGCGACCGCCCGGGCCTCGCGGAGCATCCGACTCGAGAGCTCGACGAGCGACGAGGTGGAGCCGGAGTCGCGCTCCCTCGACGGCGTCTTCGCGCCCTCGGACGCGACGATGAGCTTCAGCGCGATGGTCCGCTCGAGCCGCGGGTCGAACGCCCGGTACACCTGGCCCATGCCGCCTTGGCCCACGAAGCCGCGGATCTCGTAAGGGCCGACGAGGTCACCGGGTTTGAGCATGGTTGCCGGTCGCTCCGAGCCTTCCTCGAGCCATCGAAGACTACGCCCAACCCGCGCCTGTCGACCACGAAGGAGCGACGGTCGGTCGAACGGACCCTGGCCGCCCGCGGCCGCGGACGACCGGAAGAGGTAGGACGAAGCCCGGCAGGACGCGGGAGCCGAGGGAGGAACGAACCTGAGCCGCGGCTATTCCTGGCGTTCGCGGGCTCGAACGCGGCTCCCGGCGGTCCACGCCGAGCTGGACCGGGGGTTCGGCCCCGCGCGAGGCGTCGCGCGGCCGGAAACCCTGCATATTCCCTGGCGACCGCGGATAGGCCGTGGTATCCGTGCGGCCCCTCATCGTGACAGGGTTCACGATTCTCAGGAGATTTTCGACAGATGCCGAGTGATGCCGTCCAGTGCAAGCCGCTCGAGGTCGTGGTCAGCGACCGCGGGATCGAGCGCGCCATCAAGATGCTCAAGCGGAAGCTCGCCTCGGAGGGCGTCCTTCGTGAGCTCAAGATGCGCCGCCACTACATGAAGCCGAGCGTGAAGCGCCGCAAGAAGCAGGCGGAGGCCGCTCGTCGTCGCCGCAAGCGCGCGAAGCTCGACGCGGCGCCGCCGAAGAGCTGAAGCTCCTCGCGAGCCTCGCGCTCGCGAGCAGCCCCCTCGCGCATCTGCCCGAACCGGCGGGCTCGCCACTGCGGCGAGCTCGCCTTCTCTCGTTTGTCTGGCGAGTCGCCGGCGCGCGGCGGCTATCCTCGAGGGATGGGCGACGCGCGCCAGGGAGACGGGGCCGAGCCGCGAGGGGCCGAGCCGCGATCGGAGAGGCAGGGAGCGGGCCCTCCCGACCGGACCGCCGCGCTCCGTCGCGTTCGGAGGTTTGTCGCCACGTACGTCGAGAAGGGAAAGTACGAGCTCTATCCCGAGGATGCGGTCGTCGAGAACGTCGTCCAGGGCCTGGCGGACAACCTCGTCGCGCACGGCCGGATGTACTGCCCGTGCGCGCCCGTCGAGGAGTCGAAGACCAAGGGGTCGGACATGGTCTGCCCATGCAAGCCCCATCACGCCGACATCGCGCGGCAGGGCTACTGCGACTGCGCGTTGTTCGCGTCCGGCGAGTTCGTCGCCGCGGAGCGCCTGGCGCGCCGCCCGGCCCAGCCGAAGGACGAGCTCGCCGACGAGCCGCCCGCGCCCTCGTCGTCCAGCGCGGGGTGAGCGCCTCGCCGACGCGCGGACACGTCGCGGCCTCTGCTCACCTCCGGCGCGCCGCGCAGCCGGGCTCCGTGACGGCGGTCGAGGAGCCGGAGGCGCACGCCCGTCGGCTCACTTCCATTTGACGGAGCAGCCGAACGCCGTCGTCTGCGCGACGGCGGGGCTCGAACCTGCGAGGAGCGCGTCGAGCGCGTCCTTGAGATCGTGCGACGTGACGCGGGCCGGATCGCGGTGGTTGTCGTCGATCCGCCCGTGGTAGCGGAGCTTCCGCGCGCGATCGAAGACGAAGACCTCGGGGGTGAAGCGCGCGCCGAGCGCACGTACGAAGGCCTGCGAGTCGTCTCGGACGTACGGGAACGAGAAGCCCCGCTCGCGCGCCCGCGCCTTCATCGGCTGCATGCCGTCGTCGGGGTAGCGCGTCGCGTCGTTGGCGTTCACCGCGAGGAACGCCACGCTCTTCGGCCCGTACTCGCGCGCGAGCGCGACGATGCGCGGCTCGTACGCGACGACGTACGGGCAGTGGTTGCACGAGACGATCACGACCAACAGCTCTTCGCCGAAGGAGTCGAGCGTGTGGTGCTTGTCGTCGGTCCCCGGCAGGTCGAAGGCCGGGCAGGAGGCGTGGATCTCGAGGGCCATGGTGCGAGGCGGACCCTAGCACGCAGACGCGCGGTCACGGTCGCGCCGCGGTCGCGCCGCGGCCGGGCCGCCGGGGCCGCCCCGAGGCCGGCGAAGACGCCCCGACGACGGCCGCGTTCACGGGGCCGGCGAGGTCTCCGCGGCCGGGTTCGGCGGCCCCTCCGGCGGCGGGAGGCGTTGTGTTCTGCAACAGGTGACTCTTGACGACCTATTTTCGGCACTTTAGAAGGCTTGTAGCCGCTGTATTATGCAGCGCCGACAAGGACGTGGTCCCCATGCGACGTGCTCAGCGACCTGCAGCGACCGTGCGCCGAGAGGAGGAGCGACGCTGGTCGCTCTTGACCGCCCACGCCGAGGTCCTCTTCTGCATCGCGCAGAACCCCGACACGCGGGTCCGCGAGATCGCCGCCGTGGTCGGGATCAGCGAGCGCGGCGCTCACCAGATCGTCGCGGATCTCGTCGACGCCGGCTACGTGCGGCGCGCGCGGATCGGCCGGCGCAACCACTACGCGATCGAGTCGCGGACGGCGTTGAAGCACGCGCCCGTCCGGCATCGCCGCGTGGCCAGCATCATCGCGCTCCTCGATCCGGAGCCGGCGCGGCCCGCCCGCACGGCGAAGACGCGGCGGACCACGCGCTCGCGGTCGGGCTCGAGCGACGGGCCGATCGCGAAGTCGTCGACGAAGCGCCGCGCGGCCTGACCCGCGCCCGGCATCGGCCGGGCGCCGCGCGGCCCGTGACCGGCGCGCGCGGCGGCTCCGGCGGCGCGGCCTATTCCGCGGCGCTGATGACGCTGGCGCGCGGGCGCGCCGCGGGCTCCTCGGCTTCGAGGATCGGCACGTAGCGGTTGGCCGCCTTGGAGTAGGCGAGGAGCCGGGCGGACGGGATGTCGAACCACCACGCGTGGAGCTTGACCTCGCCGGCCTCGACCCGCGCGCGGACGTGGTCGTGCGTCTCGAGGTTGGCGAGCTGCTGCAGCGCCGAGGCCTGCGAGAGCTGGTCGTCCTCGCTGAGCGACGGATCGAGCGGCCCCTTCGCGCGCCACGCCTCGAGGGACCTCTGCCCGTGGGCGAGCCAGCGCTCCAAGGGGGCGGGCGGAGCGCCGCTCCGCAGCGCGTTGATGCCGCCGCAGCCCGAGTGTCCGCAGACCACGACGTCACGGATCTTCAGGACCTCGAGCGCGTACCAGACGGCCGACGACACGCTCGTCTCCGGGCTCTCGACGCCGGGGACCTGAGGAGGGACGAGGTTCGCGACGTTCCGTACGACGAAGAGCTCGCCCGGATCCGAGAGCGCGATGAGGCTCGGGACCACGCGGCTGTCCGAGCACGTGATGAAGAGCGCGAGCGGCTCCTGGCCGCTCGCGAGCTTGGCGAAGCGCGAGCTGTAGCGCGCCCGCTTCGTCGTCTCGAACCGTTTCACGCCGTCGAGGAGAGTTCGCACACTTCACGCCAATCCATGATGTGTGCCGAGGAGCGCCCCGTGGAATTTCAACGGTGAGCGCGTCGTTCGGTCGAGCTTCGTCGTCGTGTACGGCCGACGTGGACGTCTGCTTTTCCCGACATCTTTCTGGCCCGGCGCGGTGAGTCGGTTCGTGCGTCTATCGCGACGGCTGGCTAGATTGGCGCGCGATGTCGTGGATCCAAATGCGTCTTCCAACGCGTCTCGGGATCACGCACGGAGCGCTCGTCGCGCTCCTCATCGTCCTGCTCGTCGTCACTCTCCAGGGCCTGCTCCGGATGCTCGGCGTGATGACCATCATCAGCGATCAACGTCTCTCTCGTCTCGACGCGGAGGAGGAGCTCCATCGGTCGGCCTGGGGCATCGAGGTCGCGCTGCGCCACGCGCGCATCGCGTGCGCCGAGGGCGCGTCCGACGCGGTCGCGTCCGATCGCATCGCGCGCGCGACGGCGACGTTCTCGGACGTGTTCGCGCGGCACGGCGCGGCCGCCCCGACGCGGCTCCGCGACTCCGCTCTGCAGTACGAGGCGCTCGCCAACGACGCGCTGTCGAACCGCACGTGCCCCTTCCTCTCGCTCTCGAGCACCGAGGAGCGCCGCATGCAGCTCGACGAGGAGATGACCGACACGTGGATCGATCGCCTCCACGAGCTGCACGCCGACATCCAGGCGAAGGAGAAGAGCGCCCGCGCGATCGGGAGCCGGACCGCCACCAACGGCCTCG
>JAHBWF010000138.1 GCA_019637105.1 Labilithrix sp.
CCGCCGGGCTCCGCCGCCCCGGACGCCTCCGCGCCGGCGGCGCCGCCTCCGGTCGAGCGCACCGGGAAGGAGTGGCCCTTCCACGCCTGGGATCGCGCCGAGGCCGTCACGTTCAACCGCTTCGCGATGCGCCCGGGCGTCCCTCTCCGCGCGTACGACGAGGGCGGGTGGAGCCCGCACGTCGTCGACCGCAAGGCCGTCACGACCGCGCAGGCGAAGAAGGCCGTCGAGCTCGTCGCCCGGACGGAGGGCGACGTCACGGTCTCCAAGTGCCCCTTCCCGCGCCACGCCGTCGTGCTCTTCGACGGAGACGTCCCGGTCGCGAGCGTCAACGTCTGCTTCTCCTGCGGAGACATCCTGCTCTGGCCCCGCTGGTCACCCGAGCCCGACTGGGAGCGCCTGACGAAGAAGGAGCGCGCGGCGATCGAGTCGCGCCGGGAGAAGCAGCTCGCGCTCTACGACAGGACGTTTCCGCAGTGGAAGACCTTCTTCCGCGACGAGGTCGGCTTCGCGATCGACGACGCGCCGTGACCGAGGCCCCCGCGCCCGCCGCGGGAGGCCGTCGCCGAGCGCCCGTCAGCCCGGCGCCTCGGTGCGGACGTGGACGATCATCGGAGGCAGCTCGCGCAGCCCCGGGAGCCCGCCGAAGAGCCGCAGCGCGAGCCCGGCGAGCCCGCGCGAGACGCCGTAGGGCATCGTCGTCACGCGGGTGACCTTCGGGCTCCACCCGCGCAGCAGCGGCTCGACCTCGCCGCGGGACACGCCCCAGGGCATCGGCGGCGCGGTGTAGTGCCGGGTCTTGTCGAACCCCTTGAGCGTCTTGGCGGAGAACCAGCGCGGGATCGTGTCGAACATCAGCTCGACGCCGGAAAACCGATCGACGATCGCCGTGAACAGGCGGCGGACGTCGGGCTCCTCGAAGTACATCAGCAGCCCCTGCGCGGTCACGAACACCCGCCGCGACGCGTCGACCTCGTCCATCCACGTCGTGTCGAGGGCGCTCCTGGCGACGTGGCGGCAGCGCTCCGTCGGCGCGAGGAAGCGCTCGCGCACGGCGATCGCCTCGGGGACGTCCACGCAGAGCCACTGGACGCGCCCGTCGTCGCAGCGCTGGAACTGCGTCTCGAGGCCGGCCGCCAGCTCGACGACGGTGCCCCCGGGGTGCGCGGCCATCCACGGTCGCACGGCGTCGTCGAAGATGCGCGAGCGCATCGGATGGGAGTCGTCCGGCCGCCCGAAGGTCCGGCGGTAGTCGTAGGCGATCGCGTCGTAGATGCGGACGCAGTCGGGATCGATCAAGAAAGCGTCCGGCCGCTTCGCCTCCGACGCGCGGTTGTGCAGCGTCCAGAGCATCGTCTCGGGGACGCCGGTGAGCCGAGGATCGAACGGCGCCCCGCTCTCGCCGTCCTGTTCGCCTCGCGCGCCCGGGTCGTGGTTCGGTGCTTCCATGAGGCTCCATCTTATTGCAAATGAATTTCATTTTCAATAAACGCAGGCCCGATTTCAGCGCGAGCGCCGCCGTTCGACGCGCGCGGCAGAGCTCGGCGCGGGAGCGCCGCGGAGCTCGGCGCGGCGTCAGATCCGGTGCTTGCGCTTGAGGGCCTGCACGTCCTCGTCGCACTTCGCGAGGCCTTCGTGCCCTTGCTTGAGGAGCACCTCGGCCTCGTCGAGCTTCTTCGGCAGCTCCCGGGCCTCCGGAGAGTCCTTGGCGAGCGACCCGTCCTCGAGCGCGGCGAGCCCCCTCTCGACCTCGGCCTTCAAGCGCAGCGCTCGCGCCGTCGCCTCGCCCGTCGAGGCGCAGTCGTCGCGCGTCTTGCAGACGTCCGGCGCCGTGCACGGCGTGGCCTTGAGCGCCTCGACCATGGCGGGCGTGGACGCGTGATCCGCGGAGCGGAAGCGCGCGACGGCGATGACCACGCTCTGGGCCTCGCGGCGCTCCGCGCTCTCGCACGCGGCGAGCGCGAGGAGCGAGGCGGCGAGGCCGAGCGCCGCGGGACGACGGGCGATCACGACAGCTCCACCTTGCTCCACATCTCGCGGAGCATCTTCTCTTTGCGACGATCGGTGCGCGTGATGACGCGCGCGACGCCCCACGCCGCGAGCAGCTCCCCCTCCTGGCCGAGGGCGGGCAGCACGCTCCGCCCGACGACGAACGTGTTGCCGAGGCCGGTGCGGATCGCCTCGCCGGCGAGGCCCTCGAGCTGCGGCGGCGTCACGCGAAAACGCGGCACCATCGACTCGGCCTCCATCGAGCCGCCGGTCGCGCGGAGCCGCGCGCGGTCGACGCGCTGCGCGCGGAGGCCCCACGACTTGTGACCGACGTTCGGGTCGCCGCTGCTCGGGTTGCGGAAGTCCCAGAGCGGCCGGCCGTCGTGCGGCGAGTCGCAGACGACGAGGTGGCGCTCGACGAACGGGAGAAACTCCAGCACCGTCCCGAGGATCTCCTCCCGCGCGCGCTCGAGCTCGGCGCGGCGGTCCGTGCCGTCGTCCTCGAACAGCGCCTCGGCGACGAGCAGCGCCGTGCCCGGCGACGCGCCGGTCACCTTCTGGAGGTGCACAGGACGACCGGGCTTCGGGAGGAGGAACGACTCGGTCGCGAGCTCCTTCGGCAGGCCGTCCGCGCGCACGACCATCGAGACGACGAACCGCCCTCCGGAGGGCTCGACGTCGGGGTCTTTGTCGCCGCGCGACGGCTCGAAGCCCTGCGCGAGATCGAGCAGCTCCGGCGTCGGCATGTCCGAGACCACGAACGTGACCCCGACGGGCGCCTCGTCGCCGTCGACGACGACGCCGCGCACCTTCCCGCCCTTGTGCACGAGCTCGCGCGCGCGATCGGCGAGGCGGGTGTCGCCTCCGTGCGCGCGGACGCGCTCGAGCAGGAAGTCGACCAGCTCGTCCTCGCCCGCGGCGAGCCGGCTGACGCCGCGGGTCCACGCGCCGTGGAGCCGCGCGAGCGCGAACGCGGGGACCGCGCCGTCGAGGTCGCTCGCGAAGCGCGCGGGCGCGGTGACGACCTCGCGGAACGCGTGATCGCGCGGGAACTCGGCGAGGAAGTCGCTCCCGTCGAGGTAAGGGAGCGTCGAGAGCACGCGCGCCGTCTCGCGTCGCTCCCAGAAGCCGCCCGGCGGCCAGACCGCGTCGCGCTCGAACGCCGCGTCGGCGGCGGCGTTCGTCCGCGCGAGCTCGGCGTAGAGGTCGTCGACGACGCGGCGGACGGCGGGGAACTCGCGGTCGATCTCCCGCGCGAAGAGCTGCGTGTCCGGCGGGAGGTCGAGCCGCATGTCGGGCGCCAGCACCTGGAGCATCGGATCGAGCGACGAGAGGCGCCGACGGAACGTCTGCGACTGCGCGAGCTCGACGAGCACGCGCCCCCACGCCGGCGAGGACGCCGAGAGGAACGTGAAGGGCCGCCGCGCGAGCGTCAAGCCGTCGTACGTGTACGTCGGCCTCCGCCAGCCCTGCCCCAGGACGAGCACGCGCCACGACCGCCGCGCGAGCAGCGCGGCCGCGGCGAGCGCGCCGACGCCGCCGCCGAGGACGACGACGTCGTAGTGCTTCGACGACGTGCTCATGGGCCGATGCGGACGCGCACGCGAGGCCGACCGCCCTCGGGGTGCTCGACGACCACCCTGCCCTCGGCGATCCACTGGAGCACGATCGGCAAGAGCTCGTGCTCCTTCTGGAGGACGCGCGCCGTGAGCGTCGCCTCGTCGTCGGCGTCGAGCACCGGGACCGGCGCCTGCGCGATGATCGGCCCGGTGTCCGTCCCCGCGTCGACGAAGTGGACCGTGCAGCCGGAGATCGAGACGCCGTACTCCAGCGCCTGACGCTGCGCGCGCACGCCGGGGAACGCCGGCAGCAGCGCCGGGTGGACGTTGACGACGCGGTTCGGGAAGGCGTCGAGCACCGTCGGGGTCACGAGGCGCATGAAGCCCGCGAGCACCACGCAGTCGACGCGGTGCGCCTGGAGCACCTCGACCACGGCGGCGTCGAAGGCCTCGCGCGAGGGGAACGCCTTGTGGTCGACGACGATCGCCGGGACCCGCGCGGCCTTCGCGCGATCCAGCGCCTTGGCCGTGGCGACGTTCGAGACGACGACGCCGACCTTCGCCTTGAGGTCGCCGGCCTCGATCGCGTCGAGGATCGCCTGGAGGTTCGTGCCCGAGCCGGAGACGAGCACGCCGAGGACGAAGGCCGGCTCTCTCACGGGAAGATCACCCGCGCCTCGAAGTCGGTGTCCGCCGGGACCGCGACGACCTCGCCGAGGTCGATCGGCTCCTCGCCCTGGGCGGCGAGCGCCTCCCGCGCGCGCGCGGCCTGGTCCGCGGGGACGACGAAGACGAAGCCGACGCCGAGGTTGAAGACGCGGCGGAGCTCGACCTCTTCGACCCGCTCGGCGACGAGCTCGACGATCGCGGGGCGCTTCCACGGCGCGCCGAGGCGCACGCCGAGGCCGTCGGGGAGGACGCGGGGCAGGTTGCCGGGGAGGCCGCCGCCGGTGATGTGGCTCATCGCGCGGACGTCGACGCCGGCCGCGAGCACGGCCCGCACGTGGCGGGCGTAGAGGCGCGTCGGGGCGAGCAGCGCCTCGGCGACGCTCTCGCCGCCGAGCCGCGCGGGGCGGTCACCGGGCGCGAGCTTCATCGCGTCGAACAGCGCGCGTCGCGCGAGCGAGTAGCCGTTCGAGTGGAGGCCGCTCGAGGCGACGCCGATCGCGCGGTCGCCGGCGGAGACGCGCTTGCCGTCCACGATGGCCGGCCGCGAGACCACGCCGACGGCGAAGCCCGCGAGGTCGTACTCGCCCTCGGCGTACATGCCGGGCAGCTCGGCCGTCTCGCCGCCGAGCAGCGCGCAGCCCGCCTCCTTGCAGGCCTCGGCGATGCCCTTGACCACGCGCTCGGCGACGCCCACCTGGAGCTTGCCGGTCCCGAAGTAGTCGAGGAAGAAGAGCGGACGGGCGCCCGTCGTGATGACGTCGTTGACGCACATCCCGACGAGGTCGAAGCCGATCGTGTCGTGGACGCCCGTGAGGAACGCGACCTTCAGCTTGGTGCCGACGCCGTCGGTGCCGCTCACGAGCACCGGATCGACGACGTCGCCCGGGACCGCGCACAGGCCCGCGAAGCCGCCCACGTCGCCGAGCACCTCGGGGATGCGGGTCATCCTGGCGAACGGCTTGATTCGTTCGACGAGCTCGTCCCCCGCGTCGATGTCGACCCCGGCTTCACGGTAGGAGATGGAACCCATCGGGCGTGACCCTTAGTCCCGAAGCCCGGTCGCGACAACAAGAGGGCGCCGGCGCCTCGAACCCCCGGCGAAAAGCGCTGCCGTCGCGCCGTGGCGCGCGCGCGGGCCGCGCCAGGCGCACAGCCGCACGCAGCCGCCGCTGTCGCGGTACGCAGCGTCGCGGATCCACGCGGTTCGCGGCTGGCTCAGGCGCGCGGCATGACTGCACCAGCCGACCCAGGCTGGAGACGGCCTCGCTCGAACGAGGCGGTCATCGAAAGGAGGGCTGGGACGTTCGCGCGCGTCCGCCGTGAGGCTTCGCATCCCTTCACGGCGGGACAGCTCGACCTCGCTTCCGGCCTCCGCCCACCGGCGCGGTTCGCGCGCCGACGACGGCGCGCGGCGACGCGCCGAGGAGGAACGCATGTCGATCCTGAGGTCATGCTCCGCGGCGCTCACCGCGGGGATCGTCGCTGCGGCGGCCGGCGGGTGCTCGTCGGGGCCCGAGGACGTCGCGGCGGCTTCGAGCTCGACCTGCGCGAGCCGCGCGGCGACGGCTCCGCGCGACGTCTCGTTCGCGCGGGACGTGCTCCCGCTCTTCCAGACGAGCTGCGCGTTCGGGTCCTGCCACGGCGCGCCGGGGCGCAACGGCGTGTACCTCGGCGGTCGTGGCTCCGATGCCTCGGCGATCCGGGCGGAGCTGCTCGAGACGTCGGCGCGAGCGTCGATGCCCTTCGTCACACCCGGCGAGCCGGACCGGAGCTGGCTCCTGCGCAAGCTCGACGGCGACTTCTGCGGCGTCACCTGCAGCGGCGGCGCTTGCGGCGAGCGGATGCCGAAGGGCGGCGATCCGCTGAGCGCGCCCGCGCGCGACGCGATCGCGGCGTGGATCGCGAGCGGCGCGCCGGACAACTGAGCCGGCCGCGCGGCCGCGAAGCGCGGTCCGACCGCGCCGGTGCGATCGACGGCGACGGACGGAGGACGATCGAGGCCGAGAAGTTGCGCCCGCTCCGGCGACCGTCGTCCACTTGTTCCATGACGATCCGAACGAGGCGGGCTGCTCCTGCCGCGCTGCTCGCGTGCGCGCTGCTCTCGGCGATGACGTGCACCGGCGCGGCGATGGGCGCGCGCGGGCGCGGCCAGCACCGCGCGCCCCTCCTCCGGCGCGCTTCGGCGACCGCGCCCTCCGCGGCGGCGACGGCGCCCTCCGCGGCGGCGCCCGCGCCCGAGCCGCCGGCGCCTCCTGCCCCGAGCCTCCGCTGGGTCGCGGGTCGCCTCCCCGCCGGCGGCGCGCTCGCGAAGGGCGGCGCGTCGGTCGTCCACACGGTGCGTCAGGGCGAGAGCTGGCAGTCGATCGCCGACGCGTACCTCGAGCTCACGAGCGTCTACGACGCGCTCGAGCTGGCGAAGGCCATCGTGAACGAGAACCTGCCTCGGTCGAAGCGCGGGCCCGCGCCGGGGCTCGAGGTCCGGATCCCGCACGTCCTCGCGTCCGCGCCGAAGAGCGGCGCCGCGGAGCGCATCGGCCTGCCGAAGGACGGCGTCCTCAAGGGCCTCTACGTCCGCGGCTCCACGGCCGGCGGCAAGGGCTACCCGGCGCTCCTCGATCGCATCGCCGCCCACGGGATGAACGCGATCGTCCTCGACGTCAAAGACTACGACGGGCCCCTGACCTACCCGTCGAAGGTCCCGCTCGCGATCGAGGCGGGGGCCGCCCACAAGCCGCCGATGCGCTCGTACGCGCGCGCGGTCCGCTTCGCGCACGAGCGCGGCGTGCGGGTCATCGCGCGGGTCTCGTGCTTCAACGATCAGCTCATGGCCAAGGCTCACCCCGGGATGGCGATCCGCGGCGTGTCGGGCCACGTGTACCGAAACGGCTGGCTCGATCCGCAGAACGAGCGCGCCCAGGCCTACGCGATCGATCTGGTCCGCGAGGCGATCGCCGCCGGCGCCGACGAGATCCAGCTCGACTACGTGCGCTTCCCGGTCATCGGGATGAAGAACATCGACTTCGGGCTCGACACGAGGAAGAACCCGAACGCCAAGGTCGAGGTGATCACGCGGTTCGTCGAGCGCGTCCACGCGATCACGCGCGCGCACGGGGTGCCCCTCTCGCTCGACGTGTTCGGCGTCATCGCCTTCGGTAAGGACGTCGATATCCGAAACCTCGGCCAGGATCCGGTGGAGCTCGCCAAGCACTCCGAGTTCTTGAGCGCGATGGTCTACCCCTCCCACTACGACGACGGCTTCATGGGCTTCGATCAGCCCGGCGATCACCCCGAGCTCGTCGGCCTGGGCGTCAAGCACATGCGCGCGGCGATGGTCGAGCGCGGCGTCGATCCCGACAAGGTCGCGCAGATCCGCCCGTGGCTCCAGGCGATGCGCCACAAGTCGTCGAACTACGGCCCGGGCTACATCCAGGACGAGATCCGCACGGGCGACCGGGCCGGCGCGAGCGGCTGGCTGCTCTGGAACCCCGGGCAGGTCTACGACGTCGCCTGGCGCGCCCTCCCGAGGGCGAAGGCGCCGGCCGAGAAGCTCACGCGCGCGTCGTTGAGGCGTTGAGGCCGCGGCCCGCGGCCCGCGCGACAAACTTGGCCCGATCGCGCCAACCCTCCTAACCGGGGAGTGCACGAACCGACGTGGTCCCGATCCGGCTCGCCGGATCCGGAGCCGCCGAGGTCCCCGCTCGGCCTCCGCCGAGCCGTAGTGAACTTCCGGGAGGTCCTCTCATGCGCCGATCCGCTGCGCTGTTCCTTGCTGCCAGTGCCGTCTCTCTCGCCCTCGCCGGCTGCGCCAAGAAGCCGGTCGCGAAAGATCCGACCGAGACCGTGTCCATCCGCCCTCGCAGCAACGTGAGCGTGTCCGAGGACATCATGAAGGCCTGCAAGATCCACGTCGACAACGTCGACCGCGCGCCCAAGTTCGACTACGACGACGCCGATCTGCAGCCCGAGGATCGCGACATCCTCGAGCAGGTCGCCAAGTGCGTCACCACCGGTCCGCTCAAGGGCCGTCACCTCTCGCTGGTCGGGCGCTGCGACCCGCGCGGCGAGGTCGAGTACAACATGATCCTCGGCGAGTACCGCGCCGAGAGCGTCCACGACTACCTCGCCAAGCTCGGGGTCGACCCGACGGCGATGGCGAAGACCTCGCGCGGCGAGCTCGACGCCGAGGGCAAGGACGAGGACGGCTGGCGCCGCGATCGCCGCGTCGACGTCTCGCTGAAGCCGCTGAAGGCCAAGACCGACCTCGCCCAGCACGACTGAAGCGCCGCCGGCGACGGCGCCCGGAGGGCGCGATCACGGCCATAGCGCGCGGAGCCCCGCGGCGCAGTATGATGCGGGCAGCCCATGGATGCCCCGGAGAGCACGCTCGTCCCCGGCTACCGGCTCGATCGGTACGAGCTGCTCTGCCCGATCGCGTCCGGCGGGATGGCGAGCGTGTGGCTCGCGCGGCTCCGGGGCAAGCGGGGCTTCGAGAAGCTCTTCGCGATCAAGACGATCAAGACCGAGCTCATCTCCGATCCGCACTTCCAGGAGATGTTCCTCGACGAGGCGCGGATCGCGTCGAAGATCGTCCACCCCAACGTCGCGCAGATCCTCGAGCTCGGCGAGCAGGACGACATCCTCTACATCATCATGGAGTACGTCGACGGCGACTCCCTGGCGAAGATCAACCGCCTCGCGCTGAGGCGCGGCTCTCCCCTGCCCCCCGGCGTATCGCTGCGCGTCATCGCCGAGACCTGCGCCGGCCTCCACGCGGCGCACCAGCTCAAGGACGCCGACGGCGAGAGCCTCGGGGTCGTTCACAGGGACGTCTCCCCGCAGAACATCCTGCTCACCGGCGAGGGCCGCGCCAAGGTCATCGACTTCGGCCTCGTGAAGGCCAAGAACCGGAGCGCCGTCGAGACCGGCAAGGGGGTCGTCAAGGGCAAGATCCGCTACATGGCGCCCGAGCAGGTCGGCTCGAAGGGGCTCGATCACCGCGCGGACGTCTGGGCCGCGGGGATGTGCCTCTACGAGCTGCTCGCCGGGCACACGCCGTATCACACCGAGGACGACCTCGACGTGGTCAAGCGGCTGATGAGCTCCGACCCGCTCCCGCCCTTCGACGTCGCGCTCCCTCCGCCGATCGAGAAGATCCTCGGCAAGGCCCTCGTGAAGGATCCCGCGGGGCGCTTCGAGTCGTGCGCGCAGATGCGCCGCGCGATCGAGGGCGCGATCCAGGAGCTCGAGCTGCCCGCCGACGAGGAGCACGTCGCCGAGTTCCTGAGGGAGACGCTGCCGGACCTCGCCTCCAAGCGGAAGGCGACGATCGCCAAGGCGACCGTCGCGGCGGAGTCGCGCAAGGTCGACGCGGACTCGCTCGAGAGCCTCGGACCGGCCGACATGGCCTTCGCGGCGACCGAGGTCTCGGCGCGCGACGGCGGCGCCGGGGACGCCGAGCTCCCGCTGACGCGCCGCGTCCGCATCCAGGACGAGAGCGATCCGGATCGCGCGCTCTCGTCGAGCAGCTACGGCGCCAGCCGGACGACGAGCGCGGCCTCGCTGCGCGAGCAGCTCGGCGAGCGGAAGAAGCGCGGCGGGGTCGGCCTGTGGATCGCGGGGCTCGTCGTCGCCGCGCCGGCGCGTGGATCCTCTGGCCGGCGGGCGCGGCCGACGGACGAGCCGGCCGGCTCGAGCTCGACCATCGCCACGGCGTCGGCGGCAACCGTCGAGCTCCGCGGCCACCGGCGGAGGTCCGCGGAGCTCACGACGCTTCGAGCTGAGGACGGCGACGCCGACGCGGCCCGAGCCGGCCGGCGACGACCGCGGCAACCTCGGAGCCGCCCGCGTCCCCGACGGCGGCAGAGGCCCTGGACGCGGCGCCCGCCGCGCCGACGTACAACCCGGCGTGGTCGACCACCCGCCCGGGGGGTCCCCGCCGCCCGCGACGGCCCCGCCGGCGACGAGCGCGACGAGCGCGCCCGACGAGGCCAGGTAGCCGGCCTCCGACGGCCGCGGGGTCGCGGTCACGGCGCGGGCTCGGGCTCGACCTGGGCCGCGGCCATGGGCTCGGAGTCGGACTCCGATCGCTCGATCGATTTTGGCGGGAGGAGTCCGGCCTCTGTGCGATCCTGCGGGGGCGATGGCAGAGGCCGCGCACGAGCCCTCCGTGCTCTCGGAGGTGATGATCTTCCTCGCGGCGGCGGTGATCGCCGTGCCGCTCTTTCGCCGGCTGAAGCTCGGCTCGATCCTCGGCTACCTGGCGGCGGGCGTCGCCATCGGTCCGTACGGCCTCCGCTTCTTCTCCGATCCGCAGTCGATCATGCACGTGGCCGAGCTCGGCGTCGTGCTCTTCCTCTTCTTGATCGGGCTCGAGCTGGACCTCTCTCGCCTCTGGGCGATGCGCCGCGACATCTTCGGGCTCGGGGCCGCGCAGCTCCTCCTGACGGGCCTGCTCATGACGCTCTACCCGCTCTTCGTCGCCGGGCGACCGTGGCAAGGCTCGCTCGTCGCGGGGCTCGGGCTCGCGCTCTCGTCGACCGCGCTCGTGATGCAGCTCCTCGAGGAGCGCGGCCACCTCCAGGCGCCGTACGGCCAGAAGTCGTTCGCGATCCTCCTGTTCCAGGACCTCGCGGTCGTACCGCTGCTGGCGCTGGTGGCGTTCCTCTCGCCCGTGAAGGCGGCTCACCCCGTCCCGGTCTGGATGGCCGCGCTCAAGATGGTGGGCGGCGTCGCGACGGTCGTCCTCGTCGGCCGCTTCCTCCTGAACCCGTTCTTCCGGATCCTCGCGCGCACAGGCGCGCGCGAGATCATGACCGCCGCGGCGCTGCTCGTCGTCATCGCCTCGGCCGGGCTGATGAGCTACGCCGGGCTCTCCCCGGCCCTCGGCGCGTTCCTCGCCGGCATCATGCTCGCCGAGTCGAGCTACCGTCACGAGCTCGAGGCCGACATCGAGCCGTTCCGCGGGCTCTTGCTCGGGCTCTTCTTCGTCTCGGTCGGCATGTCCGTCGACCTCGGCGTCATCCCCCGCTTCTGGCCGATCCTCCTCGGCGCCCTCGTCACCCTGACGGTGATCAAGGTCGGCGTGGTCTACGCGCTCGTCCGCCTCGGCAAGGGCAGCCACGCGACCGCGCTCCAATCCGCGGTGGTCCTCAGCCAGGGAGGCGAGTTCGGCTTCGTCCTCTTCCAGACCGCCGTGCTCGCCGACGTCATGGTCGAGGAGCAGGCGACGCTCCTCGTCGTGCTCGTCACGCTCAGCATGGCGGTGACGCCGCTGCTCGTCTCGCTGGCGCCGCGCCTGATCCGCGAGGAGACGAGGACGCGCGAGGAGACGTTCGCCGGCGCTTCGAAGGGCGCCGTCCTCCTCATCGGCTTCGGCCGCTTCGGGCAGATCGTCAGCCAGATGCTGCTCCCCGAGGGCGTCGAGGTCACGGCCATCGACAACGACATCGAGATGATCGAGGCGGCCGAGCGCTTCGGCTTCAAGGTGTACTTCGGCGACGGCGGGCGCCTCGACGTCCTCCGCGCGGCGGGCGCCGAGCACGCGCGGCTCATCTGCGTCTGCGTCGAGAAGCAGGAGACCGCGACCCGCATCGTCGAGGTCGCGCGCGAGGCGTTCCCGCTCGCGCGGCTCTACGTCCGCGCGTTCGACCGCGGCCACGCGCTCGAGCTGGTCGAGAAGGGCGTCGACTACCAGCTGCGCGAGACGTACGAGAGCGCGATCGTCTTCGGGAAGGCCGCGCTCGAGGCGCTCGAGCTCGAGCCCGAGCGGATCCGGACGCTGGAGGAGGCGCTCCGCCAGCGCGATCACGAGCGGTTCGTGCTCCAGCAGCAGGGCGGGCTGGACGCGGGGCGCGACCGCCTCCACACGCGGCCCGCGCCGCGGCCCGAGCCGCTCGTGAACCCTGGTCGCAAGGGCGTCGCGCTGAACCCCGACGCCGTCGCGGAGGCGGAGGCCGCCGAGCGCGCGCAGGACCTCAGCGCCTGAGCGCGGAGCGCCGCGACCGGATTCCACGGTTCTCACCGCGCGGCTTCGCCGCTAGAGTGCGGGGATGGATCCCGAGGCCGACGACGACGGCGTGAAACGAGCGTCGCCGAGCGTCGCGCCGGCGATCGACACGCCTCACGCGACCGAGTGGCTCCTCCACGCGATCGTCGAGAACATCCCCAACATGCTCTTCGTCAAGGACGCCGAAGAGCTCGCCTTCGCGCTCTTCAACCGCGCCGGCGAGCAGCTCCTCGGGCTGCCGCGGGAGGCGCTCATCGGGCGGACCGACTTCGACCTCTTCCCCGCCTCGGACGCCGAGTTCTTCCAGAAGAAGGACCGCGAGACGCTCGACGGGAAGGTCCTCGTCGACATCGAGGAGGAGCCCATCTCGACGGCCCGCGGCGTGCGCTGGCTGCACACCAAGAAGGTCCCCATCCTCGACGCCGAGGGCCAGCCGCGGTTCTTGCTCGGCATCTCCGAGGACATCACCGATCGGAAGCTCGCCGACACGGCGTTGCGCGAGGCCAAGACGCAGGCGGAGACGGCGAGCGCCGAGCTCGAGGCGTTCTCTTACTCCGTCGCGCACGACCTCCGCGCCCCGCTCCGCGCCATCGACGGCTACAGCGCCGCGCTGCTCGAGGACTACGCCGACAGGCTCGACGACGACGGCCGGAGGCTCCTCGACAACGTGCGCAGGGCCGCCCAGCGGATGGCCAGCTTGATCGACGACCTGCTGACGCTCTCGCGCGCGACGCGCGTGGACCTGCGCCGCGAGCAGACCGACATCGGCGCGCTCGCGCGGGCGTGCCTCGAGCCGCTGCTCCGCGCCGCGCCGCACCGCGAGGTCGAGATCGTCATCGAGGACGGGCTCACCGCCCTCGCCGATCCGCGGCTGGTCGTGGTGGCGCTGGACAACCTGCTCGGCAACGCGTGGAAGTTCACGAGCAAGCAGCCGCGCGCGCGCATCGAGGTGGGCGCCGCGGCGCCGCGCGCCCCGGGCGAGGCGCGGACCTTCTTCGTCCGCGACGACGGCGCCGGCTTCGACATGGCTTACGTCGGGAAGCTCTTCACCCCGTTCCAGCGCCTCCACGGCGCGTCCGAGTACGACGGCACGGGCATCGGCCTCGCGACGGTGCAGCGGATCATGCGCCGCCACGGCGGCCGCGCGTGGGCCGAGGGGAAGGTCGGCGCCGGCGCGACCATCTACTTCACGCTCGAGCCCGACGCGACGACCTGAGCGGCCGAGCGTGATCGTCGATCACGCTCGGCCCGCTCGGCTCCTCGCCGCTCCGGGGCGGCGCGGGCTCACGGGTTCATCGCCGCCGCGTCGGCGAGCTTCGTCGACTTGTCGACGGTGCCCATGTCGACGTAGGCGCGGTCGATCATGACGACGAACGGGCGCTCCTCGAAGGAGAGCTTGCCGTTGCCGTCGTGCTCGAGGACCTGCAGCTTGCCCATGCCGTAGCCCATCGGCCCGCGCGAGTAGTAGTGCGCCTGCAGGGTGTAGGGGTACGCGCGCTGATCTCGCGCGCCGCGGATGGTGAAGCACTCCGGACCGTAGCCCGTGGTGACGTCGGCGTAGAGCTCGCCGCCGGACGGGAGGCGCATCTGGGAGTAGTAGGCGTGGCCGCCCTTGCCGTCCCGGATGTGGAAGTCGACGTCGTTGGCGTCGGTCTCCCAGTTGAGGACGAAGCGCAGGCTCGGCCCGCTCTCCTCGACGCCGCCGGCCTCGCGGAGCTTCGCCTTGATCTCGCCGGCCCGCGCCGGCTGCGCGTGGATCCACGCCGCCGCGACCAGACCGAGGTCCTCCTTGAGGATGCGGTCCACGCCGCGGAAGCGCCCCATCGGGTAGGTGCGCGTCGCGCCCTTCTTCATCGCCTCGAACGCCTTCTCGTGATCGCCCTTCTTGAGCAGCGCGAACGCGTAGAGGCGGTGGCTCGCCGGGTGATCCGGGCGCTGCTCCGCGGCCTTGCCGTACGTGTCCACGGCGAGCGCGAGCGCGCGCGCGTCGGCGAGCCGCTCGAGGCGCTCCCCCGCGAAGCGTCGCGAGTCGGCGCGGAACGAGAACAGCTCGAGGATCGAGCCGTAGGCGCGCGCCGCCGACTTGACGTCGCCCTTCGCCTCGAAGGCCTCACCGAGCGCGACGAGCGAGAGCACGTCGCCGGGCTGGTCGGCGTGCCACCGGTTGGCCTCGTCGAGCGCGACGTCCTTGTCCCCGCGCTGGAGCGCCTCCATCACGGTCTTGAAGCGCCCCTCGTACGGGAGCGCCTTCGGCACGTTCGGCGGAGCGTTCGCGACGCCCTGGTCGCCGCCGACGAGGTCGAACGTCTGCGTGAAGCGCGCGTCGCTCGAGCCGGGCGCCGGGAACCGAAGCCCCTTCGCCACCGTGGAGAGGCACCCCCGGAAGGCGTCGCCGCCGGGCGCCTCGACGAGGTCCGCGGCGCGGACGGCGCCGCTCGGCTCGACGGTGAAGCGAATGGCGAGCCGACCGCTCGTGCTCGGGCTCCGGGCGAGCTCGGCGGCGTAGCACGCGCGGAGGCGCGGGACGTTGCCCCGCACCACGCGCTGGACCTCGTCCGCGGCGATCCCGTGCTCGATCGTGAGCGTCCCCGGCCGGACGGCGGCGGCGTTGGCCACGTCGCTCCTCTCCTCGCGGCGGGCGGCGCTCGCGGCGGGCGGCGGCGGAGGCGCGTCCGGCGGAGGCACGTCCGCGCAGAGCGGATCGCCGGGCGCGCATCGCGTGAACCGTCGCCGGACGCGACGCCGAGGCGCGCGTCGGGCCTCGGCTCGGCGCCAGGGGGCGCGACGGGAGCGCTGCGCCGCAAGCCGGCGGACCCGCCGAGCGCGCCGAGCCCGCCGAGCCCGTCGGCGCGGCCGCCTCCGCCTTCGCCGACGCCGCTGAGCGAGAGGCCGTTCGAGTCGTCGTCGGCGGCCGGACCGCGCATGAGCGCGTCGACCTCCGGCTCCGCCGGAGCGCTCTCGGCCTCGGCGGCCCGCGGGGAAGGCGCCGCGGCCGCGGCCGGCGCCGTCGCGGCGGCCGTCGGCGGAGCCGGGGCGGCGGCGGACTCGGCTCCGACGCTCCTGCCCTTCGCGCGCGACGTCGGGGCGATCAGCGCCTTGCGGCGCTCTTCCTCCCAGCCGCGCGCGCCTTGCACCACGGCGACGCGGCCGTCCTGGACCGCGAGGATGTCGACGGTGGCCGTGCGGTCGATGTTGAAGCGCCGGTAGTCCCAGTCCGTCTCGAGGACGAGGAGCGCCGTGTGCGGCGAGAGCACGCGGTGGCGCGTCGACAGGGCGATGATCTGCTGCTTGGTCACGGCGGGCGACGCGAGCGGCGACTCGACGAGGCTCTGGATCTTCGCCTGCGCCCACGCCCGCTCGACGAGCGGGCGATCGAGCGTGCGGAGATCCGGACGGACCTCTTGCCCGCCGACGTCGATCCGGACGGCCTTCGTGGCGGCGTCGTCGCCGTCGAGCTCCGCGTAGACGAGGACCTCGTCGCCGGCCTGCAGGCCGTCGAGCTTGTCGGGCCACGACCACTTCGCGCCGTCGACCTTCACCGCGACGCCCGAGCTCGTCGCCTCGCCGAGCCGCCGCGCGAGCGCGTCGGCGCCGAGCTTCGCGTCGAGGACGACGCCGTCGCGGTCGAGCACGCCGCGCACGACCGTGCGGAGGAACCCGTCGTCGCGGATGCCGCCCATCGCGACCGCGTCCATCCGCGCGACGCCGGCCTCCCGGAGCTCCTCGACCTTCGACTTGAGCTTCTGCCCGTCGGTCTCGCCCGCGGTGGCGACGCCGTCGGTGACCAGGATCACGCGCGAGGCCTTCGCCTTCTTCGCCTCGCCCGCGGCCCAGCCGAGGGCGAGCTCGAAATCGGACGCGCCGAGCGCGCCGCGCGCTACGATGGTCGCGACCTCGCGCTGTCCGAACGCGCCCGCCTTGCCGGAGAAGATTGGGACGACCTCCTGATCGAAGCACGCCACCGTGACGGCGGTGTCGCCCGGGAGCTTCGCGAGGATCGACTGGAGCGTCCTCGCCTGCTCGGAGATGCCGAGGCCGCGCGACGCGCTCGTGTCGACGAGGACGACCGCGGCGCCGATCGGCTCGGGCCGCGAGGAGGCGAACGGCACGACGCGCGCGATCGCGAGGTTGCCGCTGCGCAGGCCGGGGCTCCGCGGGATCCGCCTGCCGTCGACGACGAAATCGCCGGCCGGCGTGAAGCGCCGCTGGTGCAGGTCGTGGACCGCGTCGGTCTTGCCGCCCTCGATCGCCGCCTGCGATCCCGAGACGTGCACGTTCACGTCGAGCGCGCCGAGCTCCGGGAGCCCGCGGAGCGGAAGCACGTAGGGCGCGCCGAGCTCCACCGCCTCGGCGTACGTGACGATGATCTCCTTCGTGCCACGCGCGGGGATCGGGAAGACGCGCGCGGAGAACTCGTTGCCCGCGCCCTGCTCCATCAGCGCCGGGTCCTGCCTGCGGTGGAGGAAGTCCTCGTAGGCCTGGCGCGCGGCCTGCTTCTCGACGACCTCGCCCTCCTGCCAAGCGTTGCCCACCTTCATCGCGAAGCGGCTCAGCGAGGCGCCTTGCGGCAGCGTGATGCGGAACGTGCCCTCGAGGACGCGGTCCTCGGGGTTCTCGAACGTCAGGTGCAGCTCCGTCAGCGCCAGCGGATCCTCGACGGCCGCCTCGGCGCGGAGCGCGACGAGCCTGAGGCCCGTGCCGTCGGACGCGGTGAGCCGGACCGGGACCTCGGCGCCCGCGACGCCCTTCGTCGCGTCGATGAGGGCGACCGGCGCGATGTCGATCCGCGGCCCGTCGGACTTGGCCTTGTACACGCCGATCGCGGCGGCGATGGCGGTGACCCCCAGAGCGCTATAGAGCAGCGTCTTATCATGCATTTTTTCTTGGTCCTCGTGTCTCGCCGGGAGCGGCCGCGTCGCGCGCGAAGGCGCCGAGAAGCGCCGTTTTTCCGCGTCCGTCGCCTTGGGACGCACGAGACGTGAAAAAGTTCCGATCGGGAGGTGCGCCCCCTCCCCGCTCCCTGTCGAGCCGCCATGCAACCACGTCCCGAGCCGGAACGCGCGAGCATTCTGGCGTCGCCCCCGCCGACGCGGCGAAGGTCCGCCGCTCACCCCCGCCGCGTCGCCGGCAGGCCCGTCAATACCGGCGCTTGTCGAGCTTCTCGCGCAGGGCGTAGGCGGCGTCCCAGTCGGGAGCCACCATGCCGCCGAGGGCCTCGTTGACGTCGCCGAAGTCGGAGGAGACCTCGTGGGAGAACTCGCCCACGCGGACGCGGAGGATCTCGCCGTACTCCTCGGTCGCTTGGGCGACGGTCACCTTCGTGTAACCCGCGCCGATCTGCGCGGTCGCGCGGCCGATCACCTCGCGGTGGTGGCCGAGGAGCTCCAGGGTGACCGCGCCGAGCGCGCGCGTGCTCCGCACGGCGAAGGTCCGAGCGCGCTCCGAGCCGCTCAGTGAGAGGATCGCCAGCGGCGGCGCGGGGAGCGCCGGCGCGGTGTAGCTCCCCGCCCACGGCTCGCGGACCTTCCCGAGCTTGCCGGCGTCCTCGTCCGTGAGGCGCTTGGCGAGCGGCGCGACGTGCTCGAAGCCGCGCGCGACGGGCCCCACCATGACGCGCGGCGGGCCGCCCGTGTCGACGACGAACAGGCCGAGGCGCGGCTCGCCCGCGCCGGCGTAGACGACCGCGTTCGCGTTCGACGACGTGAACCAGTCCGCGACGAACCCGTGCTCGGCGAACGCGACGCCGTGATGCGGGAACAGATCGAAGTACCAGCCGTCGAAGCTCCCCGGCCCGTCCGACGACGGCGGGACGATCTCGACGACCATCGAGAGCCAGCGCCGCTCCTCCTCCGACAGCGCGCGCCCGGCGAGCTCGTCCTTCACGATCGCGACGAGCACGTTCATCGTCGACTCGAGCCGCGCGAAGTACGCCCGCCGGTCCTCGGCGCCGTCGTCGGTGGCGGCCACGACCTTCATCGCCTCCGCGCCGCGCCGCGCGTACGCGATCAGCCCCTCGTAGACCGCGAGCGCGGGCTCGACGTACCCGTCGGGCACCTCGCAGCCGCCCTGGTCGTACGCCTGCCCGGCGAGGAGCACGTAGTTGTGCCGGATCTGGCCGTACGCGGTGACCGCCGAGTTGACGCGGAGGTCCTGGAACGCGCGCGTCTTCGCGAACGACGGCAGCTCGCCCGGCGGCCGCGCGCCGAGCCCGCGGATCGCCCCGAGCCACGCCGAGTACATGTCCGTCGGCTCGATCGCGGCGAGGAGCGCGCGGCCCTTCTCGAGCTTGGCGCCGAGCTCCGGGAAGGCCGCGAGGTCCTTCGCGAGCCACGTCTTCGCGCGATCGTGACCCAGCATGTACGCGACGTCGGCGAAGGACGGCTTGTCGCGCCCGGACACGTGGGCGTGGACGAGCTCGGTCTCCGCCTGCGCGTCGGCGACCACGCGCGGCCCGAGCATCGTCGCGATCGCCGGCAGCGGCCTTCCGCCCTGCGGCATGTAGTGGAGCTGCGCCGTCCTCTGGAAGCGCTGGCCGATCTGCGCCCTCAGCTTGTCGGCGGAGGCCGGGACCTCGAGCGTCGTGATGCCGGCCTGCTTCTTCAGCGCGAGCAGCGCCCGGAAGGAGACGTCCTCGCGCTTGCCCGCGAAGTGCGTCCACGCGGACTCGAAGACGTCGAGCTCGTCGAGGACGCCCGCGCGCTCGGCGAGATCCGCGAGCGCCAAGGCGAGCACCGCCTCGCGCGGGGTCTCCTCGGTGTTCGGCGTCACGCCCGGCTGCGAGCTCCGCGACCCGCGGCTCACGAGGTTCATCTCGAGGCGCGAGAGCCACGTCGTCGCGCGGAACCACCGCTGGAGCTCGTCCGTGTGTACGTAGTGACCGCGCGGGGCGTACTGCGAGAAGTCGATGACGCGCGGCCGGCCGAAGAGCGTCGTCGTCACGAGGCCGCCGTCGCCCGCGCGGGCCTTGTCGACGAGCGGGCTCGCCTCGGCGTCGGCGGCGCCGAGCGCCGACGAGACCGGCGCGTCCGCCAAGAGCGAGCGCGCCACGGTCAGGTAGACGTCGGCGTCGCGCGCGATCTCCGGCGGATAGTCGCGCGCCTTCGCGAGCGCGTCGTGCATCCGCGTGAGGACGCCGTCGAGGCGCGGCGCGAGCGACGCCTCCGTCTCCTCGAGGATGGCGTCGTTGGACTTGAAGACCGAGTGGAGGATCGCGTCGGCCGAGACGTAGATCGGGAGCTGCGACTGGTAGACGTCGTGCAGCGCGTCCGCGTAGCCGCGCGTCGCGAGCCGCGCCGGGACGACGAAGCCGTCGCTCGCGAGCATCGCGCGCTCGGCGCTCGTCAGCGCGTAGCGAGCGGCGACGAGCTTCATGTACTTCGGCGGCGTCTTCTTGTCCCAGGGCGACTTCGGGGCCGCGGGGTCGGACCGCCGATCGGCGACGATCGCCCGCGCCGCGCGATCGAGGTTCTCGCGCACCGGCTCGCAGAGGTCGGACGGATCGCGCCGCGGCCTCCGCTCCGTCCACGGGAGGGGGATCGGCGCGGGCCGCGCCGCGGGCCCCTCGC
>JAHBWF010000139.1 GCA_019637105.1 Labilithrix sp.
CCCGTCGCGGTGGCCGTGGAGCCGCGCGGGTAGAGCTTGCGGTTGCTGAAGGAGAAGCCCATGACGCCGGTGATGCTCGTGAAGGCCGTGTCCTTGACGAAGTCGGCCGGCGGGTAGGGGCAGGGCGACGGAGTGCACGTCGCGGGCGTCCCGTAGCGCGTCCAGATGAAGTCGTCGACCCGCAGGTTGCCCGTCACGACGAACTCGTAGAACGGCCCGCTGTCGGGGTTGTCGTTGGTGATCACGAGGGAGCCGGGCGCGCCGCCGACGCGGACGAGCAGGCTCTCGTAGGGCTCGGCGCCCGCGCCGGCGGCGGTCCCGACCTGCGCCGCCGTCACGTCGAGCGGCGTCATCGCCGCCGCCGTGGAGTCGGTGACCGTGACCGACGCCGCGGTGATCTGGTTCACGCTGAAGACCTCGTTCGCCCTCCCCACGACGCGGATCTTCTGGCCGATGCGGGGCCCGGCCGCCGCCGTGCCGGTCAATCGGCCGGCCTTGAGGAAGATGCCCTGCCACGGGGCGCCGGTGGAGCCCTCCTGGATGAACATGAGGTCGTTGGTCTTCCGCGCCGAGACGAGCCCCTCGACCGCGACGACCGTGGGCCCCTTCGGGTGATTCGCGGCCCCCGGGTTCCGCACGCTCGAGATCGGCAGCTCGCAGGGCTCGGCGCCGGGGTTCGACGTGTTGCACCGATCGCACGCGTCGCCGTGCCCGTCCTTGTCCGCGTCGGCCTGATCCGGGTTCGCGACCGTGGGGCAGTTGTCGAGGCCGTTCGGGACGCCGTCGCCGTCGAGGTCCGTCGAGACCGCGTGATCGCAGCTCTGCGTCGGATCTTCCGGGCACTCGTCGCACGCGTCGCCGATGCCGTCGTTGTCGGCGTCGGCCTGGCGGCCCTGGTCCATCGGGCGCACCGGGTTGAAGATCGTCGGGCAGTTGTCCTGCTCGTCCGGGATGCCGTCGCCGTCCTTGTCGGTGTCCGACGGATCGCCGGTGTACGCGCTCGAGCCCTTCACCGACTCGCCCTCGCCGCGCGAGGGGTGGCACGAGGGCTCGTCGTCGGGCGTCTTCTCGCGGCAGAAGTACGGCGGGTAATAGACCTCGCCCGCCGTGAGGATCGCCTGGAGCTTCGGCGCCGCCGTCGTGCGGACGTCGATGCACGCCGCCTTGGCCTTGCCGCAGACCGCCGTCGGGAACGACTCGCACGCCTCGGGATCGCCCCAGACGGGGTTTTTCACGAGCGCGTCGTCGCCGTACATCATGCGGCCGCCGCGCAGGACCATCGCGATGTCCTCGACGCCCGCGGCGATGACGGCGCGAAAGTCCTTGTTCGTCCGGCCGTCGTAGACGGCGACGTCGGCGAGGTAGCCGGGCTTGAGCATGCCGATCGCGTGGCTCGCGCCGGTGGCGAACGCGCCGTTGATCGTCGCCATGCGCCAGAGGTCGGCGTCGGTGAAGTGGTTGTCGAAGTACTTCTTGTTCCACGAGTCGGCGCACTTCAGCTCGCGGAGCATGTTCATCGATCCCGACGGGACCCAGTCGGTCCCGAGCGAGATCATGACGCCCGCGAGGTCGAGCATGACGGCCTGCGCGGTGTTGCCGTAGAGGTCGACGTTCGATCGGGGCGACCAGACGACCTTCGACTGGTCCTTCTGGATCGCCCTGGCGTCCTCGGGGTTCAGCGCGACGGCGTGGATGATCGCGGTCTGCTTCTGGACCAGGTCGTACTGGTCGCCGTCGGCGCTCGTGCAGACGAACTCGTTGTGGGCCTCCTCGTCGATGCCCTCGGAGATGTGCGGGAGGTAGCTCTCGAGCTGGGAGATGCCGCCGCGCGTCGTGCGCCCGCTCGAGTAGTCGCAGCCGCGCGCGAGGTTCTTGCCCGGCGTGCTGAGCGGGAAGACGTCGGTGTCTGCGATGAGGATGGGCAGCCCCTCGAGCTCGTCGGCGCTGGTGTCGAGGTTGCGGATCAGCCCGGGGATGCCGCCGCCGCCGGCGATCGACGTGGTGCCGCCCATGAGGAAGCGGAGCTCGCCGTACGCCTGGACGGTCTGGTTCGCGCCGCTCTTGTAGTCGAGGCGTGTGTGGCCGCGTCCGCCCTGCCAGTCGCTGCGGTTCTCGTAGCGGATGTCGCCGTGGGCGATCGGCTTGTTGTTCTGGTACGTGAGGTGCTCGTGCGGGTTGATCGTCCCGGGGGAGATGACGCCTTCGGGGCAGGAGACGACGGAGGCGTCGGCGTAGCCCGCGGTGCTCTTGCAGTCGCACGCGGCGCAGACGATGTAGCCGCGGGAGTCGACGACGATCTCGCCCTTGTGAAGGACCTCCTCGGGCGTGAGCACCGTGCCGCGAATGACCTTCAGCGCGCCGGGCGCGCCGGTCTTGGTGACCGCGCAGACGGCCGAGCCGGCGCTCGCGATGGAGCCGCTGCACTCGGTGACCTTCGGCTGGGCGTTGCGGTTCGGGTGCGGCTGGAGCCCCTGCGGATCGGGGATGTTCGCGTCTCCGCCGCCGTCGAGCTCGTCGTCGTCGGGCGGCCGCGGGAACGAGTCGTTCTCGTTGTCGGCGCAGTTGAGGATGAGCGCCAAGAACCCGGACGTGACGAAGGCCGTGACCGCACGCGAAAGCTTCATGCTCAAGAAACTCCCGGCCTCGACGCGCGAGCGCTCCGTCGATGGAACGTCCATCGGCGTCCGCGAGCGGGACCTCCCCCATTCATACCTCACGGCGCCGAGAAGGCCCGTCCGAAGCGACGCGCACCTTTTCCCACGCAAGCCGGCGCGGCGATACGGAGTACGCTGGTCGTCGGCGTTCACCGACAGGGCTCCTGGGAGTTTCGCGAATGACACACCGAGTCGCTGCTGGGTCCCTCCTCTCCCTCGCGCTGTCCTTCGCGCTTGCGTGCGGGGGCGCGCTCGCGGGCGTCAAGAGCGACTTCGAGGGAGGCCGCGTCGCCGACGCGAAGGACAAGCTCGTCGCACTCGAGGCCGAGAGCCGATCGTGGACCGGGACGAAGCGCGCGGAGTACGCCCTCTATCGCGGGCTCGTGCACCACGCGCTCGGCGATCGCGAGGCCGCGGCGCCCTGGCTCCGCGAGGCGAAGGCCATCGAGGCCGCCGCGCCGCGGTCGCTCTCGGAGGACGATCGCGCGCGGCTCGACCTCGCGCTCGACGCGCTCGGAAGCGGTGCGTCACCGCCCGCCGGAGCCGCGCCTTCCGGAGATTGAGCAGAGCCGCGCGGCGGCGGGCTCCTCGCGCGGGCGCGCCCCCGACCCGGACCGCGCGCGGGATGGGATGTTCCATCCGCCCGAGGCCCGCGCTAAGCAGCGGGCATGGCTCGAACGGTCACGGCTCCGCGCGGAACGACGCTCACGTGCAAGGGATGGGTGCAGGAGGCGGCGCTCCGCATGCTCCACAACAACCTCGACCCGGAGGTCGCCGAGCGCCCCGAGGACCTCGTCGTCTACGGCGGGACCGGCAAGGCCGCGCGCTCGTGGGAGGCGTTCGACGTCATCACCCGCGAGCTCTCGGAGCTCGCGAGCGACGAGACCCTGCTCGTGCAGTCGGGCAAGGCGGTCGGACGCTTCAAGACGCACCCCGACGCGCCGCGCGTGCTCATCGCGAACTCGAACCTCGTCGGCAAGTGGGCCACCTGGGAGCACTTCCGCGAGCTCGAGAAGAAGGGCCTCATCATGTACGGCCAGATGACCGCGGGCTCGTGGATCTACATCGGCACGCAGGGGATCCTCCAGGGCACGTACGAGACCTTCGTCGCCGCGCGCAAAGCGTACGTCGAGCGGACGAAGAAGCAGGGCCACCTCTGGGTCCTCACCGCGGGCCTCGGCGGCATGGGCGGCGCGCAGCCGCTCGCCGCGACGATGGCCGGCCTCTCGTGCATCGCCGTCGAGATCGATCCGTCGCGCATCCAGAAGCGCCTCGACACGCGCTACGTCGACGAGCGCGCCGACGATCTCGACGCCGCGCTCGCGCGCCTCGAGAAGGCGAAGAAGGAAGACCGCCCCGTCAGCATCGGCCTGGCGGCGAACGCGGCCGACGTCTACCCCGAGCTCGTCAAGCGCGGCATCGTCCCGGATCTCGTCACCGAGCAGACCGCGGCGCACGATCCGCTCGTCGGCTACATCCCGCTCGGCTTCACGCTCGAGGAGGCCGCCGACCTCCGCGCGGAGGATCCGGAGGGCTACGTCGAGAAGGCGAAGGCGAGCATGGCCGAGGAGGTCGAGGCGATGCTCGTGATGCAGAAGAAGGGCGCCGAGGTCTTCGACTACGGCAACAACATCCGCCAATGCGCCAAGGAGGCGGGCGCCGCGCGCGCGTTCGACATCCCGGGCTTCGTCCCGGCGTACATCCGCCCGCTCTTCTGCGTCGGCAAGGGGCCGTTCCGCTGGGTCGCGCTCTCGGGCGATCCCGAGGACATCGCCGTCACCGACCAGGCGGTGCTCGACGCGGTGCCGGACGACCCGGACCTGCGGCGCTGGATCGAGCTCGCGAAGGAGCGCGTGAAGTTCCAGGGCCTGCCGTCGCGCATCTGCTGGCTCGGCTACGGCGACCGCGCCAAGGTCGGCCTGGCGTTCAACGAGCTCGTGCGCACGGGCAAGGTGAAGGCGCCGATCGTCATCGGGCGCGACCACCTCGACTGCGGCTCGGTGGCGTCGCCCAACCGCGAGACGGAGGCGATGAAGGACGGCTCCGACGCGATCGCCGACTTCGCGCTCCTGAACGCGCTCGTGAACACGGCGGCGGGGGCGAGCTGGGTCAGCTTCCACCACGGCGGCGGCGTCGGCATGGGGATGAGCCTCCACGCGGGCATGGTCGTCGTCGCCGACGGGACGCCCGAGGCCGCCCGGCGGCTCGAGCGCGTGCTGACGAGCGATCCGGGCATGGGCGTCGTCCGCCACGCGGACGCCGGCTACGAGGAGGCGATCGCCTGCGCGAAGGACAAGGGCGTCCACGTCCCGCACCTCCTTTGATCCGACGCGGGCGTCGCGCGGCGGGCCCCGCGCCGACGGACGAGCGCCCGTGACGCCCCCGGCCGCGCGGGCGCCCCGGGCCTCGGGTGCGCCTCAGGGCCTCGGGCGCGCCTCAGGGCCTCGGGCGCGCCTCAGGGCCTCGGGCGCGCCTCAGGGCTTCGGGTGCGCCTCGAGGAACGCGTAGAAGCGCTCCGCCCACGCCGCGCCGAACGTCGGGATGTGCTTGCCGCCGGCGATCGTCCAGAGCTCGGCGGCGCCGCTCGTGCAGGCGTGCCGCTCGACCACGGTCTCGGCGCCGGCGACGCTCGTGTCGAGATCGAGCGTGTCGCCGGTCGCGGTGAGGGCGTCGTCGCAGCCGTTCTTCGCCGCCCAGGTCGCCACGGTCGTCTTCGCGGACGGGTACGGAGGCGCGCCGGCGACGAGCGAGCCGCCCGCGTAGGAGACGGTCTCGTCGGCGTCGCCGTGGACCTGGAGGACGGCGACGGGCTCGCTCGCCGTGCACTTGGCGGGATCGGCGTAGACCGCGCCGGCGAGGCTGACGATGCCGGCGATCTCCGCGGAGAGCTCGCAGGCGAGGCGATGGGCCATGAACCCGCCGTTCGAGTGCCCGACGACGTAGACGCGCTTGGCGTCGACGTTGAAGCGGCTCTTCATGTCGGCGATGACCGCCTTCAGGTACGCGACGTCGTCGACGCCGGTCTGCGTGAAGTCGCAGCAGGCGTCGCTCGCGTTCCAGAACTGGTTGTCGATGGCGTCCTTGGTCCCCTCGGGCAGGGCGACCAGAAACGTCTTCGTCTGGGCGAGCGCGCTCAGCTTGAAGTAGGCGTCCTGGACGGCCGCGTTGCCGGAGTAGCCGTGGAGGAGCACGACGAGCGGCGTCGGGACCTTCGCGTCGTACTTCGACGGCGTCGTCACCGCGTACGGGCGCTCGGTGAAGATCGACGGCGGCGCATCCGTCGACGCCTCGGCGGGGTCGCCGCCGTCGTCGCCGGGCGCCGTGGACGCGTCGTCGCCCGCCGCCGGCGGCGCGGCCTGGTCGTCGTCGTCGCCGCCGCACGCCACGGGCGCCGCGAGCGCGAGCGCGGCGAGCGCGAAAAGGAGAGCGGATCCTCGAGCCCAGCGTGGTTGTCGAAGCACGGTGAAACACTAGAGCGCATTTCGTCACCGAAATGCGCTCGTCGGGCCGCGGAGACCATGAACAGACGTCCGGAGTCGAGCCGGATCCGGCTCGTTCGCTCACCGGCGCGCCTGATCGCGGCCTGCCACGGGTCGGGAGCGCCCCTCGTCCCCGGACGCCGAGGAATCCGACCCGATTCGTCCCGACCCACGACGGGCGAGGATCGGAACGATCCGCCGGAGCCCGGCCCTCCGGGGCGACGGCGCGTCACGTCAGCGCGTGGGGGTAAGACGAGACCCCGACGCGGCGCCCGTCCGGATCGCGGAAATAGAGCGTGTACGCGGTGCGCGCCTCGATCGCGACGCCGCGCGCCGTCAGCCGCGCGAGCACGGCGCGGTGCGCGTCGGGCGCGATCGCGAAGCAGACCAGCTCCATCGAGGCGGCGTCGACGCTCGGCTCGGAGGCGTCGCGGCGCTCGAGCATCACGACCGCTCCCTCCGCGCCGAGCCACACGCTCCGGCCGTCGTCGCGACGGAGCTCGGCGAGCCCGAGCGTGTCCTTGTAGAAGCGCTCGAGCGTCGCGAGATCGGCGGTGCGGAAGGCGAGGTGATGGATGCGCACCGCGCGAGCTTACCCGAGGAGGCCCGCGCGCCGCTCCTCCGGGGCGCCGGCGTCGACCGGCGGGCGGACGCCGTGCTAAAGCCGGACGCCATGCGCAACGTCGTCGTCGCCACACACGGGCACTGCTTCGACGGTCTCTGCTCGGCCGTGATGTTCACGCGCCTCATGCGGCACCTGCATCGCGGCGAGGAGCTCGCGTTCACCTACAAGGGCATGGGCTACGGGCCCGGGCAGAACGGCGTCGACCCCGCGATCCTCACCGGCGACGACAACGCGATCCTCGATTTTCGCTTCTCCGCCACGCCGAAGCTCACCTGGTACTTCGACCACCACGTGAGCGCGTTCGTCACGCCCGAGGACCGCCAGGCCTACGAGATGGGCGCGCGCGAGGAGGCGCCCGGCGGGCGGCACATGTTCCACGACGGCGGCTACGGCTCGTGCACCAAGCTCATCGCGGACGTCGGCCGGCAGCGCTTCGGCCTCGACACGACGGAGTCCGCGGAGCTCGTGCGCTGGGCGGACATGATCGACTCGGCGGCCTTCCCGAGCGCCGAGATGGCCGTCTCGAAGATGGAGCCCGTGCTCCACCTGATGACGGTCGTGGAGCACAAGGGCAACGACGCCTTCCTCGCGTCGATGGTGCCGCGCCTGCTCGCCGAGCCGCTCGAGGACGTGGCGAAGAGCAAGGACGTCCAGGACGCGTTCGCGCCGCTCGCGGCGCAGCAGCGGGGCTTCATCGATCTCGTGAAGAAGCACGCGGAGGTCCGCGGCCCGGTGGTGCTCGTCGACCTCAGCTCGGTGATCGTCGACGTCGCCGCGAAGTTCGTCACGTACGCGCTCTGGCCCGAGAGCGCGTACTCCGTGCTCCTGAGCCGGTCGTCGTCGAAGTGCAAGCTCTCGATCGGCTACAACCCGTGGGCGCCGATCGCCCGCAAGCACAACATCGCGGCGATCTGCGAGCGCCACGGCGGCGGCGGTCACCCCGTGGTGGGCGCGATCTCGCTGCCGGCGGGCGACGTCGAGCGCGCGAAGAAGCTCGCGCGCGAGATCGTCGAAGAGCTCGCGACCTGAGCGCGCCCCGCACGTGATCGTCCTCGGGCACCGCGGTGGCCGCGGCCACGGCTGGCCGGCGGAGAACTCGCTCGAGGCGTTTCAGCGCGCGATCGACGAAGGGGCGGCCGGCGTCGAGCTCGACGTCCGGCTCTGCGCGTCGGGCGAGCCGGTCGTCCTCCACGATCCTTCGCTGGCGCGCGCGACGGGCGGCGCCGACGCGCGGCCGGTGCACGCGGTCCGGCGGGGCGACCTCCCGAGGCTCGCCGGCGGCGCGGCGGTGCCGGACCTCGAGGCGGCGCTCGATCTGCTCCGCGGGCGCATCGTCAACGTCGAGGTGAAGGCGGACGTCCCGGCGCGCGCGCCGCTCGTCCGGGCCGTGGCCCGCGCGATCGCCCGCGCGCCGGGGGCGGAGGTCGTCGTCTCGTCCTTCGATCCGTCGATCGTCCTCGCGTTCGCCGCGCTCGCGCCGCGCGTGCCGCGCGCGATGCTCGTCGGCGCGCGCACGCCGCGCCTGGCGGTCGGGCTGCCGCTCGTCCTCCGCCGCGCGATCGTCGCGGCGCACCTCGACGACGCCGTCCTGACGGCGCCGCGCGCCGCGCGCCTCGGCCGGGCGGGCCTCCGGGTCGTCGGCTGGACGGTGAACGATCCGGAGCGCGCGCGCGCCCTCGCGGAGCTCGGCGTGGCGTGGCTCATCACGGACGAGCCGGCGATGGTCGTTCGGGCGACGGCGACGATCACCGGTCGCACGTGACGCGCTGGACCTCGACGCCGGGCGGGACGGGCTGCGTGAACGTGCCCTCGGGCAGCGGCGGGTTCCAGGTCACGCTCTCGTAGCGGAAGAGCACGTCCTCGTCCTTGCCGGGGACCTCGACGTGGATGCGCCGAGGGAGCTCCGCGGTGCACGTCGGCCCGCTGGTCGGGACGGGCGGCTCGAGCATGTCGGGATCGACCATCGGCGTGGCCATCGGCGCCGGCCGATGGTCGGAGAGCTCCGCGTGGTAGAGGACGATGCCCTGCTGCTTCACCTCGACGTCGAGCACGCGGAGCCGCTGCTTGTCCCACGGCAGCGCGAAGTCGGCCGGGTGCGGCGCGATCTTGACCCGCTGTTCGGCGCCGTTCGTCCCCTTGATGGTGACCACGTAGTAGCCGCCGCTGTCCCACGCGATCGACGCGTCCTCCGGGGTGTGCTTGAGGACCGGGGCCTCGCCGCGCAGGATCGAGACGAGCACGTGGCCGGGCATCGGGACCGTCGTGAGCCGCGCGATGTTGCACGCGCTCGCCGGGCCGAAGAAGAAGCGCTTCTCGCGGAGATCGTAGAGGGTGAACTTGTCGCCGTCGCTCGTCAGCGTCGCGAGCGTCACGCCGAACGGGCTGACGACGTCCATCCGCAGGCGCTCCGGCCAGACGGCGAACGCGAGCAGATCGCCGCGGACGCGGCCGCCCTTGCCGAAGTGATCGATCTTGGCGTTCGCGTGGATGCCGATCCCGCAGTCCTGCGTGGCGTGGACCCGCTGGACCGCGGCGCGCGCGCTCGGCACCTTCGAGGCGGGCGGGGGCGTCCCGCAGCCCGCGAGCGACGCGAGGGCGCCGGCGAGGAGCGCGGCGCCGGCGAGCGCGCCGGGACCCGAGGGCGCTCGCGGCGCCGGAGCCGGGGCCGACGACGAACGAGCATGGACTCCGGGGGACGGCGCGGGCGGCCGAGCGAGCAGCATGGCTGCTCCCTAACACGATCGGCGACCGGGCGATTCCGGAGGCGCGCGCTGCGGTGGCGAACCCTGCGGCGGCGCGGCGAGACCGAGAGGCGGGAGGCGGCGGCGCGCGTCGGGGGGGGCGGGTGAGGCTTGAAAGCCTCGACTGTCCGAAATTCGGACACTTCACGGGCCGGGAGTGTCAACACATCGTGACAGTCCAGGGCCGGGACGGCTCGGAACCCCGGGGGCCGCGCTGGCAGGGGAGTTGCTCGGAGGGCGCGCGAGCGGCGGCGCCGCTCGGGAGGGTGCTGCGATGTCTTCGGCCCATTCGGCAACACAAGGCGGCGGGACGTTCGCGACGCAAGGCGGGGGCACCTTCCTCGCGGGCGCGACGCCCTCGTAAGCGCGACGCGAGAACGAGACGTCCTCGGCCGGGCCGCGAGCGAGAAGGGGGAGGCCCGAGCGCGCGAGGCTTGGCGGCGAGCGCGCCTCGGAAGCATGGGCCCGAGCGCGCGACACCGCGCGCGAGGCGGTCGACCGTGGCCGTGAGCGCGGCCCCGGAAACGTAGGGGCCGAGCGCGTGACCAGGGCCTCGAGCCGAGGGGCCCTCGACGGGCCCCGAAGCAGAGCTCGTGATCGAGGCGGAAGCGCATGCTTCGAGCGCCTCGCCACGACGCTCGAGCCTCCGCTCGCCCGACGCCGTGACCGCCTCGATGAGCCCGTGCGCCATGGCGGACGATCGACCCGACGGCCGGCGGGAGTTCCTTGCCGGCCGACAGAGCCTTTCTTCTCGGCGTCCTTCGACGTCCTCGTCGGTCACGGTCACGGCGCGCGGGGATCGCCGCGACGCGGTGCTTAGGAGACGTTCACCGGGCCGTGGTCGTCGCAGTGCCCGTCGTGCGCGTGGTGGAGGTGGCCGCCGACGACGTAGTCCGTGTGGTCGCCGTGGGTGACGGCCTCGTGCCCGCAGCCCGAGCCGTGCGCGTGGTCCTTGCCGTGGCTGTTGCAGTCGTGCGCCGGCGTGCACGCGGCGGGGTTCGCGCCGCCGACGGCCAGCGTGTGCTCGTCGACGTGGTCGCCGTGGACGTGGTGCATGCAGCCGTCGTGGAGGTAGTCCTTGTGGCCCTCGTGCTCGATGGTCTTGTGCCCGCAGCCCGGCCCGTGGGTGTGGTCGTGGTCCGCGTGAATCTTGTGGTCGCTCATGTCGTCCTCCGTGTCCTCCAGGTTGGTGTCCGGTCGATGGCGATCAGGTCGCGTCGCTGTCGTCGTGCCTGTCGTCGTGCTTGTCGTGGCTGTGCGGCTCGGCCGCGTGCTCGATCGCGCTGTGGATGAGATCGCTCACGTGGGAGTCCGCGAGGGAGTAGAAGATGTGCTTGCCCGCGCGCCGGCGGGCGACGATGCGCTCGGCCCGGAGCAGCCGGAGCTGCTGCGAGACCGTCGAGAGGCCGACCCCCGCCGCGTCGGCGAGCTCGGTGACGCACCACTCGCCGTCGCTCAAGCGGTGGAGCAGCTTGAGGCGCGAGATGTCCCCGGCGGCGCGGAAGATCGCGGCGGCGCGCTCGAGCTGATCGTCGCTGACGACGGTGAGGCGCGCGCGCCGCGCGTGCTCGTCGGGGCCGCAGACGTCGCGTTCGTGGCTCGGCTTGCCCGCCGTCCGCGACGCCGTGCCGGTCGCGTTCGCGCTCTCCGCGCGGGCGTCGGCGGCGACCGAGCGGGCCTTCGCGGCCGGGCCGGCGTCCGTCTTGTGCGTGCGGGAGAGGCCGTTGGCCTTGTTCGAGATGGTGCGCGTCATCACTTCACCATGTAATGAATTGTTATAGTATGCGGACCGAGCGCGTCAAGGCCGCGCCGCGTGCTGTTTTCGGAGGAGGTCACGAGGACGCCGCATTAAGGCGCCTCGGCTGGGCTGGGCGCAAGCCGCGCTTCGGCTGGGCTCGGGCGCGAGCGGGCTCGGGATGGGCCCGAGCCGGTGCCGCGAGCGGGCGCGTGGCTCGCAGGGGCGCGGCTTCGGAGGGGGCCGCGGACCGGGTTTCGGCGCGGCCACGAGCGGCGCTTTGCGGCCACGAGCGGCGCTTCGGCGGGCGTGGGAACGGGCTTCGGCGTGGTCCCGAGCGGCGTTTTCGCGGTCCCGAGTGGCGCTTCGCGGTCACGACCTCGCGGCGCAGCCCTCGTCGTGGCCCCCCCGCGGCGCTTCGGCCGGCGGGCGCGGAGCGGCTTCGACCGGGGCGCGCGGCGGCGGTCGATGCGCCGTCCGATTCGGCTCGTGGTAGGGAGTGCGCGTGGATCGACCGCAGGCGCTCGTTCGGCCGCTCGAGGCCCGGTGGCAGGAGGTCCTCGACGAGGTCCTCCGCCCGATGCACCGACCGCCGCTGACGACGAAGGACGTCGCGCGGCTCGGGCCGAAGGTCGAGGAGCTCTCCCGCGCCTACAACCGCGCGGAGGCCGAGGGCCGGCGGACGAAGCTCCCGCTCGAGGCGCGCATCGCGTTCTCGTTCCCCCGCGACGTCCCGAAGGGCGCGGGCGCGGCACGCGAGCTCGTCGCGTCCGGCGCCCTGACGCTCCCGGCGGATCGGCCGCTCCGCGTCCTCGATCTCGGCGCCGGCCTCGGCGCGATGACGTGGGGGCTCGTGCGCGCGCTCGCCGCGAGCGGGGCGTCGGGGCGCGTCGACGCGGTGCTCGTCGACGAGGACACCGAGGTGCTCGAGGCCGCCCGGGCGATCGGCCGCGCCGCGCGCGCGCTCCTCGGCACCGAGCCGATCGATCTCCGCCTCGCCACCGAGGTGAGGAGCCTCGACGCGCTCGGCGCCGGCGCGGCCGCGAGCGCGGCGCGGGGGCCGCACGACGTCGTGATCCTCGGGCAGGTCCTCAGCGAGATCGATCCGCGCGCCGACGCCGCGACGCGGCTCGCGCGTCAGGCGGCGCTCGTCACGCACGTGCTCGAGACGACGGTCGCGCCCGACGGCGCGCTCGTGATCGTCGAGCCCGCGCTCCGCGAGCGGACGCGTCACCTCCACGCGCTCCGCGATCGCGTGATCGACGGCGGCGCGGGGACCGTGTTCGCGCCCTGCCTCCACGCGCGCCCGTGCCCCATGCTCGCGGTCGAGACGGAGTGGTGCCACGAGGACCTGCCCGTCGATCTGCCGCCTTGGACCGCCCCGCTCGCGCGCGCCGCGGGGCTCCGCTGGCAGGGCCTGACCTTCAGCTACCTCGTGCTCCGGCGCGACGGCCGCGCCCTCGGCGCCGCGAGCCCCGGCGGCGCTCCGGAGGGCGGCTCGCGCGACGTCCGCTTCCGCGCCGTCTCGGACCTGCTCCGCTCGAAGGGTAAGCTCGAGCTCTTCATCTGCCGCGAGGACGGCGCGCGCCAGCGGATCCGGCGGCTCGACCGCGACGCCGCCGCCGCGCGCGGGGTGCCGTTCGAGGACCTGCGGCGCGGTGACGTCGTCACGCTCTGCGCGGGAAGCGGCGCGCCTCCGAGCGCGTCTGTCGGAGGCGACACCGCCGCGGCCGAAGAGCTCACGCCGCCGATCGACGAGCGAGGTCGGGTGTCCGCGAAAGCGAACGTTGCGATTGACGTCGCCGCCACGCGTAAGTAGCCCCTTCGTCAGGCTCGGGGGCCGAGTGGAGAGACGACAATGAAGGGCCTCTACGCGATCGTCGATACGCAGCTCCTCGCTCGTCGCGGCACCGATCCGGTCGAGTACGCCCGCGCTCTGCTCGAGGCGCGCCCGGCGGCGCTGCAGGTCCGCGCGAAGGACCTGCCCGCGCGCGAGATCCTGTGCATGCTGCGCGCGCTCGGACCGATGTGCCGTCAGGCCGGGGTGCCGCTCGTCGCGAACGATCGCGCGGACCTCGCCGCCCTCGCGGGGTGCCAGGCCGTCCACATCGGGCAGGACGACTTGCCGTACGAGCTCGTACACCGCATCGCGCCGCAGCTCGCGGTCGGCGTCTCGACCCACTCCCCCGAGCAGCTCGAGCGCGCGCTCGAGCACCGCCCCCGCTACGTCGCGTACGGCCCCGTCTTCGAGACGGCGACGAAGGCGAACCCGGATCCGGTCGTCGGCGTCGACGGGCTCGAGCGCGCGGCGGCGCGCGCGCGCGCGCACGGCACGCCGCTGGTCGCGATCGGCGGCATCACGCTCGAGCGCATCCCCTCGATCGCCGCCCACGCGGACGCGTTCGCGGTCATCGCGGACCTCTACCCCGAGGGCGCGACGCTCGAGGACGTCTCTCGGCGCGCGCGCGCCTTCCAGGTGGCGCTCGGCGTGATCCCACGGAGAGGTGCGGCGTGAGCCTGATCCTCGCTGGTCTCGTCGTAGCAGGCACCAGCGGGGCTCTCGTGATCGGTCGGTGGTGGGCGCGGCGTCGCGGCGAAGCGAGCGCGGCGGGCGCCGCGGACGGCGAGGAGAAGGACGGCCCCGGCGAGGACGCGGACGAGGCGCGCGCGCGCGCCGAGGTCGACGCGGAGGTCGCGCCGCCGAAGAAGGAGGACGAGGAGCGCCCGGCCTCCGCCGGCGAGGCGGGCGAGGAGGCCGCGCCCGGCGAGGCGGCGGCCACGCGGAAGGCGCGCCCCGCGCTGCGCGGCGAGCGCGTCCGCCTCGACGGCTTCGTGTGTCAGCTCGGCGACGTCCTGACGCGGATCACCGGCGAGGAGGCCTGGCTCGCCGGCGGCCTCGTGCTCTCGGAGGAGATCCCCGTGGCGGTGCTCTTCGTCGCGCCCGAGGCCGGGCGAGACTGCGCCGTCTACGTCCGCGCGCGCCCGCGGGACAGCGTGTTCTGGCTCGAGCCGCTCGATCCGAGCGCGATCCTCGTCGGAGGCGATCCGCCGAGCGCCGTCGAGCACGGCGGCGTTCGCTTCGAGCGCGCGCGCCGCCTGCCGCTCCGCCCGCGGCGCATCGGCGTGGGCGCCCCCGACGTCGGCGACGCCGTCGTGATCGCCGAGTACGCCTCCGCGGGCGCCGAGCGGCTCGTCGTCTTGAAGGGCAACGCCGGCGTCGTCCGCGCGTACCGCGGCCTCGAGCTCGAGCGGGCCTCGTTCGAGGTCATCGCCTCCGGCGACACGACGCTCGACTCGTGAGCCGCGCGCGCGTCGCCGGGGCCTCGCCTCGTCGTCCCGCCGCGCGCACGCCGTGAGCCGCGCGCGCGTCGCCGGGGCCTCGTCACACCGCGCGCATGCGCATGAGCATCGCCTCGACGACGAGCTGCGCCGCGCCGTTGCCGGCGAGGTGCTCGAGCGCCGTGAGCGCGAAGCGACCGCGGATCGCGAGCGCCTCCGCGTCGGGGCGACCGGCGCGCGCCGAGTCGGCGGCGCGCGCCGCGAGCGCGGCCGCGAGCGCGGCGACGTTCGACGGGAGCCGGTCCTTGTCCTTCTTCGCGCTCTCGGCGAGGGCGAGCAGCGGCTCGACGCCCGAGCTCGCCGTCGCCGCGAGCGCGCGCTCGACGAACTGCTCCCGCGCCTCGCTCTCCTCGGGATCGGCGAGGAGCATCCCGGTCTCGACGCTCCCGCCGGCGAGCCGCGCCACGTCCTCCGCGCGAGCCGCTTCGACGCCGGAGGCCACGAGGAGCTCGGCGACGACGTCGTCGGGCAGCGGCGCGAAGCGGACGCGCTGCGTGCGCGAGAGGATCGTCGGCAAGAGCGCCTCGGGCTGCGACGACAGCAGGATGAAGTGGGTCTTGTCGCCGGGCTCCTCGAGCGTCTTCAGGAGGGCGTTCGCGGCCGAGAGGTTCAACTCCTCCGCCCGCCGGATGATGAACACCTTCGCCCGGCCCTCGTGCGGGGCGAACGCGGCGCGCGCGAGCACGAGCGTGCGGACCTGATGGATCGAGATGTCCTGCTTCTCGTCGGACGTCCGCCCGATCTGCTGCGCGGTGTAGAGGCCGCGCTCGAGCACGACGACGTCGGGGTGGAGCGTGCGGCGGAGTTCCTCGCGCGGGAGCGCGCGGGCGCAGGCCGAGCACGCCCCGCAGGCTCGGGCCGGCGGCTTCTCCGCCGCGCCGAAGAGACCGGGGCCTGCGTCGCCGCCGCGGCGCTCGCACACGAGCGCCTGCGCGAGGCCGAACGCGGCGAGCTCTTTGCCGACGCCGTCGGGCCCGACGAACAGATAGGCGTGGTGGAGGCGCCCCGACTCGAGCGCCCACTCGATGGTGCGGAGCGCCGTCTCTTGCGCGCGGACCTGGGAGAGGAGATCGCTCGCCATCGCCGCGCGCAGGATTACCGAGCCCGGCCGGAAGCGTCAACGCAGGCGCCGCGGCTGCTCGGCGGACGCCGCGTCACCCCGCCCGCGGCGCCGGCAGGCGTCGCGTGACGATCGGCGGCCGGACGTACATCTGGAGCGCGCGCCCGAGGGCGATCGCGACGACGGCGGCGAGCCCGCCGACGAACGGCCGCGCGCGGAACACGAGGTAGCCGACCGCGAGCGCCGCGAGGTAGCCGACGCTCACGAACGTGAGCAGGGCCGAACCGAGCGCGCGGCTGCGGTCGTCCTCGCGTGGGCCGCAGGACGCGCACGCCGCGCTCCCGTCGACGTCGTACGCGAGGCAGGGCTCGCAGCTCGACTTCATGCAGACGCTGCAGCTGCCCGCTGCGACCGTACCGGGGTGAGCCGCGCACTCCACGGCGACGAGTTTATCCCATCGGCTCGCGCGCGGTCATCCGCCTCCGCCGCGGCTCGCCCCCGGGGCTCGTCCGAGCGCGTCCGCGTCCGCGGCCCTTGGTCAGCGGCCCTCGAAGGCGGCGGCGCGCTTCTCGACGAACGCGGCCATGCCCTCGCGCCGATCGGCGGTGCCGAAGAGCATCGCGAACGCCTGCGTCTCGAGCGCGTTGGCCGTGTCGAGCGGCACGCCCTCGCCGGAGAACAGCGCGCGCTTGCACTGGGCGATCGCGAGCGGTCCCTTCTTGGCGATCTTCGCGGCGACGTCCTTCACCTTGCCGAGCAGCTCGGCGTGGGGGACGACCGCGTTCACGAGGCCGATCCGGAGCGCCTCGTCCGCGCCGATCGTGTCGCCGGTGTAGCAGAGCTCGCGGGCGCGAGCGATCCCGACGCGCCGCGCGAGCCGCTGCGTCCCGCCGAAGCCGGGGATGATGCCGAGGTTCACCTCGGGCTGGCCGAGCTTCGCCTTGTTGCTCGCGTAGAGGAAGTCGCAGGCGAGGGCGAGCTCGCAGCCGCCGCCGAGGGCGAAGCCGTTGACCGCGCCGACGACGGGGAAGGGGGCCCGCTCGATCCGCGAGCAGATGCGGTGACCGAGCTCGGAGAAATGGCGCGCCTGCTCGGTCGACATGTCGAGCATCGCCGCGATGTCCGCGCCGGCGGCGAACGCCTTGTCGCCCGAGCCGGTGAGGATCGCGCACGCGATCGACGGATCGGCGGCCAGCGCCGCCAGCGAGACGTCGAGCTCGCCGAGCAGCTCCGCGTTCAGCGCGTTCAGCTTCTCGGGGCGGTTCAGCGTGAGGACGACGAGCGCGCCGTCGCGCTCGGTGAGCAGCGTGTTCCCCATGGTCAGCCCGCCTTCTTCGCGCCGGAGGCGTCGTACTCGTAGAAGCCGCGCCCGGTCTTCTTGCCGAGCCACCCGGCGGCCACCAGGTTCCGGAGCATCGTCGGCGCGCGGTACTTGTCGTCGCCGATGTCGCGGTGCAGGACGTCGGCGATCGCGAGCACCGTGTCGAGCCCGATGAGGTCGCTCAGCTCGAGCGGGCCCATCGGGTGATTGAGGCCGAGCTTGGCGCCGGTGTCGATGTCCGCCGGCGAGCCCACGCCCTCCTGCAGCGCGAAGCACGCCTCGCAGAGCATCGGGATGAGGATGCGGTTGACGAGGAAGCCGGGCGCGTCGTTCGACGTCGTGCACGTCTTGCCCATCTTCTCGGCGGCGGCGCGGACGGCGGCGTAGGTCTCGTCGCTCGTCTGGACGGCGCGCACGATCTCCACCAGCTTCATCAGCGGCGGCGGGTTCATGAAGTGCATGCCGATCACGCGCTCGGGCCGCTTGGTGACCCCGGCGAGCTTCGTGAGCGAGATGCTCGACGTGTTGCTCGCGAGGATCGCGCCGGGCTTCATCGCCGCGTCGCAGCCGCGGAACAGCGCGAGCTTGAGCTCGACGTTCTCGGTCGCCGCCTCGATCACGAGGTCGCACGCCGAGAAGTCGGACGTCGACGCGACGGTGCGGATGCGCCCGACGAGCGCGTCCTTGTCCTCGGGCTTGATCTTGCCCTTGTCGACCTGCTTGCCCAGGATCGCGCCGATCTTCGCCTTGCCCTTGTCCGCGAGCTCCTGGCTCGCGTCGGCGAGGACCACCTGATAGCCGGCCGCCGCCGCGACCTGCGCAATGCCTCCGCCCATCTGCCCGGCGCCGAGGACGCCAATCGTCGTGATGTCCATGTGTCTCTCCGCGTCCGAGGCCTTACCATGGCTGCGTGCGGAAGGGTGCAGCGCTGTCGTGGCTCGCGTGCGCGCTCGTCCTGTCGGGGCTCGCCGGCGGATGCGCGCCGCAGGGGCCGATCGAGCGCGCGCAGCAGCTCGTGCGGCTCCGCCGCGAGCCGGAGGCGATCGCCACGCTGCGCGATCACCTCGCGAAGCACCCGGAAGACGTCCCGGCGCGCCGCCTCTACGTCCGCGTCCTCGCGTTCACCGGCGACATCGACGGCGCGCGCCGCGAGGTCGCCGAGCTCGAGAGGCGCCTGCCGGGCGATCCCGTCCCGTGGATCGAGCTCGGCCACGCCTACGAGCTCTCGCACCGCTTCGACGAGGCCCTCGCGGCCTACGACACCGCGGCGAGCGTCGCCCCTTCGTCGCCCGCCGGGCCGCGCGAGGGCGGCATGCGCGCGGCGCGCTGGGGAGAGGCGGAGGAGGCCGCCCAGCGGCTCGAGGAGGCGACGCGGCGCGGCGCGACCGACGCGGAGACGTTCCACGTGCTCGGGCTCGCTCGCCTGAACGTGCGCGACCTCGACGGCGCCGAGGAGGCCTACCGGCGCGGCCTCGCCGCCGATCCGAAGAGCACCGAGAACCTCCTCGGCCTCGCGACCGTCGCCGTCGTCCGGGGCGACGCCGCGGCGGCGCTCGCGGCCTACGACGCGATCGCCGCGCAGAAGCCCTCGTACGCCGCTGCGCAGCTCGGCCGCGCGTGGGCGCTCGCGAAGCTCGGACGCCGCCCGGAGGCCGAGCGCGCGCTCGATCGCGCCGCGGAGCTCGGCGCGCCCGCGGCGAACGTCGACAAGCAGCGCAAGGCGATGCGCTCGGGCGCGCTCTGAGCGCGGCGCCGCCGTCGTGCGCTCGGGCGCGCTGTGAGCGCGGCGCCGCCGTCGTGAGCGCGGCGCCGCCGTCGTGCGCTCGGGCGCGCTGTGAGCGCGGCGCCGCCGTCGTGAGCGCGGCGCCGCCGTCGTAGCGCGGCGCCGCCGTCCGCTGCGACCTGTGCAGCTCACCTTTGACTTGCGGGGCGGCTGGCCGAATGATCATGGGCCCATGCCCGATCAGCCGCTCCCGTTGAAAGAGCTCGACGAGGTCTTCGAGGACCTCGTCACCCTCCTGAAGCACCCGGAGGTGGGCGCCGAGCTGACCGCCCGCGGCGTGAACGTCAGCCTGGCGATCGTGGGCGCCGAGGGCCTCGCCGCCTACGTCCAGGGAGACAAGGAGCGGGCCGCGGACGACCTGTTGACCGTGGGCGAGGAGATCAAGTCGCGCCTCGCCGGCGCCGATCCCGCGTCGAGGCCGTCATGAACGACGAGAAGGGGCAGAGCCAGCGCTTCGGCGTCCCGACGCTCCGCACCGGCCAGGCTCACCCGCACCCCGAGCCGATCGGCGGCGCGGCGTACTCCGCCGCCGAGCTGATGCCGGGCTACCGCGTCGTCCTGCTCGATCAGCGCAAGCTGCCCGCGCTCGAGCGCTACGAGTACTACGCGCGCGCCGACGAGGTCGCCCAGGCGATCCGCGACATGGTCGTGCGCGGCGCGCCGGCGATCGGCGTCACCGCCGCCTACGGCGTGGTGGCCGCCGCCGCGCACGCGCGCGGCGACGCCGCGTCGTTCCTCGAGGCGATGCGGGGCGCCGACGCGACGCTCCGCGCCTCGCGGCCCACCGCGGTGAACCTGGCGTGGGCGCTCGACCGGATGTCGGCGGTCGCGGCCGAGCACGCGTCGCTCGACTTCGCGGCGCGGACCGAGGCGATGGCGCGCGCCGCGCGCGAGCTCCACCGGGACGAGGTCGCGGCCTGCCGCGCGCTCGGCGCGCTCGGCGCGGAGCTGGTCCCGGACGGCGCGACCGTCCTGACCCACTGCAACGCCGGCGCGCTCGCGACCGGCGGCTACG